>JAIXWE010000094.1 GCA_027482195.1 Alphaproteobacteria bacterium | reverse complement strand
TCGCCACATGTGTAACGTTTGCCTTGATCATCAAACGCGCCATCGAGAATGATGGTAATTTCTGTGCCGCGATGTCCGTGATCGGGTGTCGCGGTGCGGGGAGCGATTTTTAAAAGTTGAATACGCGTGGCGCCTTCTTGGCCCAAATCCATGCTGCGGATTCCTTGGGCTACTGAGCTCCATGTCGTATCGATATTTTGCTCACGCATATAACGCGACAAAACCGAAGGCAACACCACACCTTCAACCACTAATGGCGCATGTGATACTGATCTGCGGCTTGCATCGGGGCGCGCGCGGTCAAGGCGCGCAAAACATTGGTCAAGGGCGTCTTCCTTCATCGCGCATAGATCTGTCATCTTGTCCAAGACATCCCCGCCCATATCTTCATAAGTGCGGATGGCATTATCAGCCTGAGCATTCAAGGCGCGGTGTGTGGCCACAGCCAAAGCAAGCGGTGCGGGTAAATTTCCAGCCGCATAATCCAAAAAAAGCGTGTCATTATTTTGGGTCATATTAAAATCCATGGTCGTTCTTATTTAACTCCTTACGCAGTCTTTCTAATGCCAAACGAATACGTGACTTGACCGTACCCAAAGGAATATTGGTTGAGGTCGCGATATCGCCATGCGCTTGATCAAGGAAAAAAGATCTGGTGATCAATTCCGCTTGTTCTTTTGGAAGGGCTTGCAGCGCACGTTTGACAAATGCACGGTCTTGAGAGACTTCAATCCCGCGCCCGTTTGAGACATCATATTGATCCGGATATAAATCATCCGCGGTTAAACTTGGTTTTAATGTGCGGCGCAAATAATCAACACGCTTATTTCGTGCGATGGTAAAAATCCATGTGCTGGCCGCGGCCAGTTTGGAGTCAAACCCGGCCGCCTTGTCCCAAACCGTGAGCATGGTTTCTTGTGCCAATTCTTCGGCTTGATCGGGGGAAAGCTTTGCCTTCATCAAGAACGATTTCACGCGGGGCGCAAAATGGGTGAAGATTTTAGCAAAGGCGGCGCGGTCTTTCGTAGCACCCACACGGGTGAGCAATTCCGAAAAATTATCTTTTTCCGATTGCGGGGGCGGGCCAGAGGCCTCAGAAGGGGCTTTATTCACAGAATGTCCCATATGCCACCCTAAATCATTGGCGAAGCCAGAAACAAGTGAATTTCGTTGAAAAATCGCGGTTTGAGCCAACATAACAATAATTACGCACGGATTTGCATTCTAGATCAGCACTTGATGCATTATGTCTAAAAATTGCTCACAAATCTAAAGAAAGGGTAAAAAAGCACTTGGCCAGAGGGTTCCCCCATGGTAAACAAACATCATATTGGTGGTTAAAGCTGTTTGCTTCGCAACAGCCTTTAGCAAAGTTAACGTCCTAACCGAAAGCGTTATCGTCTCACAAACGAAAACTTCGCCCTTTAGATCAGACGCCCATAACCAAAATCCTCATGCAGAAAAATTCTTTATTGTTGTTTAACCCATCTTTCATCACCCGTTACGCGCCTTTCTTGCGCGACCGTTATTTATTGACGAAAAGCAACCATTTGCGTTTGCGTTACGTGGTTGGTGGGTCTGCCGTCTTTGCTGTTTTGGCTGGAATGGCTCTTGGAAATGTTTTAACCCCTTCCGCCCAGCAGATCGCTCTTTTGGAGCCTGCCGCCGGATTGACTGCCTCAGCCCAACTTCAAGACCCTTTGCGTCGTGATCCGGCTGCGAAAGAATCAGCTGCCCTCGTTGCACAAGATGAGCAAGCACAAACCAACTCACTTCAACCCAAACTTGTTCAGGTGAAAGTCGGAAAAGGCGAGACCTTATCCGAAGTTCTTGAAGATGCGGGTGTATCGTTGCAAGAAGCAAGTGACGTGGTGAAAGTTGTGTCACGTCATATTAACCCGCGCCAAATTCGTGCCGGACAGAAATTCGACCTGCGTTTAGATCCTGATTCAACGGGCTCAAGCCTTGCTGTCACCGAGGCCTCTTTTGCTATTGATCCTTTGCGCACATTGCGGGTGGAGCGTGGTAATAATGGTGATTTGCAATCTCGTATGGATGAAAAACCCATCACCGCGCGCCGCCAAGCTGCACGCATTGTGATTGATGGATCTTTATATATGTCCGCCGACAAAGCCGGCGTGCCGGATCGTATCACCGCAAATGTTATTCGTTTATTTTCTTACACCGTTGACTTTCAACGTGATGTTAAAAACGGCGATAAAATGGAAGTTTTATACGACAGCTATCTCACCCCAGAAGGGGAATTGGTGAAAACTGGCGATATCGTTTATGCGCGCATTGTTTTGGGTGGAAAAGAATATCCCTTATACCGTTTCAAAACCAAAGACGGTACGGAAGATTTCTTTACACCAGATGGACGCTCCATTCGTCGCTCAGGCGGGCTGATGAAAACGCCGGTTGCTTT
This sequence comes from Alphaproteobacteria bacterium, assembly GCA_027482195.1. Classification (GTDB taxonomy): domain Bacteria; phylum Pseudomonadota; class Alphaproteobacteria; order Micavibrionales; family Micavibrionaceae; genus Micavibrio_B. The sequence goes on along the minus strand of JAIXWE010000094.1, from coordinate 6,344 downwards.
TGGGCGTTTAACATCTGGTTTTGGCATGCGCAACCATCCCGTTTTGGGATATACCAAAATGCATAAAGGCGTTGACTTCGCCGCACCAATCGGCACCCCCGTTTATGCAGCCGCCGATGGTGTGATTGAAAAAGCGGGACGCTTTTCATCCTACGGTAATTATATTCGTGTGCGCCATTCCTCAAAACTTGGCACTGCTTACGGGCATTTAAGCCGCTACGGCAAAGGTATTCGCCCCGGTGTGCGTGTGAAGCAAGGTCAAATCATTGGGTATGTTGGAAATACGGGGCGCTCAACCGGCCCACATCTTCATTATGAAGTCTTGGTGAACGGTGTTCAGGTGAATCCGCGCTCGGTTAAATATACGATTGATAACCGCCTCAAAGGCAATGAGTTAGAGCGTTTCCGCGAGCATATTCGCCGCCTTGGCCAAGAATATGTTCAAAATGTACCAAGCGTGAAATTGGCGCGCAATTAATCTGATGTGGGCGATTTTTCTGCCCACACGATTTGTCCCACCGCGATTATCCCTTTTTCATTTTGAATCATGACAACCACACGTTCTGTGTCTTTTGTCACATTCGGTGTAAAAGAAATTTTATCTGGCATTCCGTTCCAATCTTGTAGCTTTGTCAAAGATTGAACAACATTCTTATAAGTGGAACTTTGCCCTGCACTCGCTCCGCTTTTTGCCGTGAGAGTCACAGGCGAACGCAAGACCGCAACCCAAATCTGCGCCTCCATCTTCTCGGGTGTGCGTTGCGGCGGAGAGAAAGTGACAGTATTTTCATCGCGCGTTAACGCCAAAGATTGAATAGGGTTTTGATTGGCCCCCAGCAATTTATTCAAAACTTGCGTTGTTTTATAACCGACAACATCAACCTTGCCATTGATCACCATTTGCGGCGTATAAGTCATTGACCCTTCAATATGACGTGCATAAAAATCTTGCCGCGCACTGCAATCAGGTGTCGCAAGCGATCCTTCTTTCACCGTGAAATAATCAATATGACAGGATAAACCGATCAATGTCGGAATTTTTGTGATGAGGTCATTAAAGAAACGGTCCGCCGTTGGACAAAACATACAGGCTTGGGTTGTAAAAATTTCCAAGACGATCAAATCAGAACCAACCTCTTTCGCAACATCGCGCTCAGGCGGAAAAGGCCACGCATAATTTATTTGCTGCGCCTGTGCCCCGCCGAGTGGGGGGAAAAACAAAAGACACATAAGCGGGATAAGAAAAAACCTCATGATCCCAAAACTCTTTCCTCGTGAGGATTAAGATAAACCCATGGCGGGGTTTCGTTGCGTGCCGCATATTCGTTTTCGATCTTCAAGCAGGCCTCTAACCCCGCGCGATAGTCGGGATATTTCAACAAAATTCCCAATTCTTCCTTGATGCGGTCATTTTTGATCCGCTTGCTATCTGAATAAAAACTATGGGTGATGGGGGCAAGGTTAGCGTCCTCAAAAGGAACCAAGGGCGGTGGGTCGCGCCCAAGCAAACGGCACGCATATGCAATCACTTCGTGACTTGGGGCGGGCTCATCGTCCGCCAAATTATAAACGGTGCTCCCCTTTGGAAGAAGGATGGAGGCCATCAATGTTTGAATCACATCTTCAATATGAATACGGCTAAACGCATGGCCGGGTTTAAAAATACGCCGCGCAATTCCGGCGCGTACGGAATCCAAAGCCGATCTTCCGGGGCCATAAACCCCAGCCATGCGAAAAATATGAAGGGGCACGTTGCGTGATTGGCACAAAGAAATCCAATCACTCTCCGCGCGTAAACGCCGTGATCCACGAATTGAACTTGGGCGCAGTTCCGTTGTTTCATCCACCCACGCGCCATCACGATCACCATAAACGGAGGTCGTCGATAAATACCCAATCCATTCCAAATCGGGCAAGCGCAAAATGTCCTCGCCATGAAGGCGGGCAACAAGATCGCCTTCTTGATCAGGTGGGGTTGAGATTAAAACATGGGTGACGCCATCCAACATCGCAAACGGGTCACCCAAAGGTTTGTCATGATCAAAAACGTAAGCGTCAATGCCGCGGCTTCGCAAAGCAGATCTTTTCTCGATATCGCGTGTTGTGCCAGACAAGCCCCAACCTAATTGCTGTTGTGCGGCGGCGCCGAAAAATGCAGCCGTGTAACCATACCCAAAACAAAAGAGACGCTTTGATCCCACCACAGTTTACAACCCTTAAAAATCAACATTCTCATAGGTGGGGGCCGGAACGAACCCGGGAATGCGATCTTCCAAAATCGCGCGAAAACTTGGACGCGATTTGGCACGGGCATACCATTCCCGCGCGGCTTCATGCTCTTCCCACGGCACATCACCAATATAATCAACCGCGGAGATATGTGCGGCGGCCGCAATATCTGCGAGAGAAAAACGATCTCCCGCCAACCATGTGCGTTTTTCGGTTAAGAACCCAATATAATCTAAATGATAATGAATATTGGCGTGGCCTGCGCGAATGGAAGGGCCATGCGGTTCACCCAATTTCAAAAACCGTTTCATCATTTTCTCACCGACAAGATTTTCGGTCACCTCACGGTTGAACTTGACATCAAACCAACTGACCAAACGGCGCGTTTCGGCGCGTTGCAACGCATCATCTCCCAAAAGATTCACTTGCGGGTAAACTTCTTCCAAATATTCGCATGTTACCCAACTGTTGGATAAAACCGTACCATCTGGCTCAACCAAAACCGGAACATCCCCCGCAGGGTTCAAAGCCAAAAATTCCGTGCGCCGCTCCCACGTTTTTTCCAAACGCAAATCAAACTCAAGCCCTTTTTCCGCAAGAACAATTCGGACTTTGCGGGAAAATGGGTGAAGCCATAAATGAAACAACGTGCGCATGATGTTGATCTTACTCTAAAGGAATGATGACGTAAATATGCAATCTCCCATCCAACATCAGCTTGACGCGGCATGCCGTTCACCGATAATCTTTGACTATCTTTCAGGGAGGTTATCATGAACATATCACGTTTACTTTTTACATTTTTGATTTCGGTGTTTTTAAGCCCACATGCCAACGCACAAATCAACAAAGACCCCGCCGCACAGCCAGCAGGAATTTATGAGACAGATGTCAGCCACACCAGTGTCCATTGGCGCATTTCGCATTTAGGTTTGTCAAATTACACGGCACGTTTTGACAAGATTGAAACAAAGCTTAACTTTGACCCCAAAGATGTCACCAAAAGCAAAGTGGATGTGACAATTGATCCAACCTCCGTGAATACAGGCCTTCCCGATTTTGACAAAAAATTGCGCGGTGAAGGATATTTTGACATAGCCAAAAATCCGCGCATTACGTTCTCCTCAACCAAGATTGAGAAAACAGGTGAGAACACAGGAATAATCACCGGAGATCTCACACTGAATGGCGTGACAAAACCCGTTACTTTAACAACCACTTTTAATGGCGGCATGTTCAACCAATATGCTGATGGGCATTCTCTTGGCTTCTCTGCGATCGCTAAAATTAAACGCTCTGATTTCGGCATGATGACTTTACTTCCTGCTGTTGGTGACGACGTTGAAATTATTATCGAAGCCGAGTTCGTACAGAAAACTCAGCAAAATCCACGCTGATATGCCTGTAACAATATCCTCAAGCTATACGAAAACCGCCATCATCCTTCATTGGGTGATGGCGTTTCTTATTCTTGCCCAGCTTGCGGGTGGTATTGTGATGGAAGAAAAACTCATCCCACAAATGATGTTGTTTCAACTCTATCAACTTCATAAATCAATCGGATTGACGATTCTGGTTTTAGCTTTTGTGCGTTTAGCGTGGCGGCTTTTTCATACCTCACCACCCTTACCAGAGGGTATGAAACTCTATGAAATTTGGGGCGCAAAACTCACGCATTTTGCATTTTATTTTATAATGATCATGTTTCCTTTAAGTGGTTGGGTGATGGTTTCCTCATCTGCGTGGGATGTGCCGACTTTATGGTTTGGTCTTTTTGAATGGCCCCATCTTTCGTTTGTTCATGATCATGCGGAAAAAGTTATGATCAACGTCTCGTCAAAAGAAGCTCATGAGATTTTTGCCACACTCACCTGGGGGCTTTTAGGCCTCCATGTCGGCGCGGCTTTGTTTCATCATTTTATCAAACGTGATGATGTTTTAACCCGGATGATTCCCTTTTTAAGAAAGCGCGCAAAATGATAAAAACTCTTTTCTTATGCTTATTCCTTACCTTTATCACCATTCCGGCTTTTGCAAAAAATTGGGAGATGGATAAAGCCCAAAGCTCTTTGAGTTTTTCTGGTCAACATGCCGGAAAAGATTTTGTGGGAACGTTTCGTGAATGGAATGCGTCACTTATCTTTGATCCACAAAAATTGGAAGAGAGTAAAATAATCATCACCATTTCTTTACCCTCCGCTTCAACCGGCGATAATTTATATGATAAAACTTTGCCGCAGACAGAGTGGTTCAATAGTCAAAAAATTCCGGAAGCTGTTTTCACCTCAACAAAGATCGCATCACAAGGTGGTGATCAATATCAGATTGATGGAACATTAAAATTAAAAGAAAAAACAATACCGCTTTCCTTCCCGGCAACTATTACTTTGACTGATCAAAACGCAACCGCACAAGGGCAAGTGGACATCAATCGCGACACTTTCGATATTGGCATGGTGTCTGACCCAAAATTTGAATGGGTCGCGCAAAAAGTAACTGTGAAATTTACTCTCACGGCTACTCAAAAGAACTGATGATAAAGCAAGACTGATGCAATTGAGGTGAAAATTGCAATCACCCAATTCACCACCCCATAGCTCCAGCGCAGTGTGCGATCATGAAGCAATTCGTGGCGCGATTTACCTTTAAGAGCATGGAGCAAATAAAATTGCCCCGCAATAAATCCAACAACCAACCCAAAAAAACCAATAAGCCAAATCATCTCATTTCTCATTTTCTCTCTAGGCGATGATTACAAATTCGATTAAAAGTTTTTTATGGTTCTTTATTATATTCTACTCTTAGCCCTTGTCCAAGGCATTACAGAATTTCTTCCAATCAGTAGCTCGGCGCACCTGATCCTTATTCATCATGCAATGGATGGAGGTGACATCAAAAATGCCACCAATAATCGTTTAATGGATATCGCCGTGCATATTGGCACCTTGCTTGCGGTCTGCACATATTCTCATAAAGATATTTGGGGGATGATTTGCGGAACCTATGATCTTGCGCGCCGTAAGCCGTTCGACGAATCTGAAAATGCGCAATTGATGTTTTATGTTCTGATTGCGTCTTTACCTATTCTGATTATTGGCTTTGTAATTTATAAAACAATTGATCCGGCGTGGTTTTATGACCCGCACATCATTGCCTTCACAACAATTATTTTTGGACTTTTTCTTGGCCACGCAGACAAGATCGGAAAATCTGATCGCGTGGTGGAAGACATCACCGCAAAAGATGCTTTATGGATTGGGTTTTTACAATGTCTCTCCATTGTACCTGGTGTCAGTCGTTCGGGAATTACCATGACCACCGCGCGGTATTTAGGCTTAAGCCGGACTGAGGCTGCGCGCTTTTCCCTTCTTTTGGCGATTGTCGCAACCTCGGCCGTGGGTGCGGCCGGTATATGGGATCTTATCAAAGAAGGGAACATTACTCTTACTTATGACGCTCTTTTGGCGATGGTGCTTTCTTATATCTCTGCCTTGATTGTGATTATTTTTATGATGCGGTTTTTAAAGGATTACACCTTTAAAACTTTTGTGATTTACCGGGTTATCTTGGGAATCGTTTTGTTGATTTATTTATATATTTGGCCGGTGATATAACATCACAATACGCGTTGTGCCATAAACGCGATCAAAAAATATATTGTCAAAAGAAACAGACGTATCTTTCTCCATTTCCGCCATCACCACCACGTCATCACGGGGCGGAATATGTGTGACAACTTTCTCAACCAATCCTTGATAATAAGGGGGATCAAGGCACCATAAATTCACATCTTTTAATGCATGAATATGATTCTCAATTTCCCCTTGTATAAAATGGCATTGATCCTTACATCGTAAAAAACGCGCATTTTCACGGGTAATATTTAAAGATTGTGGATCACGATCAACGAAAATGCATCTTTGTGCCCCGCGTGACAGAGCCTCAAACCCCAAAGCCCCCGTGCCACAAAATGCATCACAGACAACACGCCCGCGCACAAGGTCGCGTGATTCGAGTGCCGTGAAAATTGCTTGGCGAATACGATCCAAAGTTGGACGCACACCTTCATGAGATGGCGTTATCAAACGGCGGCCACGAAATTGTCCCGCAACAAT
>JAIXWE010000096.1 GCA_027482195.1 Alphaproteobacteria bacterium | reverse complement strand
TACAAACAATCGGACTTTTGAAAGAGCTTCCTATGAAAGACTCGGTGGCGGCCATCTCATGTGGAATATATAACGGCATGGCTGTTCTTGATCTTGATTATGATGAGGATTCATCTGCTGAGACTGATGCCAATTTTGTTATCACTGGCCGCGGCGGCATTGTTGAGATTCAAGGCACGGCTGAAAAAGATCCTTTCAGCGAAGCCCAGCTTCAAGAGCTTCTTGATCTTGCCAAAAAAGGATGTTCGGAGCTTGCGGAATTACAAAGTAAGGCATTAGGTTTAAAAATATGAAGAGTGTTTGGCTTAACCGTACACTGGTTTTGGCTACGTATAATTCTGGCAAGATTGCTGAAATTACAAATTATCTTGCACCGCTTCATCTTCATATTTTAACGGCGCGGGATATTTCTTTTCCCGAACCCATTGAAACGGAAAATAGTTTTGAGGGGAATGCCGCATTAAAGGCGCGCGCCGCCATGAAGGCCACGGGGCATGCAACAATTGCGGATGACAGCGGTTTGATGATTACAGCATTGAACGGAGATCCGGGTGTGTATTCTGCGGATTGGGCGGGGCCAGAGAAAGATTTCACGCACGCCATGAAAAGGGTTCAAAATTTAATGTGCGATGCCCAAGATTTCACGGCGAAATTTGTGACGGTTATGGCGTTGTGTGACCAGAATGAAGAGGTTATTTTTACGCGCGGTGAGGTTGAGGGGCATATTCGTTTTCCAGCCATAGGCACACAAGGCTTTGGCTATGATCCGATTTTTGTGCCACAGGGTGAGACGCGCAGTTTTGGTGAGATGAGTATTGTCGAGAAAAAATCATACTCCCATCGCATTCGCGCTTTAGAAAAACTTTTGGATGTCATGTTAAGCGCATGAGTTTTGGTATCTATGTTCACTGGCCTTACTGTGTTTCAAAATGTCCTTATTGTGATTACAACGCCCATGTCGCAACGCATATTGATCAAGCACGTTGGCGGCGCGCTTATGAGAGAGAGTTACGCACGGTTTATGATTTAACCGGTCCCCGCTTGGTGGATACTGTTTTTTTTGGTGGCGGCACGCCCTCTTTGATGGATCCGGAAACCGTCCATCATGTTTTAAATGTCATTCAAAATTTATGGGGAATGAGTGCGGTGTATGAAGTGACGTTGGAGGCAAATCCAACCACCGTCGACAGCCTGAAATTCAAAGCTTTCCGTGATTGTGGAGTAAACCGAATTTCATTGGGTGTGCAGTCATTGATTGAACAAGATTTAACATTCTTGGGACGTAACCATGATGTTGATCAAGCAAAAAAAGCCATTCATCTTGCACAAGATATTTTTCCGCGTATGAGTTTCGATGTGATTTATGGCCGGCCCGCGCAAACAGAATCGTCGTGGGAGAGGGAGTTAGATATAATCTTAGATCTGATGGCGGGTCATGTATCTTTATATCAATTGACGATTGAGGAAGGCACGCCGCTTTATCTTCATCATGCACGTGGTGATTTCACCGCTCTTCCAAATGCAGATATTGATCGCTTGTATGATCTTACGCATGAAATTATGACGGCACATGGTTACTCAAATTATGAAGTTTCAAGTTTTTGTAAGCCAGGTGAGGAATCACGCCATAATCTGATTTATTGGCGGTATCATGATTATGCGGGCATTGGCCCTGGGGCGCATGGGCGGCTACAAACTCACGGTAAATTTATCACTACGCGTGCGCACCGCGCGCCCGATATTTGGCTGGAGCGCGTTGAAAAAGATGGCCATGGTTATCATCCTTTTATAAATTTAACCTCGCGGGAGCGTTTGGAAGAAGCTGTTATGATGGGCTTGAGGCTTGAGGAAGGGATTGAGCTGGAGCGTTTAAAATCTCTCGCGCAAACACAAGATCCTTTAAATAAGGAACGCATCAAGGCCTTGATTTCAGAGGGGCTTTTGCACGACGATCCTCAGTCTTTGCGCGTTACAAAAGCTGGTCGAAAATGCCTGAACGCCGTTATTGCATGGGTGTTGCAATAACGCTATAAACAATCATCTTTAATCACTTTTTGGAAAGGATCCTCGTGACTAATATTTTGACGGCCCAGCCGAAGCAAATCTCCTTAAAAGATGATGGAGCTTTGTATTTTCAACCCGATTCCACCAATCCTTTACCGGGTCATATTTTTGCAAAACTGGAGAAGGGGGAATCTATTCTTCAGCCGCGTATTGTGATCACAGATCCCGCATTTGCTGAGGACGCTATCAACGATCACGTATCTTTGTGGTTAAAAGCTTATATCTATCAAATTTTAGAGCCTTTGATGAATCTTGTCGCCGGAGAAGAACTGAGCGGTTCTGCGCAAGATATTGCTTATAAGCTTTTTCAAAATTTAGGTGTGGTGTCACGTCAGGAATTAGAAAGCTCAATCAGTCAGCTTGATGCCGATGGCCGTAAAATTTTGCGTGCTAAGAAAGTGAAACTTGGGCCTTTATTGGCCTTCTTGCCAGATTTGAACAAACCCGCTGCGATACGTTTGCGGGCACTTTTGTGGTCTTTGTATCATGATAAGCCATTGCCTGCACCGGTTCCGCGCGATGGCGCAGTGTCCACTGTCATCGATATTGAAAATAGTGATAAAGAATTTTTAAGTGTAATTGGCTATCCCGTTTATGGTCCGCGCGCTGTTCGAATTGATATGCTCGACCGCGTGATTTCCGCCGTTTATGACAGTGCCAAAGACGGACGTTTTCGCCCGACACATATGATGGCGGAATGGATGGGATGCTCCATCGCTGATTTATATGCGATTTTGGAGGCGATGGGCCACAAACATATTCCAGCCCCCGTTGTTCTTGAAGCCGCTGAGGTTAGTGAGACACACGAAACATCAGAAACATCAGAAACATCAGAAACATCAGAAACATCTTCACAAGACGAAAATCCTCCTGCGGAGACTGTGAAAGTGAAGCCATCACTTGATGAATTCATCTTGCGTCGTGGTAAAGCGCATCAAGAACAAGCACAACGCTCCTCGCGTCCTGAGCGTGAGAAACCTAAGCGCGAATTCACAAAACAAGATCGTGTTAAAGGTGAAAAAACACAGATTCGTCCTGAAAGCGATAATTTTAAGAAGAAAACGAAACTTGTGCGCCCTGGCGACGAGTCGCGCGATAATAAGCGATCAGAGAAATTTGATCGTCGCGATAAGAAAGAGAAATCTCAAGATCGTGAACCGCGTGTTTTCTCGGCTGAGGCAAAGCAAGACGATAATCCGTTTGCGGTTTTATTACAGCTCAAGAAAAATTGATCTTTGATTCAAGGGTCATTTCCCGCGGGTGAGTGCGAAATGTGCAAGCTCGGTAAGATCATTGCGCAAAGCTGATGTGGGAGCGGTCAGTAAGGCTTGTTCCGCTTTTAAAACATATGTTTTTGCGAGTGTTTCTGTATGAATAAACGCGTTCGTGTCTTTGAGGATCGTTTGCGCGGTGTGCATATCTTCAGACTCCAAATTATCTTTCTTAAGAATCTTATTTAAAGTTTCTTGTTGTGATGAGGATCCGTGAAGGAGTGCGAAAATGATTGGTGCGGTCATTTTTCCTTCTTTGATATCGTCGCCGCTATTTTTTCCTAAATCCTCCGGGGCGGAGAAATCAAGCATGTCATCAGCAATTTGAAATGCCATACCAAGATTATATCCGTAATCATACAAGGCTTTTTGCTGAGCCTCATTTTGGCCCGTCATCATGGGGCCGATTTCGGTTGCGGCCGCAAAAAGAGCGGCTGTTTTCGATCCAATCACTTGAAGATATTGATCAAGATTTGTAGTTGTTTGCCCTTGAAGAGAGAGTTGTAAAATTTCACCTTCTGCGATAATTGCAGATGCGCGCGAAAGGGTACGCAAAACATTAAGTGAGCCAGATTCAACCATTAACTCAAAGGCGCGCGCGAATAAGAAATCACCCACAAGCACAGAAGAAGCATTGCCAAACAAATGATTTGCGGACGATTGGCCGCGTCGCAACGCACTCTCATCAACGACATCATCATGAAGAAGTGTGGCGGTGTGAATAAACTCAACCGCTGCCGCCAAGGGGTGTAATGTTGTAATATCATCATGATAAAGCTTTGCGGAGGCAAGGGTCATCAATGGGCGCAAACGCTTTCCGCCAGCCGCAATCAAATATCCGGCCATGCGTGGAATAAGTGCAATATCAGAATGCATGCGTGATAAAATAACGTCATTCACAGCCAACATGTTATCTTGCAAACGCTCATGCAAAGATTGAAGGGGTGACGTCATGTCTTTTGATATTTTCATGCGCACAGTTTATACGCGATCACTAGCCAATTGCCAAATACCTTCTATAATGATTGATATGTCAGTTATAAAAAAACCGGAAACTTATGTCTTGGATGGCCGTGTGGGCTTGTTTCAGCCGTCTGAAGGCGGTTTTCGCACATCGCTTGACAGTGTTATGGTGGCCTCTGCTTGTCCGGCGCGTGCGCAGGATCATGTTTTGGACATGGGTTGTGGTGTCGGGGCGGTGGGGTTGTGTGTGAAATATCGTGTTCCCGATTGTTATATGACCGGCATTGATTGGGACCAAAATTTTATAGACTTGGCACAGAAAAATATTGAAATAAATGATTTCGCCCAAGACACACAATTTATAAAATCCGATATTCGTGATTTTCGACTTGATGAAAAACCTTTCTTTGATCATGTGGTGATGAACCCGCCTTTTTACGAGGCGGGCGCGCATACACCGTCGCCAGATCCCCTTAAGAAATTTGCAAATGGTTACGCTGAGGAAGATTTAAATTTGGAAGATTGGATAAGGTCTGCGCACCGTGTTTTGAAATCTCGTGGAACATTAACAATCATTTATCCCACACTATCTTTAGATCGCATTTTTATGATGCTGGGCCGGCGTTTTGGGGCGAGTGACGTGTTCCCGTTATGGCCGCGCACGGGGGAAGCCTCAAAACGTGTTATTATCCGCACCATTAAAGACCGTCAACCGTCTGCGACACTGCACCCCGGCTTGGTTTTGCACGAAGAAAATGGCGATTACACCCATGCGGCCAATCAAATTTTGCGCGCGGGTAAGACGCTTTTTTAGCCTTGCGCCATGATCGCCAGATTTTCATGCAGCCATGATTTCACCGATGACAAAGCGATCCGTTCTTGTTTCATCGTGTTGCGGTGGCGCACGGTGACGGTTTTATCTTCGGATGTTTGATTGTCAATTGTAAAGCAAAACGGTGTGCCAATTTCATCTTGGCGCGCATAACGTTTGCCGATATTTTGTTTGATATCAAGCTCAATCATAAAGTCATTACGAAGGCTCATGTACAAATCACGGGCGATTTCGGGCTGGCCATCCTTGGCGGTGAGGGGAAGGATAGCGGCCTTAATCGGTGCCATGCGTGGGTGAAAATTCATGAACATCCCACTTGGGCGATTGGGGTCAACCGTATAAGCCGCACAGAGCACAGCAAGAACACCGCGCGTCAAGCCAGCCGCAGGTTCAATGACATGTGGCACATAACGTTCATTCGTGATGGGGTCAATATATTCCATCTTCACGCCAGAATATTCTTGGTGTTGGTTTAAATCGTAATCAGTACGATATGCTATGCCCTCAAGCTCACCAAAGCCGGGGTCGGTGAAGGGAAAGCGATATTCCACATCAAATGTTTTCTTTGAATAAAAAACAAGCTCGTCATCACCATGGCGGCGGAAAATAATATCATCCGGATTCACACCAATCGAGAGCCACCATTTTTTACGTTGCTCAATCCAAAAATCAAACCACTTATCGGCTTCGGAAGGATGACAAAACCACTCCATCTCCATTTGCTCAAATTCACGTGAGCGAAAGATAAAGTTTCGCGGATTAACCTCGTTGCGAAACGCTTTGCCAATTTGCGCAATACCAAAGGGGACGCGCACCCGCGCGGAATCAAGCGTGTTCTTGTAATTAACAAAAATACCTTGCGCAGTTTCACCACGCAGATAAACGGTCGTATCTTGTGTAGCACCTGTTTTGCTTTCAAACAAAAGGTTAAACGCGCGCGGCTCAGTCAAGGTGCCGGGCTTTGACGCGTCGGGGCCAATAATTTTATCAAAGTCTTGCACAGCAATCGCGGTTAAATCTTTTGTCTCATAAGCAGAGAGCGATTTTCCCTTGCCAAATTTTTTAATGCGTTTTTCCGCGATGTTCTCTTCGTCATCTTTTGGCGCGGCTAACCACGGTTCTGAGGAATCTTTTGGAATAAAAATAACGAGATGGTCGGCGCGATAACGCAGCTTGGTTTCTTTGCAATCAACCATAGGGTCTGTGAATCCACCCACATGGCCTGAGGCCTCCCAGACGCGCGGGTTTTGAATGATCGCACTATCTAATCCCACAATTTGCACCGGCTCACCATCAGGGCCAATGGGTGGACATTTCACCATCGATTCCCACCACCAATCACGAAGATTGTTTTTAAGCTCAACGCCTAAGGGGCCGTAATCCCAAAAACCATTAATCCCGCCATAGATATCAGAGGCTTGAAAAATAAAGCCGCGACGCTTACACAAAGATACAATATCTTTCATGTCAACTTTGTGAGATGTGTGTTCCTGTGTCGTTTGAGAATTGAGATTGCCACTCATCACAATAAAATTCCTTTTCTTTTAAAAGAAAACACTGGCATAAGTTTTAATAAAAGAAAAGTCACAGAAAGCGAAAAGTAAGGAAATTATGCCCATTTCTGATGTGAAAATAAGAGCTCTTCAGCCAGAAGATGTGCCGCGGCTCACCGCCCTTACGCAAGGGGAGGTTTCTGAGTTGAATACGCCCACATATTTCACCCAATGTTTTGAGGCGCACCAAGCACAGGAACGGCTTATGTTTTTGGCGGTCGATGATGAAAACTCAATTTTGGGCTATGTGCAGTATAATAGATTTCCGCTTTATGCGGCGTTTCGAAATCATGCTATTCCCGAGATACAAGATTTATATGTTACCCCGCAGATGCGCCGGCAAGGGATTGCAAAAAAACTAATCAATCATTGCGAAAATCTTGCGCGTCAAGAGGGGCATAAACTTATCGGTATTGGCGTGGGGCTCACAAAATCTTATGGCACGGCGCAAATATTATATAATCAGCTTGGTTATCATCCGGATGGAGCTGGGTTGGTTTATAATCGCACACCCGTTGCAAAAGGAACACAAGTTTTTGCCGATGATAATTTATGTTTGATGATGATCAAACATCTTGATTAACCCATAAAAGATTTTAAGGCGTTTAAAAAATCATCCGGGTGGAACGCGCTGATATCACAGTCTTTTGCGGCTGGATCTGATTGGTGTAATTTGCGATGTATGACCTTCATGCCCGCGTGTTTGGCAGATGTGACACCCAATGGGTCGTCTTCAATCGCAAGGCAATCTTCTGGGTTCAAATTGGGATAGATTTTTTGTGCGCGCTCCAACGCTGTTTTGTAAGGCGCGGGGTCTGGTTTGCGGCCTTCATAATCTTCTTTGCACAAAATAAACTCAAAATAATGCGCAAGATTCTTTGCATCAAGTGCGGCCATCACCGACCGCCGCCGCCCATTCGAGACAACAGATTGCGGTATATTTTTTTCTTGAAAATAATTCAATGCTTGCGAAATACCACTGCGAATTTCCGCTTCATGCAGATGTGTCATATACCAATTATCAATCGCATCCAAATAAGTCGCGCAATCAAGTTGAAGGCCGCGGTCACGATTCAACCATTCCCAATTTTGCGCGCCATTGTTGTGATAGATTGTGTTTTGGTCGGAATCTTCCAAGATAATGCCATGCTCAGCAAGGATAACACAGTGCTTACGCCAATGAAGTGTGTGCGTATCGACAAGTGTGTTATCACTGTCCCAAAAGATATATG
>JAIXWE010000072.1 GCA_027482195.1 Alphaproteobacteria bacterium | reverse complement strand
GGTGGCATATCATGCCAAATGCCGCACGCGGGAATTTTATAAAAAAGTTGGCCCAACCTTGGTGCCGATCACGTCGGATCTGACGCATATGACGACACCGAAAGTTTATTTTTGTTGCGGCTATGGTTTATCAAATGCGGCCGGCGCTGTGACCTTTCCACCCAATACAGATCTTGTGATCAACAACGCCTTTCCCGTGACGGCCGCGACACGCACGTCACCAACACGCACTGTGCCCGATCCGGCAACAACCCCGGCGCAACGGATGGTGATCAGTGCGCGAAATTCATCTACAAATCCAATCCTTCAACCTTTTGCGAATCTTGATCCCAATTCTTTTGTGCCGCGTGATCAATCTCCCATCACGGCTGTTTACGCATTGATCAGTTTGGGTCGCAATGGGCGCGGATCGTTTGATGTAACGAATGGATCACAAAGAGATCTTCCGCCCGTAGGTTCCACAGAAGCGGTGAACACGAATTTAACGGGATTAAATCTTGTTGATCTTCCGATCAATGATGACCCGGCAAATGTTTTTGATGATATTGTTTTTTGGGAAACCCAAGATATGATGATGGCGCAAGTGGGAGAGAGCTGTGCAACACCTTAACGCGCGTGGCCAATCTGGTTTTACCCTTGTGCAAATGACGATCGTGATCGCCGTTATCGGGCTTTTCACGGCCGGCACTCTTTACGGTGGCCGGATGATTGAAAACACAAAAATCACATCGACATGGATTCAAGCTCAAGCGATCAAAGTTTCACTTAAAAACTTTTCATCACGTTATGGGGCGTGGCCAGGCGATATGAACAATGCAGTTGGACGGCTGGCGGGATGTGACAACACGCCTTTTGATACATGCCGCAATGGTGATGGGGATGGTGTGATCGGGCGCGTCAATCAGCCTTACAACACAGATCTCACCCCCGCTCAGGATTTTGAGAACACATTATTTTGGTATCATCTTGCTGCCGCCGATATGTACGGTACAATCGATTTGGATCGCCCCAGCAATATATTGCCACAATGGACACCGCCCGCACCTTATCGGGGCGGCTTTATTGTAAAGGCTTTTAATGGCGGGTTGACCGCGGGGCCGCTTGCAACGGGTGAGGCTTTGATGGGAATTTATGTGATCAACACGGCCGGCCCTGCTTACTCGCAAAATTTGGCGGATGCGATGATGCAACCCAATCAAGCGCGCGTCTTCGATGAAAAATTTGATGACGGCCGGCCCGGTTTTGGTGTGATTAAATCTTACGGCCCGGTTGATAATTTATGCCGCACCAATGATACCGTTTATGCGACAAGCGGGTCTGACAATACATGCAATGTGATGATTGAAATCGCGCCCGAGGTGAACCTATGACCGCCTCTTTCTCATCCCGTGCGGGTTTTTCGTTGCTTGAAGTGGCGATTGCGCTTTTGATTGTCGGTGTTATCACCGTGACCGCCATTCGCATTTATAATATCGCGTCGAAACAACAACGCATGGAAGAAACACAAAAGCGTATGGAGCTGGTGGTGAAAGCACTGGCCGAATTCGCGGAAGGGTCCAATCGTCTTCCATGCCCGGCGGATCCGCGTGTGAATGATGCCGCCTTTGGATGGGAATGGGGCATTACCCAAGCGCAACTTAATCTGACCGGACAACGCCCCATTGGGTCGTGTGATCCGGTTTTAACACCCGAAAGCCGCGAAGGATTAATTCCGTTTCAAACATTGAACATTCCGTTTGAACTGACGAAAGATGGTTGGGGGCAATATTTCACTTATGCGGTGTCGCCGGTTTTTACGCTTCAAACGGATAAGGCGGGGTGTGCCGGGCCTGAGAATCCGGATCGTGTGCATGAAAAATGCCGCGAAGCGGGATGGATCATCGGCACCGACACGGTGAACCCGCCGAAAGCGCGTTTTTGTTGCGCACAACGTTCCAGTGGATGTTTGGCGCCCGCCAATCCCAATAATTATGATGCCGACCAAGATATTCGTGTTTTCTTGAACACAGACCCCACCTATCCAGCTGTGGGGAGTATTATTTCCCCGCAACGTGCAAATTACGCATCACCCGAATATGCGGGTGCGTTGACCGACATATTGATGTGGCGTGGAAATAATGGCGGCGTGATTACGTCGGTTCCTGGCACGGCGCGGGTGGTGATTACACGTCCCAATTTTACGCGCGCGGGTACATCCGGCACGGGTGAGACGAATGCCACGGCTGTTGCCTTTGTTCTCATCAGTCACGGCATGAATGGCGAGGGAACATTTGCGGGTGTGCCCGGTTTGTTGCGCAACCCGGCGCCGTCTTCCCCATTGGAACAAGAAAACACGGATGGTGACCGCGATTTCGGAATCGGCCAAGCGAACACTGTTTCCGGCAACACATATTTCGATGATATCGTGCGGTGGATGACACAAGATCAACTCATGGCTTACAGCGGGGCTTCCTCATGTCGTTACCCGTAACATCTTCGCCGCAATCTGGAAGCATTTTGATCATTGTTGTGGCGATCGTGTTGATCGTTTCGGTCGCGCTGACTTTTGGATTGGGGCAACTTAAAACTCAAGATCTTTTTGAACGCAGTTTGGAAACGCAACGCAAAATGGACCGCATCGCGGTTGAGCTTGCAAACTATGTGCATCAGCATAATCGCTTGCCTTGTCCTTATTTCCCTTATCTTGATGGCGGAAATCTTGCGGCAGGGCGTTTCTCTAATATGCGCACTGTCTTAAGCGGGACAGAATCATTGGATCCGTCGGGCGCGCCGGGTGTGTGTGATGTTGGTGTTTTTGGTTTCCCCGACCGCGGCATTCTTCCGTTTCGTACCTTGAACTTAAACGAGGATGATGTGAAAGATTCGTGGGGGCGGTTTTTCATCTATGGGATATCTGAAGTTTTTTCGGATACATATTTTACGCGCCCCGCCCCGGCGGTGGGCACAATGAATTTGGGCCCCGATAATAATGTCGGGCAAAAAGGAACAACGCCGGCGCGCCCACTTGTGACACCTGCGCCTGCGCCCCCTGCTTTAGATCCTTCGGCGAATAATGTCATGGCGGCATGCCGCACCGATGGCACCGCCGGCGGAATCACCAGTGCAAATAGATGGGTGATCAACGCGCGCGATGATGCGGCATCTCCGGTTGTTGGCATGAATATTCATCCGCAAAAAGCACTTTTTTGTTGCAGCGGACGATACGCCGGAAACCGCGATTTGGTCATGGCTTCTGGTAAGGGGTCCACATACGCCCAAGTGGATCCAAGCCCTTATAATTTAGGAGGGGTGAACACCATTATTGGTCCCTTTGGTACTGGGTTTTTTCAACTGCGCCACACCTCAAGTTGGGTTGGCTTTCCGGCTCTCGATGATATGGATGCGCCAGCAACACCTGCGGGCTCTGCGCCCGTGATTGGCAACACGAATTCAGGAAATTGTCCAACCAGAGGATGCAGCACCGAAGGTTGGGCCTTTGTGATTGCAAGTGCGGGGCCGGATGGTGTGCCGCAATCCACACGTGGATGGCCATATGGCACGATTGCCTATGGTGGCGGGGGTTGGAGTCCCAGTGCGGTGGCAATCAATGCGCGGTATACGGGCACGCACGGCACGGCGGATGATGCGTATGATGATTTTGTCATGATGAAAACAAATTTTGAAGTGATGAATCGGTTAAACTCGGCCACCTGTCAAACACCGTTTTTCAGCTATCAAAGATAATCATGACGTGATCATCAGTTTATACGTTCCGTGATCGGTCACGATCAAATCGAATAAACCAATGTCCGTTTCCAATTTTTGGCGCAAGCGATAAATGTGAGTCTCAAGCGTATGCGTTTCAACATTCCCCGCATAACCCCACACATCGGCCAATAAGGTTGCGCGATCTAAACTGTGATTTGGGGCGTGATAAAGTGCCATCACAAGATCAACTTCGCGATCGGTTAAGCGCGTTGTGTGATCATTCAATATCATGTCACCGGTTTGTGCATTCAGTTTTGCATTTTTGAGGAGGATATCACCGCTGCGTTGATGGTCGCGGCGCGCACGCGCAAGGGTTATATATAACACCATGTCCACAAGCTTTCCGATTTTAAGCGGAAGGGGCAAAGATTGCGCGGGTGCGGTAATATGTGCGGGCGCGCTTGGCAAAAGGAAAATGTATGATGGTGCGGGCGCGGGTGATGGTTGATCTGTGATCATCACATCGCATTGATCTGCGTCAACCAATGTGCCAATGATGGCCATCTGCTGCGCTATCAAAGAATGTAAAACAGGGTCGGAGAGAGAAAGGTGAATGCGGCGCATGAAACCACCATAAAACTTTTTGCAGTGCCGCACAAAAACTTTGTGCATTTTTCCTGTTGATTCATTTTTTTATGCTGCAATAAAAAGATCACCCCATTAAAAGGCCATGATGATGACGGACAAAACCGCAGTTCCCACATTAAAACCCATTCCTTCGGTGGAATTGGTTGAGGATGCGTTGTCGATCAACGATCTGAATGATTTATGTGATGCAACCGATGCGGCGATTGCGGCCGGCGGGGGCTTTGGGTGGATCAAGCTTCCCAACCGCGATATTTTGGAACGGTTTTGGCAAGGGGTTGTCACCATCCCGACGCGTAAATTATTCGTCGCGCGTCTTGATGGGGTGGTTTGTGGAACCGCCCAGCTCATCAAGCCGCCCAAAAATAACGAAGCCCAAGCCTTTGCGGCGCAAATCACCGGGCTTTTTATCGCCCCGTGGGCGCGCGGCCAGGGCTTATCGCGCCGGCTTTTGGATTACGTTGAAAAGACCGCTTTGAAAGACGGCGTGGCGGTGATTAATTTAGATGTGCGCGCAAGCCAAGATGCGGCCGTGGCCCTTTATGAGAGTGCGGGATATCAAAAAATCGGCGAGCATCCGTGTTACGCAAATGTGAATGGTCAGATTATTCGCGGCCTTTATTATTATAAAATCATTGACCCCACCATCACACTTTAAATTTCTGATAATTTAATTTCTGATAATTTTTGCTGTTTTTCGGGGGTAAAACCCGCTACAACAAAAAGAACAAATTTCAACAAGGATGTGTCATGCGCGGTATTTTTCTTTTCTTTGTGATGATGATGTCGGTGGGCGCATATGCGGCCGAACCCAGCTTGCCTGCCCCGCTTCAGAAAATGAAAGATGATGGCGCGCAAGTGCGTTATCTGGGCAATGATCAAGGCTTTAATGGCTGGGTGATGATTCAAAATGCCCAAGAGCAATATTTTTATGTCAGCCCTGATGGGCAATCCATTTTCATGGGAATTTTATTTAACAACAAAGGCGATGCGATCACATTGCGCCAGGTGGCAAATTTGCGTCAAAAAGAACCGCAACTTGATCAATTGGCGGAACCGCAAACATCACCCACCACACCCGCTTCGCCGCCTTCTTCCGCGCCGGCCGCGACACCATCACCATCAACTCCTGCTCCGGCAATATCAGAAAGCAAAACACAATCGCGCGCAGAAAAATTATTCGCCGCTGTGCAAACGGCAAATGCGATCACGTTGGGTGATCAAAATGCACCCGCCCTTTATGTGTTTATTGATCCGCAATGCCCCCATTGCCATGACATGATCAAGGATATTCGCAAAAGTGGTTTTCTTGAGAAAAAAATGCTGCGCGTTGCGGTGATACCCGTCGGGTTGATGTCACCGGAAAGTTTGAATCAAGCGGCCGCACTTCTTGCCTCCCCCCAAGCGGTTCAGGATTTATATGCACAAATGGACGGCAAAGCGGTTGCGGTGCCCGCGGGGATTAACACACAAGCGGTGCAAAAGAATATGAGCGTGATGCAAGAATTTAAGCTTGATGTAACGCCGTTTTCAATCTATCGCGCGGCTTCTGGCGAGATTAAGATTATTCGTGGGCGCGCATCCGACCTGAAATCGGTCGTTGCACAACTGAAATAGCTCGCATAAAGTTACCCAAGCGAAAAGATTTGCGTTTATGGATGTACGATCACAAAATTTAGTTGAAGTGTTGGAAAAACTGGCCTCGCCCTTGGTTAGCGCAGTGGCCGAAGTATCAACACGCATTCAATTGATGCCGGAACCAACCGACCCCACCCGCCAGCGTTCCGAAGCCCAGCAAATTGCAACACTTCTCACCAAAACCACGCAAATGAGTATCGGGTTGTCGGAGCTTGCGGATTTGAAATTGACCGGCCAAGACGGTGATCATTTTCGCTTAAGCTTGACCGCACTTGCCTCACCTTTAATTGCAAACATGTACCGTTTAACCGGGCGCGCCCCGGGCGAGGCCGATATTGAACGCTTGCGCGATGCGATGGCGGCGGTGATTACCTTTAAGGATAATTTCGACGGTGCAGCCGAATCCCATATCCGCATGGGACAATTGGAAAAAGATTTTTTCCCGGCCGACGAACATCAAGTGACCTTGCAATATATGAATATTTTATTGCCCGTGGTGAATTCGATCATGGCTTATTCCTTTGGCCAGCCTGAGAAAAAATTGATTCAAGATGTGACTGAGCGTTTAATTTCTGAGAGCAAAAAATTACGCGAGAAATTATTTCCGCAACTGAAAGAGATTGAGGCGTTGCGCGCGCAAATGGCGTTGTTGCGTATGTGCGCGCATATTTACACCCAATGTCATTTCGGCGAAATGGCCAAACTCATGGCAACCGAAGAACAAGCCCGCCAAGGTTTGGCGCCCGCCATGACAACGCTTTGGGCCGCTTTTGATATTCGTGTCCAGATGTTGGAAGTGCTTTCAATTGCAATTTTACCCGGTGCGGGAGTCGCGTCGTCGTCTGGTGCGGGTGGTAAAAAACCAAGTGCGAAAATATCTGCGCCATCCCAAGAAACGCCCGTGCAAAAAGAAACCACACTGGCTGCGGACAAAACACAAGATGCAAAATCAAATCCGATGTCATTCTTTACGAAGAAATCAGGATAAGCGAAAATGAGCAAAGTTCTCGCCGCGTGTTTGATGTTGGCCGCACAAACTTATGAAGTGCCTCCGGCTGTGATGGTTGGCATTTATCAAGTCGAAGGCGGGCGCGTCGGGCTTGAAAGCCCGAACACAAATGGCTCGCATGATTTGGGGCCAATGCAAATTAATACGATTTGGGTTCCGCAATTGGCGGAATATTGGGGTGTGAATCACGCCACCGCCAAAAGATGGATCCGAGATGATCCTTGCACCAATATGGGTGTGTCGGCGTGGATTTTGCGCCGCCATTTAAATGAAACCGGATCCTTATCGCGCGCGATTGCGTGGTATCATTCGCGCACGCCGTCCATTGGCTATGCGTATAAAGGCCGGGTGATCAAGGCCATGCGCCGATCCGGCTTGATTAAAAATTCATCCTCTGAAACCGCGTCACGCTAATGGACATCAATCCCAAAAACTCTGCGCCCCATCCTTACACGGTTACTTATAATTTGGGCTGGGCGCATTGGCCAAAAATTCGCAGAGCCTTTAATGCGGTCCGCGCGATTGACCCGACCTTATCCATGACCGAAGGCAAATCTGATTTCTTCGTCAAGCCTTTTGTCATAAGCGGGAATATATCCAGCGTTGTAAGGGTGGCCTTGATCACCAAGGCTCTCATTCGCAAATCCTATGAAAATCATCCGCCTGAGCGGCACATATCTTAAGATATGAATTCCATTCATAATTGTGCCGCAGAATATGAATTCTGCTCATAGTAAGCCTTGCGCTAAACCGCTTACTTTATTTTCTTGACATAAATCACGTTCTTTTATAGAACCAAGTTGGTTTTCCAAAATCCCAAACAAGTGAGACGCATATGTTAAGTGAGGTACAAATGCCACAAAAACCAGACCCAGAACAGCGCATGGCCAGTGTTGGCGGCCCAGGATTTGAATTGAAAGATCTTTTTTACGTCTTGATGGGCGCCGGCGTGGCCGCCTTGCTTGTTGGAAATTATATAGAGGATTCACAAAACCCCACTGATTTGCCGGTTCTTGATCCTAACCAAAAAGTCACCGCAACGGTCGAAGAAAAATATTGCCAAAACGTAACACCGGTTTCACAACCGCGCATTGTCACGGAACCAAACGCACAAGGCCAACCAACTAAATACGCAGTTTATTGTCCGCGCTAAAAAAAGAATATTTAAATGAAAAACGAAACCGACAAAGATCTTCGCAAACAACGTGTTGAAAAAGTGTTGGCGGCTTTACGCAGCCCGGTGACAAGCACAGTTG
>JAIXWE010000025.1 GCA_027482195.1 Alphaproteobacteria bacterium | reverse complement strand
CATCACCCAAAACCCGATCATCATTCAATGTCACACTTGCAATATCATTCCCGTCATAAATTTTATCAATCCCAACCGCGCCAATATTCAAGGCGCGTTGCAGAATCGTGCCAATCAAATTGGAAATTGTGGTGGTGGAGAGGGTGTAATTCGCGCTTTGCGCACCGCCTAATGTTAAGCCGCTTACGGTCACATTTTTACCCGAGCCCGCATTTTTATTGGCGTAAATTCCGGATGTGTTGCTGATGAAGACGTTATCACCCGCGAGGACAGAGGCGAGCGAGAAATTCGACCCCGCAAGCGTTGCCACATCATTCCCGTCATAAGTTTTGCTGACGGTTCCGGTTAAAGACGGGGTGAGTGTGCGCGGGATCACCGTAAACCCGTTGGCATTATTGGCATAGGTAAACCCATAACCAAGAATGGATGACAAAGATCCGCTTGCGTAATCGATATTATATGTTCCGACATTTCCGCTCACGGGACCCGGCACGTACGTTGTGGAACCGTTCAAACTTCCTGTGACCACATCATCCGCAAAATCCGCCGCACTGAGATATTGCCCAACCGTCAGAGGGTTGCGCGCATAATTGGTTAAGTTCACCGCATTGCCGTAAATGACATTGCCGATATTGCTGGGTGTCACGGTCAAAGTGGGGGTGATGCGGTATAAGAACCCATCACCCGTACCCGGAAATGTGATGGTGTTATTGATGGTTGCGTTAAACGCACAGGTTCCGGGTGTGTTGTAATCACAACTGAAGCGACGGAAATCATTGGAAAGGCCGCCCAGCGTGTCATTGGCGGGGTTCGTTGAATAAATCAAATAACGCCCCGTGGGTGCAACAACCGCACCCGCGCCGGAGTTGTTCACGAAATTGCGCCCGGCCACCAAAGTGACGGCATTACCCGCACCATTTGCGGTTAAAACGCGGCTTGCGGGAATGGTAATATCTGCCGCCGCACCGGTTGTGCGTGCGAAAATAGCGTTATTCACCGTTGCTGTGGGAAGATTCAAACTTTGCGCCGTTGTGACGGAGAGATTATCCAACGCTTGTGTGCTGCCCACCGCACCACCAAAAGTCACGGAATTAGCGTTGATGGTGAGATTACACGATCCCGCACATCCCATGATCGGCGCGAAGAAATTATTGGTGTTCGAAGGCGATGTGAAGGTCACCAACGTGTCACCGCCAACCGTCGTCACCGTCCCGCCTTGCACAATCGCTTGCCCCGGTGTGCCCGTGTAGCGGATCACAACAATCCCGTTGCCGCCATTTGCCGGAGTGGTTACTGCCGTTCCGCCCGCGCCCGCATTGTTCGCATAATTAAAGAAAGTTGCGCGTGGCCCACTTAATGCCACCGCCGCACCGCCCGCCGCACCGGCTCCGGCTGTTTGACCATTATTACCATTAGTAATACTTCCCGTTACATTTGCGGGGTTAAAGTAATTCGACCCACCCGATGCTTGCCCGCTTGAGGTCACATTGGTTTGGCCTTGGCCGCCCAAAAATCCACCACCACCACCGCCGCCGCCGCCGCCATCGGTGATGAAATTCGCCCCATTTCCACCATTCATGGTGCCCGTATTGCCATTTGGCTGTGATCCACCGCCAGGAGCTTGAACATCATTGGCCGTGCCCTCATTTGATCCCCCACCGCCTGCACCGCCGCCGCCAACCGCATAATACGTTCCCGCAATGCGAATGCCGGAATAACCGCCACCGCCGCCGCCGCCGCCACTGTTACCACTTGGGCCCGCATTTCCGCCCATTCCACCGCCATTTAATCCAGCCGCACCGCCGCCCGTGTTTACGGCGGAACTTAATCCCGCGCCGCCGCCGCCGCCGACAAGAATGGTGTAAAGACTTCCCGTGGTGGTAACGCGTGTATCAACAACACCACCCGAACCACCGCCACCACCATTCGGGCCATCGCGTCCACCGCCACCGCCGCCGCCGCCGACAGCCAAGACATCAAAGACAGATGCAAAAGGTGCCGCGCCATTGATGGTGCTTGCGAATGCCAAATTCCCCGCACCTAAATCAAAGCTCAACGGTGCAGCAATCACCAGCGGGCTGTTGACATTGACATTCCCGCCGCCCGAATTAATCGCAACCGTTGCCGCATTCACAATGCCCGATGATCCCGTAAGATTTATTGCGCCGCCATTTGTGTTCACGTTCGCGTTCGCGGCAAACATAAGATTTGTTGCGGCATTCAGGGTCAGGGTGCCGTTATTGGTTGTGATATTTCCCCCACCCGTTTTCAAAATTGATGAATTGCTGGTGAGGCTTAACGCGCCGCCCGCTTGTGTTGTGGTCAAGGATCCATTGATCAATAACGCTTGGTTCGCACCTGATGTTGATGCCGTTAAACTGGATGCGGTGATGGTGGGCAAGGTCAGCGTGTTGACTGAGGTCAAGGTCGTGGCTCCCAATCCCGCACCCGCACCGATGGGTGCGTTCAGGGCAATCGTTGCGCCGGTGATGTTGAGGTCAACGCCGTCAATGCCGCCGCCACTTCCAACCGTGACCGTGTTTGTTCCCGCATTCACGGTCAAGGTTTCAACACCGCCGCCTAGCGTGCCCGCAATGGGTGCGCTCAAATTAATCGCTTGGTTGGTGGTGGTGATTTGACTTGTTTGGCCTTCATCCACCACGGCCGCATTGCCCAGCGTGACCGCCCCGCCTGAGCTTGTGATATTATTGCGTAACACTGTGCGCGTGTTGTTTGAGAAGTTGACGGCGGCCGTGGAATTTAAAACCCGATCCACCACAAAATCATTAAACCCTTGAATATCGATTGCACCAAATGTCGTACCTTGACGCACCAAACTTGTGCCGTTGGCAGTAAAATTAACCCGCCCCGGATTCAGCCCAGAGATCAACGTCAAACCACCCGTGCCTACGCTGGTGATCCCGTTTAGATTCAACACACCCGTGGCAGAAGGATTGCCATTGGCGGCACGTAAGGTAAGGGAGTTCCCGCCGCCTGAGCTGATGGTATGGGTTGGGTTAAGGGTTAAATCCCGAAAGGATGTGATGGCAATATTGCCGGAACTATTGATCGTGCGATCAATCACCGTATCCAGAAATCCTTGAATGGTGACCGCGCCGAATGTTGCACCTTGGCGAATTAAATTTGTGGCGGTTGCGGTCCAACTTGGGCGCGTGCCGTTTGCACCTGATGTTAACTCCAAAACCCCTGTGCCGACACTTAAATTTCCGTTGAGGGTTAAGTTTCCGGTGCCTATAGGATTGTTATTCGCCGCCTGAAGCCGCAGCAAACTCCCCGCCCCTGTTTGCACAGTGCGTGATGCGGCCAATGTGATATCGCGGGTGAAAACACCGCTGATATTATTATTGCTGGTTATGTTTTGATTGATGAACAAATCCTGACCCGTCATGGTGATGGCACCCACGGGCGTCACCCCGCCAATCACCGCATTGATATTGGTTGCTCCGTTATTCGCTTGGGTTGTTAAGCTGGTTAAATTGTTCAAAACACTGTTGATGGTGAGATTGGCGTTCGAGATAAAGGTAACGTTGCGGGATGTCAGATTGGATGCGGCCGTGTTCACGGTTAATCCGGCCGTGCCGGTTGACCCGAAAATATATCCGGTCGCGGCATTCAAAAAACCAATTTGCGTATCGATAAATTGAAGAACGCCCGCACCTGATCCAACCCCCATGGAGATGCCTGTGCGCGGGGCAACAGTGATTGTGCCGGGCCCCACAACATTATTCGCGGCATTCAGAAAGAATGTATCGGAAAGCAGCGTAATATTCCCCGATGCACCCGAATTGCGAACACCATTGGCCACATCAGTAATAATTCCAAAACTTGATGTTTGCCCGCCGCGCGTGCCGGTAAGGGTAACGGCGCTTGTACCTGATGATCCGATGCCATTCGCGATATTGCTGTAAACGCCGTGGTTGTTACCGCCCGTGCCTGCTAAATTCCCGCCATTGCCCGTCAATGTAATCGCGCCCGAACCTGTGGTAAAAGCCCGCGCACCCGTGCCAGTCACAAAAATTCCGTGATTATTGTTGCTTGCCCCAACCCCGCCGCCGGTTCCGGTCATGGTGATCGTCCCGCCCGTGCCGCTATTGGTCACTTCACCAATTCCTGCCCCGCCGCCGCTTAACCAAATTCCGTGATTATTATTTGCGGTGGATGCCGTGCCGCCATTGCCCGTGATGGTGATGGCCCGCCCCGCCCCCACAATTGATCCAGCCCCGCCCGCATTAATGACCACGCCTTGTTTGCTGCCCGCGGTTGCCGCACCGCCACTTCCGAAAACGGTGACGGTTCCCGTTCCTGTGGGGCTGATACCTCCCGTGAAATTGACCAAAACACCGCCGCCCGTACCATTTCCACCGCCGCCCGTGCCGTTGACAATAATGTTCCCCGTACCGGTGGTGCGCACCAACCCGCCAGAATTTGAAATTAATGTCCCGAAGGTGTTGGCACCGCTTCCGCCGCCGGCTGTTCCGTTAATCTCAATATTTCCATTCACGGCGGTGACCGTATGGCGCAACGCCAAGCCGGTTGTTTGATTTGCGTTTGTGCCGACAAGGCCTTGGCCAATGCCACTGATGCGGATTGCGCCCGTCCCGGTTGTGCTGATGGCATTTCCGGCGGTTTGTTCAAAACCTTGGCTGTTATTATTGGCGTTTTCCCCGCGCCCGTTGATTAAAACGCTCCCCCCGCCCGCATTCACGGCCGCATTGATAGTCACCCCAATCGGAATTCCGGCATTTCCTTGCGCATAACCTGCGGCCGCCACATTCACAGAGCCATTGGCGTTATAGGTGGCCGCCGTAATACCACCCGCGCCACCGCCGATGGTGATATTGCCGCCATTGGTGGTCAACGCTCCGTTCACCTGAACCGCGCCGCCGCCCGCAGCGCCCGTATTATTGGAGCGCAGCAAAATTGACCCGCCTTGGAGCGTGATGGCGGAGTTCACCTGAATATTGCGAAAGGCGGAAAGGGTTAAATTTCCCGCACCCGTTGAGGTGATGGCGCTGTTGACGAAAATATCGCCATTACCCGCAAAGGCATCATTGTTGGTTTGAATGGTCACATTCGTTCCAGCGTTGAGTAACGGCACGATGGTGGTTGTACGTACAAACGACCCACCCGCGGCATTGGGTTGAAAATTGGGCCCCGCCGTCACATTGGCGGTGGGGTTGGTGTTATCAATCGTGATATCGGCTGGATCCAGCAACCATTCCCCCGCGCGACCGCCACCGCTCCCGCGCGCCTCGGCAAAACCTTTATCAACCCACAAAACCGATTTACCCGAGGTTTCAACAAACCCGCCATTGCCCATGACCCCCGCCCCATTGGCGCGAATGATCCCATCAAAAATTGTCAAACCATCGGCAAAGGCAATCACCCGCCCGCCATCTCCTTGCGTGGTGGCAGATGCATCAATCTCAGCCCCCTGTTTGATATCCAATGTTTTGGCAACGGGCGTTTCCCCCAACCCCAGATAATCGCCGCCGACTTTGACATCACCCCCAGCTTTCGCCCCACGCGCATCAATTTTTGCACGCTCCGTCAAAGTGATATGATCCCCAACCACCTCAACCGCGCCCGCTCTCTCACCCGCGTTTTTGCCCGAAACATCCAATGTGCCGGCAAGTGTGACGGATGTTTCGGCCACATCCGTATTGCCTTTATTGGCCGCAACATTTCCCTTCACGGCATTGCGCCCCAAGCTTGAGATAACAATGCGCCCGTTTTTCTGGGCGATGGTTTGCGCGCGCACCGCACCGCGTTGTTCAATCGCCGCACCCAAAACCTTGCCGCCCGTTGCGGCCGTCATGGCCACAACACCGCCATCGGCTTCGATTGTTCCGGTGTTTGTCACCTTTTGCGTGTGCGGGGTTTGGCTGATGCCAATTTCCAACAAGCCGTCGCCGTAAAAATCAACGGTGGTTGTCTCACCCGATGATAATTGCACCCGCCCCAACCGCGCCTGAATCACCCCGCTATTTTCAACTTGGGGTGCTACAAACCCAACCAATCCCGCGTCGCGCGCGGTAATCTTGCCGGCATTTTTGATCACCGCATCGGGGGATCCGGGCTTGTTAAACGATGGTTTTTCATCCGCCATAAAACGGTCATTGTCGATGTCAGCCGAGGTTGCCACCACACCATTCACATCGACTTGGGCGCCTTGACCAAACATAACCCCGTTTTGATTGACAATCACCACATTGCCATTGGCCTTTAATGTGCCGTCAATGCGCGAGGGTTGGGTCGAATTTTTAACCCGGTTAAGCGCAATCGCGGCCGAATTTGGTTGATGAAATTGGGTGGTCTCGCCGGGGGCGATGTCAAATCCGCGCCAATCAATCACGGCGCGTTGCGTGCTTTGATGAATATCAACGCGGGTTTCAGAATTTTGAATGGTGGCTAGACCGCCGACAACCACCCCGCCCTCGGGGTTCGCATAAGTCGCGTGGGGCGCCAACATCACCGCCAAAAAAAGGCCAAAAATGAACCCAGAGGCGATGCCCCTGATCTTCAAAAAACCCTTATGTGACGCGTTCAAATCCATTCTGGACCTTTTAATATGCTTGTCATCATTACGATTGTATGTAACGTGAAATAAAAAAGCTCGATTTTATTCACACGCACATGTGTCGCAATAATATTTCATTTTATCACAAGATGGATATAAAAGACACCCCAAGCCCTTGATGTGAAAACGCAATCTTTCGGTGGGGTGTGGCGCACTTGCGACAAATAGGGGAACGCGATTTTTTGCTGCAACAAAGCTGCAGCAATTTTTGACAAAACTCAGGGTAATTTAGTCTCAGAATTCTGTTTTATTCTACATAATATAAATGTTTGGGGTGTTTCTTTTTGATGTCTGAAGGGTTTGGAAGGGGGCTTGAGTGGCGGCGAGAGGGCGTGTTTCAGAGGTATTTATAGTACAACCCAGTACTGTAAATCATAAAATGCTGCACTTAAAAACTTTGGCTGAACTGGAGCATAATGCGCGGGGCGGTTTCGGATCCGCCGTAAATTGGGGCGGTGACATCCTTGGTTAAAGGCACGGCGATGGTGATACTTCCCGACTGGCCGGTGGTGGTTGCAAAACGCACCCCCGCGCCCGCAGATGCAAGCGATTGATAATCGGGCTGGCCCGTATCACGGTTTGAGATAAACCCGATATCGTAATATAAAAACGGTTCAAAATTCACGGGTTGCAAGGTGCGAAAACCAAGATAACGCAATTCCAACCCGGCCGCCGCCCCCTCATCCCCAGTGATATCGGATGGGTCATAGGCACGGCCGATTTCGGCTCCGCCGACGCCAAATTCTTCCGATGCGTAAAGCGGTTCATTGGCCATTTGCCCCGTCACCTGAGCCTTGATGTTCCAATTCTCATCAAGCCGTTGCAAGCGCGAGGCGGACATATTGAGCTTAAGAAAATCCGGCTTTGCCGCTGAGCGCGATAAATTTTGAGCTCCCGCCTTGCTTGCGCCAAGCCCGTCAACGCCCTTGGTCACCTTGAAGGTGGCCGCGTTAATTCCGCCGAAACTATCGATGATGTCATAGGACAATCCGGCTTTTATGCTGCGGATGGAATCGCGGGTTAAGGGTTGATCATCAAAAAAATTGCTGCGCACATCGCGCCCTTCAAAACCCATTGTTCCCAAAAGATTATAATCGCGTTGATGCAAAATTTGGTAATTGGCCGCCGCCCCCCAACTGACACTTGTTGAGGTGATATCCAGCGATTTTAAGGTAAACCCAGGGCGGGAGCGGGTGACATTCGCCATTCCCTCAACCGTCCACCCGCGACTTAAGGCCGCCGCATGGGTGAGAGAAAAGAAATTAAACTTGTCTGTTGGCAAGCTGGTTTGAGCATAAAGGCTTGTTTGCTGCAAAGGTAAAAAGCTTGTCGTCAATGCGGCATAAGCCGTGTGCGGCCCCAAAAAGCGCGACGCATTATTGTCAAACCCCGCAGAAATACGGGCTTGCGGCGGGATGGGAACCATGTGAAGCACGAAATCGGCCGGGTTTTTGCTTTGGGGTTCGGGCAACAACACCGCCCGATATCCAAGTCCCGGAAGATCATTGATGCGCAGCAAGGTCGATTCCAAGATGTTTTCGCGAATGGGGTGATTGCGGGTGATACGGTTAAAATAAGGCTGAATCAATGCCATGCCGGCGGGGGGTGGTCCTTCGATCACCACGCGGTTGATATGGCCTTCCACGACATGCAGCAAAACCGACCCATCAACAATTTCTTGATCGGGCACATAAGCATAAGACAAAAGATATCCGGCCGCGCGATATTTTTGCGTGACCCGCGCCGCCAGCTCATAGACCCAAGCCAAGGTGACATCTTGGTACCGTTCTTGGCGAAACAACTCCCGCAAATCATCCTCATTATAAACCGACATGCCGGAGAAGACGACGTTATTGAGGCGAAAGGTGATTTGCTCAGACCCCGGCGGGGCGTTAAAGATTGGCAATGCTTGGGATGCATCGGGTTTGGGCGTTTTGCTTGCCGGCAAGGGTGCCGTCAAATCCGGAGCTTGCACGCGCGACGAATCCGCCGCCCCCGGCACGACCGGTGTCGCCGCGATTGCGGCAACAGGCATCAGCGCGGCGCAGCATAAAACCAGCACCAGCGCAAAATGAAAAATTCTGCCCCGTTTTTTTGTTATCATATGGGCGTATCTTAATCAGGAACCGCGTTTTTGATAAGCCTTCACATCATTTGGCGCACAAAAATTTCGTGCCAAACGGATTTTAATAGATCCCCTCAAAACTGGGAGATGGTGGGGCGGGTTTTTCTTCCTCACGCGGCGCAAGCGGTTGCACGAATGGTTCCGACTCCAATGCAGGTTCAAGCTCGGGTGCGACTTGTGGTTCGGGAGCACCCCCCGCCTCGGTTTCACTGGGAATATCCACCGCAGGTGCGGGCTCCGGCGTTGAACCTGGCGTTGATTCAGAAGTTGATTCAGCTGTGGGATCGGGCGTTATGGCCTCTTCTTGCGATTCTGGTTCGGGCTTTGGTTCTTCCACAACGGGCACGGGTTCGGGGTCGCGGCCCGTGCAATCCACCACCCACACGTCATAAACCGGGTGATCCATCGCCGACAAAGAGGGGGACGAGGCAAACATCCACCCGCTGTAAATCCATGCGGATTGTGCCGCCTCTTTTTTGGGGGCTTGGTCATTTTGTTGCCAAATTTGCAAGAAGGCGGCGGCTTCGGTTTTTTCAACCGGAGGCGGTTTGCGGCATGCTTGAATTTTGATGAATAAATCCCCGAATTTGAGGGTCGAGCCGACCTTGGCCTCATAGGTCATGGTGCGTGCGGTAATTTTATCAAGGGAGCGCAATTTCACCAGCGGGTAATCTTCATATTCCAAAGCCTGTGCCGCGTTGGAAACCGCCACCCCAACAAAAACAAAAAGACAAAGCCACAGCCGCAACATAAAAATCACGGCGCAGCCGCGGGAGCATCTTTCTCATTGGTATCTTGAACGGAGAAAATAAATTTACCCAATAATTCCTCAAGATTTTGCGGAGCTTGGGTATATTCGATCTTGCCGCCCGGGCTTAACATGTCTTCCGCGCCGCCAGGGATGAGGGAGAGAATTTTACCACCCAGCAAGCTTGCGCTGGTGATCGTCGCGGCCGTATCACTGGGAAGCTGAACCGCCCCATCAACGGTCATGACAACACGCGCCAAATATGCCTTGGAATCAAGCTCAACACGTGCCACTTGGCCCACTTTGACACCACTGATATGCACTTCATCCCCCGCTTTTAACCCGCCGATTGATGAGAAATCGGCAACAATTTCATAGCCTTTCACATCACCGACATTCGCCGTGCGGGTTGAGTAAATTAAAAACCCGACCGCGATCACAATGACCAAGGCTCCGATAAGTGTTTCAACCAAATTCTGTTTCATGTTTCTTTGCTTCCTTTATCACATATCAAAAAATTATTGGGGTGGTGTCCAGGCTTCGTAATCGCCCGTGGCTTTGGGGCGTTGCCCCGATTGCGACATATGTCCCGGGGGGCGCCACGCATTTTGTGTGCCCGTTTGATTGGCTTGAGGTGGGGCTTGCCAAATTTTGCGAAAGGATGGGCCATGATCTTGCGGCACGACATCGGTTTGGTAATGAATCCACCCGTGCCATTCGGGGGGCACACGTGTGGCTTCCACCTCACCTTTATAAAGGACAAAGCGGCGATTTTTTTTCGTGCCTGGGCGCGGCTTGCTTTCAAAATAAGCGTTGCCCGCCATATCATGGCCAATAAGCTGTGCGCGCGTGGTGATTTTCAACCACCAAATATGCACAGGCGATAACGCGCCCATAATTGAAAAAAAGTTTTTTACAAAACCCATCACACATCCTTTTTGCGCTTAGAGCCACACCAGATGAGTGTTGGCGTAATTTGACCGCGAAATCAAGCCTTGATCGCAGGATTAATCGGATAATCTATCTTTTAAGCACGCCCATGCTTTGATCATCGTGACGGCCTCATCCATGGATTTTTGTTCGTAAACCGGGGGCGGATTGGGGGTTGAGGCCGGCATGTAATCGCGCACATCCGCATGGCTTAAGGCAAAGACAACACGTTCAAGCCCCACAGCCGCGATCAACGCCTTGCCGATCGTTGTTGGTTCCGAGGATGCATATAAAATACAACCCCGCAAATGTGTTTGATTGAGACTTTCGGTCGCTTGGCGAATGGCCATGACTTCGGCGTGGGCCGTAGGGTCAGAACGTGAGGTGATGCCATTCACACCTTGACCCAAAATGCGCCCGTCTTTATCAGCAATCAATGCACCAAACGGCCCGCCATGGCACCCCATGGCATTTTGTTGCGCCAATTGAATTGCTTTTTGCAACAGCTCATCCGGTGTGTGTTTTGAGTGCGTCCCGGTGACAATATTTTCCGCAAAAGCGTGAATCTCTTGCGGTTTTGATGGGGCTTTGAGACGAAGCGCGCGCTTGACCGCTTCCACCAAGCGGTGGGGATCAGCAGGCTTTAGCAAAAACCCGCCAATGCCGTGGCGCGATGTCTCCACCAATAAATCGGATGTTTCTTCGTTGGTGACCATGATCATCGGCACGTTTAATCCGGAATCGCGGATATTGCGTGCAAAATCAAACCCGCCTTTGGGCTCCATAAAATGATCAATAATGGCAACCGCCACGTCATGTTCCATGACAACTTTTAAAGCACTCCCGCCATCAATGGCTTTGAGTGTGCGAAAACCCGCCGCTTCCAACGTCGCGGCCAGATATTCGCGGGACACTTCGCTGTCATCCGCAATCAAAATCAAAGGAGAAGAACCATCAGGGGACATCGTAAAACCTCGCCCCCATCATAAGCATATCAGGCTTTAATGTACACTGGGTGATGCAGGGGATGATGCGGAATCACGCACATCATAACGCAAGCCACTTTTGTCGGAGTTGAGATCAAAAAAGACATTGCCGCCCTTTTCCAAAGCCCCAAACAAAATCTCTTGGGTCAGCTGATCTTTCACCTGTGTTGCGATCAAGCGTTTCAAAGGCCGCGCCCCCATCGCCGGATCATGACCATTTTCCGCAAGCCACATCTTGGCGGCCTCGGAAAACTCCGCCGTGATCCCACGATCTTTAAATTCGCGGTTACTCATTTCACGAATGAATTTATCGAGGATTAAGCGAATCGCACTTTTATCAAGGGCATGAAACGGAATAATGCCATCAAGGCGGTTGCGAAATTCAGGCTTAAAAAATCTTTTAAGCGCGTCTTCTTGAGCGTCAGAATTGAAATCTGTCCCAAGAAAACCAATCCCACGGCGCGCCGCATCACTTGCGCCTGCATTGGTGGTCATGATCAAGGTGACATTCGAAAAATCAACAGCCGCCCCAGACGCGGTTTTTAATTTGGCATTGTCCAGAATTTGTAGAAAAACATCATAAATATCTGGATGAGCTTTTTCCACCTCATCCAAAAGCAACACTGCATTCGGGTTTGCCCGCACCATCTTATGAAGCGCCCCCCCGTTCGGGTCGTGGCCGACATAACCGGGTGGCGCGCTGATGAGTTTTGAGACCGCATGCGATTCCGTGTAATCCGACATGTCAAAACGGATAAAGGGACGGCGCAAAACTGCCGCAAAGGCTTTTGCCAGTTCGGTTTTTCCAACCCCTGTTGGCCCCGTGAACATAAAGGCACCTTGGGTTTTATCTTTCTCAATCAATCCCGCCTTTGCCCGCAAGGCCGCCTTACTTAAAGCCTCAACGGCGGCCGGTTGCGCAATCACGCGCTGGCTTAACAATTCCGGCAAACGCTGGTAACGCATTTTTTCATGCGCGTCTTTAAAGACGGATTCAATTTCTGGCGGGGAGTCAGAGCCACCCTTATCTTTTTGTTGTTCTTTCTGTGGCTGTTGCTCTTCCGCTTTACCGGTATTGATATGGTGCTCTTGCGGAGCGGGGTTCGCAAAAACGCCACCCTTGGCGAGGGCGGAGTTGATGATGTCACTGACCCCCAACATTCTCTCTTTCACTTCCGATTCACTCGGGCGGCCGCTAAAATGCTGCTGAATCACGATGGTCACGCCTTCGGGCTCTGGCTCTTCCTGAAGCTGAGGTTCGTGATTTTTCTCAATTGTTGTCAAAAGCTCACTCACACGCTCCATCGTTTTTCCGTGCTTGTAAACTTCCGGAATATTCATCTCAAGAATGGAGCAAGCGGTTGCATATAAAAGCACCACAGGATCAAAGTGATTTGTGTCAAAATTATGCTCTTCCATAAATTCGGCGTAATAGAAACCAGTGGTCATGTTGGAGCGCATTAAATCAAGTTGAGCGGATTCGCGCCCCGCATAGGTGGGAAGCGCATTGATAATCTCTTTGGTGGCGTTATCAAGATCTTCGAAGCCGTTTTCGACCAAGAATTCAAGCACTTCGGGATAGCTCAGCGCGGCTTGAAAAAAATGCACGGCAGACAAATTTTGCTTGTGCACTTGCGCTAATTCAGATGCCTTTTGTTCGGCTTCATCAAACAATTGATCCATACGCATACTCCCTGTTTTTATTTTTATGCCATGAGTTTAGGCAAAAAACAGAAAGCTTGGCAATATTTTTAAATCAGACTGTCTCGTTTTTCAGATTTTTTGTTGAGGACCGTGGTTTTTCGGGTTGAATATCGAAGGTTAACGCGTCATGTGCCACATCAATCTTCACCCCGCCGCCATTCATCAAATCACCGAACAGCAAATCTTCCGCTAGGCGTTTTTTGATATGTTCTTGGATCACCCGGGTTAAAGGCCGCGCACCCATGGCGGGGTCATAACCTTTATGCGCCAACCACGCCCGTGCGGCATCCGTTAAGGTGAAGGTCACGTTTTTCTCTTCCAATTGCGATTCCAACTGCATGATGAATTTATCCACCACACGCATCATAGTTGTTTGGGTAAGTGGCGCAAAGGGCACGATCGAGTCTAAGCGGTTACGAAATTCCGGCGTAAACAGGCGTTTAATTTCTTCCATATCGTCATCGACACGGCGTATTTGTTCAAATCCCATGGGGGCTTTTGCCAAATTCGCCGCACCCGCATTGGTGGTCATGATGAGGATGGTGTTGCGAAAATCAACGGATTTACCGTTATTATCCGTCAACTTGCCGTAGTCCATGACTTGCAGCAAAATATTGAATAAATCCGGATGGGCTTTTTCCACCTCATCCAACAACAACACGCAATGCGGATGTTGGTCGATTTTTTCCGTGAGCAAACCGCCTTGATCAAACCCGACATAGCCCGGGGGTGCACCGATCAAACGCGACACGGCGTGGCGTTCCATATATTCCGACATATCAAAACGGATCAACTCAACCCCCAATGTCTTGGCGAGTTGCCGCGCCACTTCCGTTTTCCCAACACCTGTGGGGCCGGAGAAAAGATAAGACCCAATCGGTTTTTCCATGTCGCGCAAACCCGCACGCGCCATCTTTATCGAGTCGCACAAAATCTGGATCGCCGCGTCTTGGTCAAAGACCAATGTTTTCAAATCACGTTCAAGATTGAGCAAAACCGATTTATCATCTTTGGACACAGCCCGTGACGGGATGCGCGCAATTTGTGCCACCACCACCTCAATATCCTTGACCCCGATGGTTTTTTTGCGCTTGAGCGCAGGCAACAACATTT
>JAIXWE010000011.1 GCA_027482195.1 Alphaproteobacteria bacterium | reverse complement strand
TACCCTCAAGACGATCCGCCATATTGTTCAAAACTTCGGCGCGTTTTGATGCAGATTGTTGTGACCATATTTCAAAGCCACGTTGCGCGACATGAAACGCGGTTGCAACTTGATCCGGCGATGAAACAAATACGGAAGATAACTTATAACCGATATCGTGAGGAGCATGCGGCGTGTAAGGACTTCCCATCTTGACTGGCTGACCTTTAATCAACGGGGTCGCTTCCTCAAAAATTTTAATGGGCGGCTGAAGAGCCTGGCGCACACGTACATCTGCCACATCAAAACCTTGGGAATTTTTGCGATTCGAGAAAATAGTTTTTGGAAGTGGAATGGAAGGATGGCGATATAATTTTTGTTTTTGAATAGCGGCGACAATATCGTGTGCCAAATCATGTGAGGGTATGTTTTCATTACGCACATGTTGAACAAAAGATGTCGATGCTCCATTCTCTAACATGCGGCGCACAAGATAAGGCAGTAAATCAGCATAAGCACCCACAGGGGCATAAATTGTCACCGGATTATTTTCCACCACCCTATCGCCCAATGCCTCACCCATGCCGTGAAGACGTTGAAACTCAAACCCCGATTGATCATTCCCCGCCATGTCAATAATCGCACAGGCCGTATGCGCATTATGTGTTGCAAACATCGGATAAAGAACATCTCGCAAAGACAATAATTTTTGGGCACAGGCAAGGTAAGATAAATCCGTATTTTCCTTGCGCGTAAAAACAGGGTAATCAGGCAGGCCCGCCATTTGCGCTTTCTTTATCTCAGAATCCCAATAAGCGCCTTTTACAAGGCGTACTTGAATCTTGCTTGCGGTTTTTTTTGCCAGCTTTGCGATATCGTCAATGACCGCGAAGGCTCGTTTATCATAGGCCTGTACCGCCAAGCCCAAACCATCCCATCCTTGTAAAAGCGGGTCGGCGCGCACTTGGGAAAAAATATTTAAAGATAAATCAAGACGATCCGATTCTTCTGCATCCATCGTAAGGGCGATATTATAATCTTTCGCCATCATCGCCAAAGCTACCAAATCTTTTACCAAAGACGCCACGCAATCTTGTGCGCGCGACCATGTGTAACGCGGATGAAGTGCGGAAAGCTTTACCGACATTCCTGGATTTTTTAAAGGATCAGAATCAAAAGCTTGCTCACTTATTTTTTGAATCGCCGTCGCATAAGATTCAAAATAACGCCGGGAATCATCATAAGTGCGCGCCCCTTCCCCCAACATATCATAAGACAAACGGTATTTTTTTGCGTGGTAAGCACGCGCTTGCTTCATCGCCTCATCAATCGTTTCACCCAAAACAAATTGTCCGCCCATGCGGCGAATAACTTCGGTGATTGTTTTGCGAATAACCGGCTTTCCCATTCCGCCCAACATAGAGTTGAGCGTTTTATGAGCCAACGCCAAGCCCGTACCGGCCGCGTTGGTGAACATATCGCCGCCGCCCGCTTTGTCCCACGCACCTTGCGATAATTTCTCAGCAATCAATTCATCTAATGTATCCTTATCAGGAATGCGCAAAACCGATTCCGCCAATGTCATCAACGCCAAACCTTCTTCTGTATGAAGTGGGTAAGCATTGAGCATTGTTTCAATTTCGCCCAAACTTGATTTTTCATGACGCATAATGGTGATAAGTGCGGCGGCCTTCTCAGAAACGCGGCGCGCACGCACATCATCCCAATCAAGATACTTCAAAAGATTCTGCACGCAGAATTCTTCATCGCGTAAATGAAATTCAGGGTATGTCCAAAGAATCTGTGTCATGGCTTTAATTTAACAGGTTTTTCTGATAAAAATAAAGCATGTCCAATCTTCCAGAATTCAGTGTTTCAGAAATCGCAACAGCCATCAAACAAACGATGGAACAATCTTTTGCGCGCATCCGTGTACGCGGCGAGCTCTCCAAAGTTAATATTCATAGCTCTGGTCATTTATATTCTGATCTCAAAGACGCCGATTCTGTTTTAAGCGTTGTGTGTTGGCGGGGCCAACTGGCCAAATTATCCATTAAACCTGAAATGGGCATGGAGGTGATTTGTACGGGGCGTATTACCACTTACCCCGCACGTTCAAATTATCAACTTGTGATTGAGCAGATGGAGCTTGCGGGCGAAGGGGCCTTGTTAAAGCTGATTGAGGATCGCCGTAAAAAACTTGCGAATGAGGGATTATTCGATAGCGCGCGTAAAAAAAGCCTTCCCGCATTGCCCAAAATTATTGGTGTTGTGACATCGCCCACCGGGGCGGTTATTCGTGATATTTTACACCGCGTTCAAGATCGGTTTCCGTGTCATGTTCTTGTATGGCCGGTGAATGTCCAAGGGGTGGGGGCGGCCGATAACATTGCCGCCGCAATTACGGGCTTTCATTCTGCACCAATGAAAATCCGCCCCGATGTGATTATTGTGGCGCGCGGCGGCGGATCGCTCGAAGATCTTATGCCCTTTAACGAAGAAAATGTTGTACGTGCCGTTGCCGCGTGCCCCATTCCCATCATCTCCGCTGTGGGGCATGAAACGGACACAACCTTGATTGACTATGCCGCCGATCTTCGTGCACCGACCCCAACGGCGGCGGCCGAATTTGCCTTGCCGGAGCGATTAAGCCTTATCTTTACGGTTGAAGATTTCACCATACGCATGGTACGCGCACTTCAACGCAAGATAAAAGATTCATCATCCTATTTTGACCTTGTTCATACTCGGCTTAAAGATCCGTTACGCTTTTTTGAAACACGGGTTCAAAAACTTGACCACCTAACAGATCAATTGCGCGCCGCTTTACGTCATGCGGTCTCAAACGCGCGGGAAAAATTTTTACGCACCACCTTGCGGCTTCACCCGCCCACCTCTCAATTAGAGCTATCAAAGCAAAAAATTCACCATCTTCACCGCATGCTGGAAACATTATCTTATAAATCAACCCTTAAGCGCGGCTTTGCTGTGGTGCGCCAAAACGGGCATATTCTCACCCAAGCGGCGGCGGCGCGCGATGATCTTTTAACCCTCTCTTTTCAAGACGGGGAAATAAACGTGAAAAAAATATGATCTTCTGATATACTCGTTTTATGCGCGCAACCTTAAAAGAAATGTGTGAGATGCTGGGGGCTTTCCAAGTTTTGGGGCCTTATGAGCTTGTGCCATGGTCGGCCTCCGATTCCGCAAAAGGCCAAACCCTTTCAGCCGAAGTGCGCATGAACACAGACGGGGATGAATTAGAAGCCGAAATTCAAATTATTCACGACACGCCACGTGCCAATGGCGCAAGTGTGGAACAAATTTTATGGTTGCAAGCCACACCGCATATTCAAGACAAATGGTCGGTCAAAACCTTGCGCATTCAAAACGAGCTTTGGAATAATAAAATTTATGATTGGGAAGAAAAATCATGCAATTTATTCCGTGCCACGGTGGCACAAATTGAGCAAGGTTTTGTTCCCGACATGGAAGAAATGTTGGAAAAACATTTGCGGTCGAAAGAACGTTTTGGTGATCAACGCGGATCGGGTGGCGGCAAATCACCCAAAATCAAACCTGCACAGCTTCTCAACATGAAAAAAGGCCAAGGGTTTTAGGGGTTCTTACGTCGCAACAGTAATCCCGTAATCGGTGGCGATTTTGGGAAGGCCGCCATCTTCCATCGTGCCGATACCATCAAAAAACCAATTTTGTCCTTCGCGCATCAATGACCCAACAATGACGGCCGTGGCCTTGGGTGCGGATTCAAATTCAACATCCAAATTAAAGCGCATTAATTCGATCTTGGTGTCTTCATTGACAATGCGCAAAAAGCAATTGCGCACGTTTTTAAAGGTGTGGCCACGCACACCCGCATCGTAAATTGAGATGACAAAAATAATATGATGTACATCATAGGGGACATCATCCAACTTAACGCGAATGGTTTCATCATCGCCATCACCCGCACCGGTGCGGTTATCGCCCAAATGTTCGACACATCCATCATCTGATTTTGCATTGTTGTAGAAAACAAAATCTTCGTCGCGGCGCGTTTTGTTTTTTTTGTCCAATAAAAAAACACTGCAATCCAAATCGGGGGCTTCGGTGTCAAAACCAACAACATCCCACCCCACGCCGACATGCACCTGTTTCAAGGCCGGATCAATTCGGGTCAGATTCACTTGCTCCCCGCGCTTTAAGCGAAAAACAGAATCATCAGATGTCGCAGCGATCTGAGAGGTGGATGTTACTTTGATATCAGCCATAAAAGTCTCTTTTGTTATCTTACTGTAGCATGGGACGGCGAGATTAAAATCATCTTAAAATCAATTAACTCTTTCGCCCGGTTTCCCATTGCAAACCAAAACCAAAAGCACGGTCCATTTCCGCATGTCCGGGGAAATATTCGGTGTAATTGGTCACGCGAATCCCGTCCCGCACATTTTCCAACCCGGCAATGGCACAAATGACATTGGTTTTGTGGTGCGAGGCCAAGGTGACAACCATTGGTTTTTGATTTGGGATGCGCAATTGAATTTGTGGGCGCGCACCCGCCCAATCCGGCACACCGCGATAAATATAGATATATGTCAATATGCGTTTAATATCCGGCCACGCTTTGCCGTTGATGCGGATATATTCGTCTTCTCCATCCGCACGCCCCGTGCGCTCATCCCCCGACAAAGCGATGAAGGGCGGTTCATCATACCGCCCCATCAATTTGCCAAAAGCCTGCACCGCACCGCGCGACCCGTCTTTCATTTCATACAAAACACCTAAATCCAGGTCGATATCGACCGTCATTTTGCGTTTCAGCAATTTTCCCAAAAAGGAGGTATCGGCATGTTCGGCATGATCCCAGGCGGCCGCCAAGCGAATTTCGTCAAAACCAGTTATCGGTGGAGTTACTGCCAAAACATCACCGCGCCGGCCCAAAAACTCCGCCGTATTATTATTTTGGTCTTGCGGGTCTATAAATCCGGCCGCCCCCAACGCTGAACCATGCCCCGAAAATGCCGCGCGGTCCCGATTGGCGTCGTCTATCCCTGATTGAGCAATATTTTTCTCCGTCATCGATTCCTCTTTTTTGTGATCTTCTGTTTGATCTTGGGGATTATACTCTGCTAAAAGCAATTCTATCAAGGAGAGTGCGCATGGCCAGCTATCAATATGTTTACGTGATGCAAGGATTAACCAAAACCTATGCGGGCGGGAAAACCGTCTTGAATGGCATTACCCTCTCTTTCCTGCCTGGGGTCAAGATTGGCGTTTTGGGGCCAAATGGTTCGGGAAAATCAACCCTTTTGAAAATCATGGCCGGGATTGATAAAGAATTTGTTGGCGAAGCGTGGGCGGCGGCTGGTGCGCGTATCGGATACTTGGCGCAAGAACCCCAACTTGATCCATCCAAAAATGTTTTAGAGAATGTGATGGTCGCGTTACAACCCATCAAAGACATGGTGGAGCGTTATAACAAAATCGGCGAATTGATGGCGGAACCCGATGCCGATTTTGACGCGCTCATGGCTGAGATGGGTGATCTTCAAGAAAAAATTGATGCGGCCGAAGGGTGGGAACTTGATCGCACGATTGAAATCGCCCTTGATGCGTTACGTTGCCCACCAGCGGATGCAGATGTAACGAAATTGTCGGGCGGGGAA
The DNA here is from genome assembly GCA_027482195.1 of Alphaproteobacteria bacterium. Lineage (GTDB taxonomy): Bacteria > Pseudomonadota > Alphaproteobacteria > Micavibrionales > Micavibrionaceae > Micavibrio_B. Next base: position 38,394 of record JAIXWE010000011.1, on the reverse strand, counting down.
AAACGCCGTGTCGCCTTGTGCCGTCTCCTTCTCGAAAAACCAGATTTATTATTGTTGGATGAACCGACCAACCATTTGGATGCCGAAAGTGTCGCATGGCTTCAACGCCATTTGGAAGATTACAAAGGCACGGTCATCATGGTCACCCATGATCGTTACTTCCTTGATAATGTCACCGGATGGATTTTGGAATTAGACCGTGGACGCGGCATTCCTTATGAAGGAAATTACTCCGCATATCTTGATCAAAAACGTAAACGGCTTGAGCAAGAATCGAAAACGGAAGATGCGCGCCAAAAAACCTTGGCGACGGAATTGGAATGGATCCGCCAATCTCCCGAAGGGCGACGCAAGAAATCAAAAGCACGTATTGCGGCTTATGAACAAATGTTGGCGGAGTCTGAAAACACAACCCAACACCGCACACAAATCGTCATCCCCACCCCACCGCGATTGGGTGGTGTGGTGGTTGAGGCACAAAATATCAGCAAGGCGTTTGGTGATAAACTCCTCATCGAGAATTTGTCTTTCAAATTACCACCTGGTGGCATTGTCGGTATCATTGGACCGAATGGCGCAGGTAAAACAACGCTGTTTAAGATGATCACCGAAGTGGAACAACCCGATAGCGGATCCTTCCGCGTTGGCGAGACCGTCAAGCTTGGTTATGTGGATCAGTCACGTGACACACTCGACCCCAACAAAAATGTGTGGGAAGAAATTTCGGATGAATTGGATGTTTTGAAATTGGGTAAAATTGAGATGCCCTCGCGTGCTTATGTCGGGGCGTTTAATTTCAAAGGATCGGATCAGCAGAAAAAGGTCGGACAATTATCGGGCGGTGAACGCAACCGCGTGCATCTTGCCAAAATGCTCAAATCCGGTGCGAATGTTTTGTTGCTCGATGAACCGACCAACGATTTGGATACCGAAACATTATCGGCATTGGAAGAAGCCTTGGAACAATTCGCGGGATGCGCCGTTGTGATCTCGCACGATCGGTGGTTTTTGGATCGCCTCGCCACACATATTTTGGCCTTTGAGGGCGATAGCCAAGTGGTATGGTTTGAAGGCAATTATGAGGATTACGAAGCCGACCGCAAACGCCGTTTAGGCTTAGACGCCGACACACCACATCGGATTAAATACAAACCCCTCACCCGCGCGGCTTAAACACTCCTTGAAAGAAAAGCAAAACTTCCCCCGGCTTTAGGCTTGTGATACACTTAAGCTTATAAAATTAAATAAAATTTTATCTATTTGGCAGGTATAATAAGATTGGAAAAACCAGTCTGGAGTGAGAGGGGTCGTGGTTAAACCCTTGATTACGGCTAAAAAAGCCGTCGGATATGCCATACTTCCGGGCCTTGTGCCACGGATAAGTGGCTTATTTTTATCCGGCTTTGGGGCCTTGCCATGGTATATGGCGTTGATTATGGCAATGGTGCGTCTGTTGCCGGCGGATCACCCTTATCTGCAACGCCGGTTTTTTGGAACATATGGCGTGCGCCATGTCTTGGCGGCTGGAGCCCATCATCTGACATGGTCGTGGAAACATGCCGATCAAATTTTGGTTTATCTCGCCATTCTTTCCGGAACGGTGATTATTTTTCTTTATATCGCTTCCCTCATTTTCTTTGCCCTGACCTCGCCCGCTTTTGCCGGGCAATTTGGCTTAAGCGTCAATAATCTCTTTCTTACCGAAGACCCGTCCAATGATATCGCCTTTATTATGATGGACCGCACCTTGGGAATTCCCGGGCTTTTTAACAGCGAAGTCACAACCAATGCGGCGGAATATGGCCCCTTCCCGAATGTCACCCAAGTGGCACTTCACGGTCTTTTTGGATTTTACAACGCCGCCCTTTTTCTAATCGCGATTGTCATTTTTCTGTTCATGGTGATCGAAGTTGTTTTGGAAACCACCGTAACAGGAAAACCTTTTGGGCAACGTTTTCAAAATGTGTGGGTTCCGTTTCGTGTGGTTGCGGCTTTAGGTTTGATGATTCCCATCACCTATGGGTTTTCAAGTGCGCAATGGATCACCCTTTATGTTGCGAAAATGGGATCAGGCCTCGCCACCAACGCGTGGATTGTTTACAACACAGCCACCGGAAACAACCCAACCGGATCGGTGGGAACCAATCTTGTTTCCAAGCCGGGTTTGCCGGAAAAAGAATATGGTGATTTAACCCGCCAATTGCTTTTGATCCGATCCTGTATGAGCGTTTACAACAATTATGTTGGGCTTTTGGGGCAAAGCGACAGTGATTTTTCTTACAACACACCGTCTCCAAATGATCCCGGGCCAAAAATAACCGTACCCGGTATCTTTGCCATCCGAGGCGATGAAAGTATTGCGGCCTTTCGTCCGCGCAATGGTTTTTCAAGTGCGGATGGAATTTTCAAACGTCTCACAGATTTTTATCAAGGTGGTGATATTCGCCTTGTTGCCGGCATTCGCGCCGATAAATATAAAGGGGAATATCCGGGAAGCGTATATCCCGCATGTGGTGAGATTATTATCCCCTCAACCGGATCCTCTCAGGTATCACAATTTGTTCAAGAAGCTTATCTTTTTGCCGTGGCGCGCTTGGTTGATGATTTGGTACCTTTGCGCAATGGGCAAATGGATCGCGATCAAGATCTTTTGACCGAAGCAATCAACCGCACCATGTATCTCAACATGTCCCAAGCGCAAAAAAAGCGTGAGGAGATTCGCAGCTTTAACGCATCCGCCAATCAACCAGGTTACAGTTATTGTTTGCATGATTTTAATGACAATAAAATTCAAGACGTTTCCGGAAGTGACGCGCCCGAAATTGGTGATTGCACCCAACCTGTTCCCGCGGAATTTTGGCAAGCAACATTGACCAAATATAAATATATTTTCAGCATCGGGCCTTTGGCGGCGTGGGATTATTACACCGGAAAATATGCGCAATCTTTTGACACCACGGTCGCTGCGCGCTCTGACTTTTTCTACGGAACTTTGGGACAAAAAGATCCCTTTGAAATTGATACGGGACTCTTAAAATATGGATGGGGCGGAGCTGGCGTTTGGTATAACCGTATTGCCGAAGTTAACGGACATATGATCACCGCCGTCTTTGCGCTTCCGACCATCACGCGCTATCCGGATGTGATGCAACGAATCTCTGGCGAAAAAGCCATGACGGATTCGAATATGACGCTTGCGGGATGTACGCCGTTCAACCCGTCAACTGCGGCTCAAGTCACCGCCCAAGCCGGCAAGCCCTTCAGCCAGTTTGAACAAGAACAAGCCGATGTTTATTACAAAACATGCCAAGCTTTGATCGAGAATGAGCAATTATTCGGCAAAGAAAAAGTTTTTGATGATGGCAATCCCATTTTGCGTGGCATCAACGCCATCTTTGGAACCTCGCCCATTTTTAATTTCCGGCAAAACGCGGAAACCCATCCCTTGGCGGCATTATCCGCACTTGGGAAATCCTTGATTGAAAAAGCCGTGTCGAATTTGACGATCTCCGCCGGGGCGGCCGCCTTTGGTGGCTTGTCACAGATTATGCACGGCATGGGCAAACCCGGATTTAAAGAGCTGGGGGAAGCCAGTTATATGGCTGCGAAAATGTTTGTTAATTTTGCCTTTGTTGGTTTGTCTGTTGGTGTGCTTCTCTATTATGTGATTCCGTTCATGCCGTTCATGTATTTCTTCTTCGCCGTTGGACGTTGGGTGAAAACAATTTTCGAAGCCTTGGTGGGCGTGCCGTTATGGGCGATTGCCCATCTTAAACTTGGCGGCGAAGGATTTCCCGGCAAAGAGGCAAGCAGCGGATATTTCTTATTGCTTGAGATTTTTATTCGCCCCGTCTTAACCGTATTTTCCTTGATTGCCGCCTTCGCGGTTTTCAGCGGGTCTGTGGCCACCTTGAACGGAATTTTTGATTTGGTCACGGGCAACATCACCGGTGTTGATCGTGTTGCTTTGCAAACTATACCTGATCCGAATTCACCCAAATATATTGATAATGCGGGCTATACACGTGATGTCATGCTTTATGCCCGCGGGGTGTTGGATCAATTCTTTTATACGGTGATGTATATTATTCTCGTTTACATGATCGGTACCGCTTCGTTCAAATTGATTGACCTTATTCCGGATGGAATCATGCGGTGGTCGGGAGCAGGTGTTCAAACTTTCGGACCGGGTGATATTGCCGATGACCATGTCGATAATGTCGGATCTATGGTCGCGATCCCCACATTCACTTTGGGCAAAAAAATGGCCGATGATGCGATTGATGCTGTCTATAAAATTCCCAAAAGTGCGGGTGATATTTTAAGCGAGCAAAATGCGAAAAACGCCAGCCAGCAACGAGAGCAAAAATTAGCCGATCTTAAAAGCCAAGGCGAAGATGTGAGGCCAGAGAAATGATACCGCGCGGATCTGACATCGCACGTTACAGCTTGATGCCGGAAATTCTTCCGCGCCTCAAAGATTTTTCGCCAAATGATTTTTGGTTTGCGAGTTTAATGGCGCAAATTTTTCGTCTGTGCCGGCTTTTGCCCGCCGGTCACCCGATGACATTATCTGCCTCTTATGGCCGTTATGGCGTGCGCGATGTGTTGGCGGAGTCGGGGCGTTTGTTGCGCTTTGATGGCAAACATCTTGATCATATCTTTATTTACCTCTCCTTCCTTTTGGGAATTGGTTTGTTGTTGGCGATGATGGTGGGCATCATTTTCATGGCCATAACCCATTCGGCTGAGGCCACGCAATTTTTCGGAAGCATGTTCCAAACACCACGCCCAGCCAATGATTTGGCTTTGATGATGTTGGACCGTACGTTTCAAATTCCCGGCTTTTTCGGATCTTCGGCCGCCCCACAATCCGCCGGTGATATCTCAGCCTTTATGGTTGGACTTCATATTTTATTTGAATTTTACGGCTATGGCATGTTGTGCATTGCTGGGCTTTTGGTTTTTTATTTTCTGATTGCTGTGATTCTTGAAAGTGCACAAACCGGATCACCTTTTGGCGGACGCTTTGCCGAGGTTTATGTCCCCATTCGTCTTGTCATTGCACTTTTGCTTTTGGTACCGATGGGATATGGCTTCAGTGCCGGGCAATATATGGTTTTGAACATGGCAAAATGGGGATCAAGTTTTGCCACCAATGCCTGGCTTGTGTTCAATGCGAAATCGGGTCCCAATCCGTTGGGCGCGCCCGCAAATGAATTGATTGCCGCGCCAAAAGCCGCAGATTTTGATCCTGTGCTGAATCAAATGTTTTTAACCCAAGCCTGTATTGCGATTTATGATCAATTATTGGGGATCAAGGTTGAGCCTTATTTTGCGCGCACAGCCGCATCGGGTTCTTCGGCCATTCCCTTTTCGGGGCAAAGTTTTAAGGATGCGCGTGAATTTTATATGGGCCAAGATATTCGCTTTATTTTCGGTGCGCGTATTGATGATCCAAAAATCTCTGAAGGGTATCCCGGAAAAATCAAACCTTATTGCGGGATTATTAATCTTCCCATTCCAAGCCGGAAAACCGAAGCGCTTGCGCTTTATAATGTTTTCTATCTTTTGCTAACAAGCTTGATCCAAGATCAAGAACTTAAAAATTTCGGCCAACGCATGGCGTATGGTTTCACGAAAAAAGGCGATCCATGCAGTGTTCAAGTATCCGGCACGTGGGATGAAACCTGCACAACACCCAATCGTGCTTACTACCAAGATATTGCCCAAAATTATCAGGCGCAATTAAACGCCCTCGTCAAAAACCAGATTGCGCAATTAAAATCCCAAGGGGTCAATGCGGGAAGTATCAACATGACCCAAGAAATTTTGGATATGGGGTGGGCCGGTGGGGGCGTGTGGTTTAACAAAATTGCGGGTATTAACGGCGCGGTGACATCGGCGGCACAAACATTACCGCAACCCGCTTCTTATCCTTTGGTCATGGAATTTGTGAAATCCATGAAAATCACCGCGCAATTGGGAATTGATACGGAATTGCAATTCGTGCCCGAGATAAAAGGTGGGGCCCCCTTAAGTTGGGAAGCATCAAAAGTGACCGAGCACAGCAATTCCAACAATCAAATTGCGTCTTTCTTGGCAAGTGTGTTTCAAACCTTTGCGAAAGATAGCCCGACAGCCGCCGAGAAAACAAATAAGTCAGGTGGGCCGATTGCATCTCTTTTCCACATGATGTTTGGCACGAAAGCCTTGATGGATTTGCGTGAAAATGATGGGGTTCACCCGTTGGCGAAAATGGCGGCCCTTGGGCGCGGGATCATTGAACGCACCATTACGTATTTGGGTGCGACATCCTTGCTTGCGGGTGCGTCAAGTATGATGGGGGCATTTCAAACCTCTGAGTCACTCCAATCTATGTCGGCGGCCGCCATGTCGGCTTCGAACATGTTCATGTCTTTTGCGCTTGTCGGCTTAACAGTTGGATTTATCCTTTATTATATCATTCCCTTCATCCCTTTCTTATATTTCTTCTTTGCCGCAGCGCGCTGGGTTAAATCTGTGTTCGAGGCTTTGGTGGGTGTGCCTCTTTGGGCATTGGCACATATTCGCATTGATGGTGATGGAATTCCTGCGCAATCTGCTGCGAATGGATATTATCTGCTTCTTGAGATTCTGCTTCGCCCCATTATGACGTTGTTCGGTTTGATGGCCGCATTCATCACCTTCACGGCGTTGGTGGTTGTTTTAAACTCTGTTTTTGACTTGGTGCTAAGCAACCTTGTGGGTTTCACGCCCGCGCAAAATGATGACGGAAGCCTGACGCAAGACAGTGTTGCCAGCATCCGTGATTCTTTTGATAAATTTTTCTATTCCGTCGCGTATGCGGTGCTTTTATATATGATGGCGATGTCGTGCTTTAAGCTGATCGACCTTATCCCCAACTCCATCATGCGTTTTATCGGGTCTCAGGTAAATTCATTTGCTGAGAAAGAACCCCCTATTGCCGACAAGATGGTTCAATATACGGGGATTGCCGGTTATACGTTGAGTGATGATCTGGCGCGTGTGGCACAAGGTTTTGGCAAAGCTTCCGGCGAAGCCATTGCGGTGCCAATTGCAATCCAGCAAGAGCGCAGAGCCGAGGAGCTGGCTCAGAACGCCCAACATAATAATCAGGTCATTGCCCGCAATGAAAGGCCGAAAGACGGTGGTGAAGAGGCGTAAGGCTTCAAATCATACGGGGACTGTGATAAATTAAACAAAATTAAATAAAATTTTAGTAATCTAAAGATGGCATAATCGGTGTTTAAGGGATTAAGGGTGTTGTAACAAGATGACGGCGGAAACTGCAAACATACTGCGCCCCAAATCAGTTCGGGTGGCGGAAGTTGTTAAATATGCGACCTTGCCGCGTATTTTGCCGCGCATCTCTGAGCTTTTCTTTTCCGGCTTTGGTTATTTTGCATTTTTTATGGCCCAAGTTTATCGCGGTGTGCGCCTTCTTCCCGAAGGTCACCCTTACTTAAGCCCTGGTAATATCGGCCAATATTCCATTGCCCAAGTGGTTTCCCAAGCCGCGCGCCATTTGCGTTTTCGCAAAGAAAATCTTGATCAGGTGATTATCTTTTTTGCCCTTCTGCTTGGGCTTGTTTTGCTGATCCTCCAAGCTTTTGTCTTTATGGTTGCGTTATTTATGCCCCAAGCTTTTGCCTTTGGTGCATTTTTTGGGCTTCCTCAAGTCAATGAATATCTGCGCGGCAGCCAAGATCTTGCCTTTATTATGATGGATCGGGTGTTTGGCGTACCGGGAATTTTTAATTCTTGTGTATCCATGACAAGCCCCTGTGCAGGCACATCCGCAGATTTACAGCTTGATTTCTCCCCAACCGGAACCGTGTACACGCCGCCGGTTTTTCCGTGGCCTTATCACAACGCTCTTCATGCCATGTTCCAGTTTTACAGCATGGGACTTTTGGTTGTTGGTATTTTTCTGTTTCTTTATTTTATTGTGGTGATTATTGCAGAAACTGCCCAAACCGGCGTGCCTTTTGGGAAGCGTTTCAATTCTGTCTGGGCACCCATTCGTTTGGTGATGGCGATTGGATTGCTGATCCCCCTCGCTAACGGATTAAACGCCGCGCAATATATCACGCTTTATGCCGCGAAATGGGGTTCAAATTTTGCGACCAATGGATGGATTTTATTCTCTCAAGTCTCTCAAGATGAAATGAAAAATAATGCCAATAATTTGGTGGTAAAGCCGCAAAATGCGGATGTGGCGGGAATGTTGCAATTCATGTCATTGGCACATGCATGCAAAGCCTTTACGGAAGATTCAGCAAGCGCCGCCGTTGTTGCCGACCCGATCACCTCGATTGACCCTTCCGCACTTCCTCAAGCGGATGAGGCAAATAAATGCAACTCCAATAAAGAAAATGTTTTTGTTGATGCGTGGATTGTGCGCAGTGGCGGCGACATTGCAAAAAATGCCAAGCGCCTGTCTTCCGCATCCTATGACGATGCCTTGGCCTTTAGTAACAATGGCGACATCACCATCCGCTTTGGCGATCGTGATTGCAGCTATGGCCAATTTGCCGGAAATGTTTACCCAAGTTGCGGCGAAATTGTTTTACCGACCTCCGCTCTGACTGAACCGGGTGCGCGGGTTATCCAAGAAGGATACTTTTCACAATTAAAACATCTTTGGGGCAATTTTGGTGGAAGTGATACTGACCCCGATGGTAAAACCACATTAAATTATGCGCAAAATACCTTGTGTGATAGCGGGAAGTTAACCCCTGTTGTCGGCCGCCCGGGTGACCAAGCTCTTTTGAAACATGCTTTAAGCTTTGTGATTGAAAAGAAAACCTGTTCCATTCCTGATGAGGAAAAGCAAAGAATTGCCCAAGCCATTGGACCAAGGGAAGAGGCTATTCCCAAATATGCCTCAACCGCTTATCGCGTGGGCAATGGTGAAAACCCAGCCGGTCTTTATGATAAATATTCGGGATTAAGTTCACAAGATCTTATCCTCACCAGCATTCTCAATAAAGCCGTCGCCGCGCAACGCAATGCGATTCAAGGTGGATCTGTCACGATTGATGGAAAAGAGTATCGCTTTGATTTACCGCCCGAAAATATTGCGCGCGGATGGGGTGGTGCGGCCATCTGGTATAATCAAATTGCAAAAATGAATGGGGCTTTGGTGGGGGCTGCGTGGAATGTGCCGTCACCATCACGTATGCCCGCTTTGATGGAAGATGTCTTGCGCATTAAACGCCAAACCAATCAAGGAATTGATCCCGAAACGCAATTTGCTCCAACCACGGGTGGTGGAAGTGGTGCCATGTATTTGGGTGGCGCGGAACAAATCGCTTACGCAGATGGACTTAACAAAATTTATCAAGATTGGTATCGCGCCGCGCAAAACAGCATTTACCAACCCAAAACTGGCAATGTCTTGTCGGATGCCATACGCTCATTGTTTGGGATTCAAGGTTTGTTTAACCTGCGCGATCCGCAAAACCGTGAAGCGCATCCTTTGGCGCAACTTGTCGGAATTGGCAAAGGTTTGATCGAAGCGACCATCCGCAACTTAGGGATAGGAATGGCCGGTGCCGCAGGTGGAATCGTCGCAGCCTTGGGCCAGCAAAACGCCGTTGGAAATTTGGCAATGTCGGTAAGCGGTCTGTTTTTCTCCGCCGCGACCATTACCCTCACCGCCGGCTTTATTTTATTCTATGTGATTCCGTTTTTGCCGTTCCTCTATTTCTTCTTTGCTATGGGCAATTGGGTGAAAGGTGTATTCGAAGCGATGGTGGGTGTGCCTTTATGGGCGTTGGCACATTTGCGCATTGATGGAAATGGGTTGCCGGGTGATGCGGCGGCCAATGGTTATTATATGATTTTCGAAATCTTCCTACGTCCAATTTTAATTTTGTTCGGTTTAATGGCGGCCGTGACCATCTTTGCGGCATCGGCGGCCGTGTTAAATGATATTTTCGATCTGGTGGTTGGGAATTTGACCGGGTATGAACCAACGGGTGAAGGAAATGTGCGTGTTGAAGAAATGGTACGAAGCCCCATCGACCAACTTTTCTTCACCGTGATGTATGCGGTTATTCTTTACATCATGGCCTTGTCATCCTTTAAGTTGATTGACCTTATTCCCAATCAGCTTATGCGTTGGATGGGGACCTCTGTATCGACCTTCTCGGATATGACCCAAGATCCGGCTCAGAACTTGACGCAATACACAGCCATTGCCGGATCGCAAATCACGCAACAAGTGACAGGTGGATTGCAACAAGGTGCGCAAGCCTTGCAAGGCTTGGCGGGAGCCGCCGGTAAAATGGCAAAGCCTCAATAATAAAATGAATTACGATTGCTTTTCTTTGCTCAAGCTTCCGCTGCGAAGCTTGGCCAAAAGAGCGTCTAAATCACCGCCGCCTTGTTGGATAACAGATGAAAAGTCAGAGCGTTGTGTCACGCTCATGCTGACACCCGCAACAATCACATCAACAATCTTGTAATAACCGCCTTTGTTGCGCACGCGCCAATCCACCTGAACCGGATCGCCGCCCGAAGGTGCAACAATAAACGATGTCACCAATGTGTCGGAATTACCAACGGGGCGAAACGATTTCACCTCAACCTTTTGACCTTTATATTCATCAAACCGGTTTGTATAAACATCGACGACCATCTTGCGAAACAACTTCGAATATTCGCTTTTTTGCGCAGGCGATGCGGTGTTCCAATAACGCCCCAAAGCAAAGCGGCCAATTGTGTCAAGATCAAAGCTTGATTCCAAAAGCTTGCGGAATTCATTTGATTTTTGAGCCTTGGTCAGCTCCGTATTTGCCAAGAAGGCCAAACCACGATCCGTCATGCTTTTGACAAAGTTAAAGGCCGCTTGTTGATTTTGCGGGGCGGCTGATTCGGCAACTTCCATGTAAATTGATCCGCCAACACTTGGGGCACGCAGATCTTGCGCGTGCAAAGATGTTGGGGCAAACGACAAGCTTGACAACAAGGTCAGAATTAAAGCGGAGCGGGCGATGGTCATTTTTTTTTCCTCTGTTACTTCTTATTCGCGATAATTTATCAAATGGTTTCGTTTTTTACGCCGTAAAGACGTCGTTGTGCAACCCTAAAAGCAAGAAAGATCAAAAAAACCCGCCTTGCGGCGGGTTTTTGCGAATATTTGGCATCACCAGATCATGGAATATCGGGCAAGGATGAATCACCCCCACCATCGCCATTGGTGATTTCGGCCGCACGGCGTTGTGTGTATGCACTGCGAATAGCGGCGTAATGATCAATCGAGTTTTTCTTGATATCCGCAAGCGCATCAAGAAGCTCTTCACGTCTGTCAATTGTGGCAACACCCACGCGGGCAAAGAACCATTCTTCACGATCGGTGTTCATTAACCACAAATTCAAAGGATCGGTGAAACCATCAACGACCATGCCGGTTGCATCACGCACCGAACTTGGGCCCAAGATTGGCAAAACAAGGTAAGGGGAATTACCAACGCCCCAAACACCCAATGTCTGGCCGAAATCTTCATCGCGGTAACGCACACCTTCATTCCCCGCCACGTCAACCAAACCACCAAAACCAAGCAAAGTGTTGGCCACAAAGCGTGTTGTTGCGTCTCCGGCTCCGGTCAAATTTCCTTGAAGAAGGTTGTTGGCAACCACAGTGGGGCTTTCGAGGTTGCGCAACACATTGCGCACACCAGTACGTGCAGGTTTTGGCACGCCCGCACGGTAACCCCGTGCCACCGGCTCCAAAACCGCCTCATCAACAGCGTCATTGAATTTAAAAATTGCGCGGTTAAGCCCTTCGGCCGGATCATCGATATCCGATCCCGTTGCGGTCCCACACGCCGACAAAGCCACAACAGAAGCACAGGCAAGAGCCAGAAACTTAAAGCGTGAAAGCTGAGAAGAAAACGCCATTCATAAACCCCTTTTCGAACAAACGTCACATAAAAGTCACGCTTTTTAAATTAAATCAAACGCGCATGAAAAAACTATTAAAGTTATTGCGAAGCACAACAATTATAAGGACTTAAACGATTTCTAGATCAAGGCAAGGGAAAAATAAAATCATTTCTCTGTGACAAATTCGCAACGTTATTATGAAATATTATCCGTCTTCTTGGGTCAAAAGTGCGGTGACACCAAACAAAAGACACAAAAGTGCGGGGCTCCACGCCGCAAGAAAAACCGGAATCTGGTGCGACCCGCCCAAAGCTTGCAAAAAGCTTGAGATAAAAAAGATCCCAAATCCGGCCAAAACACCTGAAATAATATATAAAAATGTGCTTCCCGCCCGTTGGGGGCGCAAGGCAACAATCGCAGCCAGAATAATCATCCCCGCGAACAAAAACGGTTTTGCGAGAAGATTTTGAAAATGAATGCGCAAGCGCGTTGAATCGAATCCGGTGCTGTCCAGTGTATGAATCATTTTGGGCAACGACCAAAACCCTAATGCATCGGGTTGCGCAAAACTATCTTCAATATCTTGTGCGGTTAAATCGGTTGGAACTGTAACCATTTTAAGTGGTTGGGTTTGGGATTCCAGAGTGCTGTCTGTCACACCCCGGAAAATCCATTGCCCTTTTTTCAACTCCGCCGCATCGGCATCAAGGCGATATGAAAGTTTTCCACCCTCATCAATGTAAAGTGCCATGACATCCGTCAACCGCCACACCGCAACATCAACCTCTTCCGCATGAATAACAATCAAACCTTTGTTATCTTTTTGTTCTTGCCTTAACCACAAACCATCATCAAATACGGCAACAAAACTATTTTTTTTGCTCAAATAACGGCTTTCAAGAACGCTGTAATGACCATAAAAAATAGCCCCGACGGGATTAATCACGGCCGTGAAAACAACCCCCAAACTTACCGCCACGGTGAGAATGGGAAGAAGAAATTGCCACGCCGAAATTCCGGCGGCGCGCAAGACAACCAATTCCGATCGCCGGGCTAATTGCCAAAACGTAAACAAGGCGGCAAAGAGAATAATAAAGGGTGCAATAATTTGAAGCATTTCAGGCATTTTCAAAATGCCCATTTGCAAAACAATACCCAAAGACACATCACCCGCCTTTGCAGAACGGCGCAGCAACTCAATAAGATCAAACAAAAAGACAACGCCCGACAAAATAACCGCCATGCCAAGCACATTCAGCATGTAAATTTTAGCCAAATAACGCGCCAAAGTTGATGTGAGGGATGTGACAAAATTCATGAATGTTCCTGTACTTTAGGAACCACGCGCACATGATTCCACCCCTTCAAAAATACTAACCCAATCACAATCACACATAAGGGAAGCGCATACATAAGAAAGATTCCCGCACCATGTGAACGCCCGATATTATAAGCAAATAAATAAAAGGCATAAAAGAAGACGGCAACCGCAACACTTGCCAAAATACGTTTGCTTTGTCCGCGCCGATCTAGGGGCCCGAGCAAAATTCCGCACAAAGCAATAAGGCTCATCGCCGGAATAAGAAACGGCACAGCCAATCGCTTATGAAGCTCCAAACGCATCGCATTGATATTTTTTTGTGTGTCGACATCATTCATATCCGGATGCAACAACTCAATAAAAGATCGCTCATCCGGCTCACGCCAACGTTGATCCCGCGGGGTCATTTCATTGGGAATATCAATTGTATATTGGGCAAAATCAAGACGGCGCAAAACGCGCGCTTTGGGGTCAAAATCTTGGCGTGTGCCATCTGAAACAATCACTTGCTGGCCTTGCGGGGTTGCGACCAACATACCTTTGCTTGCAATAATGGTTGATGGTAGTTGGGCTTTGTTGCGCTTATCATGAATAATCACGCCCTTTAACGCACCATTTTCATCACGTGTGCGAATATAAACCATCAAGCCGTTGCCCGCTTGATTAAACACACCCTCGCGAAACAAAAGCGCCGACATTTGCGCATTCAAATTATGGCGTTTTTGATTCAGTTGCGTGTTTGTGGCGGGCACCACCCACACCATCACAATCATTAAAAAAATCATGCACAAAAACGCCAATATCAAAGCGGGACGCGCAAGACGCATCGAGGAAAACCCTAAAGCTTTTAACACCACAAGCTCGCTGTCGATGATCGCGCGGTTATAAACAAATAAAATGGTGGCCAAAATTCCCAGGGGCAAAATAATCTCAAGAAACTTTGGAATGATCAAAGCCACCAGCGTCCAAAATGCCCCTCCGGATGCACCGACGCCAATAATGAGCTCCAAAAAGCGCATAGATTGCGTGAGCAACACCAAAGCCGTCAAAACCCCGGCAATAAAAAGGATCGCCCACGTCAATTGCCGCAGCACATAACGGTCAATAATAGATATCATTTTTTGACATTACCCTTGGCGCAACGATGTGTAAATGCTAGGTTCATCTTCGTTGATTTTTTTACAAAACCAAGAGAAAAACCATGAGCTTTACCGTTGACCTCACCACTTCCACCAAAGCCAAAGCGGATACCGCCATTTTATATGTCGCTGATGACAAGAAATTGACCCAAGCGGGCGCGTTATTGGACCAGTTATTGGGTGGAATTTTGAAACATCAATTAAGCACTCACCCGAATTTTAAAGCCGCAAGCGGTCACGCTATGACCATTGCGTTGTCTGCCAAGGCTCCTTACCTGCGCGTTATTCTTATGGGTGTGGGGGATGTCAAAACGGTGACCGCGCATGATACGGAAGAAATGGGTGGTAAACTTTTGCAAGCGTTGAATGCACATGGGGCACAACGTGCTATTCTTTTAAATTCCGATGAAGTGAAATGTGAAAATCTTTCCGCTTCTGAGTTTTTAGGATCTGTTGTCAGCGGGATGCGTTTAGGGTCTTATCAATTCAATCATTACAAAACGACACTTAAAAAAGAGAAAACCGCAAAGCTTCAAACGCTTGCTGTCATTATCAAAGATCAAAAACGCGCGGCAAATCATCTTAAAAATATTGAACAAGAAGTCAAAGCCATTTGCCTGACCCGCGATTTGGTGAATGAGCCGCCGAATAAACTTTATCCAGAAACTTTTGCGAAAAAAATTAAAACGACCCTGACACCTTTGGGGGTTGATGTTGAAATTCTCTCGCCGGATCAATTGGTGAAACAAGGTTTTAACTTGGTGATGGCGGTGGGTCATGCGTCCGAACATCTGCCGCGTGTGGTTGTTATGCGTTGGTATGGTGGTAAAAAACCAAAATCCAAAAAAATGACAAAGCCAGTTGCTTTGGTGGGGAAAGGGATCACCTTTGATTCAGGTGGGCTGAACGTCAAACCTTACGAAGGCATGATGGACATGAAGATGGACATGGCCGGTGCGGCCGCCGTTGTGGGGGCGATGCATGTCATTGCCGCACGCAAATCAAAAGCGCAAGTTGTGGCGATTGTCGCCTTGGCGGAGAACGCAATTTCCGATGAGGCCACGCGCCCGCAAGACATCATCACATCTTATTCCGGTAAGACGGTGGAAATTTTGAACACGGATGCAGAAGGGCGTTTGGTTTTAGCGGATGTTCTTTCTTACATTCAGAAAAAACATGACCCGAAAGCGATTGTGGATTTGGCCACATTAACCGGCGCAATCATGATTGCACTTGGTGCTGATTATGCGGGTGTCTTTAGCAACAGCGATGAATTGTGGCAAAAATTATCGGCCGCAAGTGCGGTGTCGGGTGAAAAAATCTGGCGCATGCCGGTTGATAGCAATTTCCGCAAGGAAATGGATTCTGTATTCGCGGACATCAAAAATGTTGGCAATGGCCGCCTGGGTGGATCTTGCACAGCCGCCGCATTTTTAGAGGAGTTTATCGACGCAAAACGCCCGTGGGCCCATATTGATATCGCGGGCACAGCAATGACACGCGGTGGTAAGGCCGTTCACCCCGTGCCCTTTGCGCGTGGATATGGTGTGCGCCTTCTCAACAGCCTGATCCGCGATCATTATGAGTGAGTAAAATTTGTATGAGTACAATGCTTGTAAAAAAACTTCCCATCTATTTACAAGAGCAGATTGACCAAGATCTTCATGATCCAATCGCGCTGCAATATGTGCGAAGTGATCACGAAGATCTTCCCGATCCCCAAGCCTTGCGTGACCCGATTGGGGATGAGGCAAAAAGCAAAAGCAAGCTTATCATTCATCGTTATCCCGATCGCGTGCTTTTTCTTCCCACAGATCATTGTGCCGTATATTGTCGTTTTTGTTTTCGCAAAGATCGCGTGGGTCAGGGTGGCGCGGTTGCGGATGACAAAGATATTGACGAGGCGCTTGCTTACTTACGTGAGAATGAAAATATTTGGGAAGTTATTTTCTCAGGCGGGGATCCGTTGATTTTATCCCCGCGCCGTCTTGAAAACCTTATCGAAAAAATCAACACGATTCCTCATATTTCCGTGATACGTTTTCACACGCGTTTGCCGGTTGTTGACCCCAAACGCGTGACACCAGAATTGGTCAAGGCACTGACATCGTCAAAGGCGACGTATCTTGCCGTGCATGTTAATCACCCGGATGAGCTGACAGATGATGCGGTTACTGCGTTAAAAAGCCTTCATCAAGCGGGTATTAATCTCATCTCACAAACCGTTCTTCTTAAGGGCATCAACAATAACGCAAAAATTTTGGAAAAATTATTCCGAAACCTGGTCGCGCATAATGTGAAACCTTATTATCTTCATCATCCGGATTTGGTTCATGGCACCGCGCATTTCCGTGTTGAGATGGAAGAAGGCATGAGCTTGATGAAAGAATTGCGCGGAAAAATATCCGGTCTGTGTTGGCCGACTTATGTGCTTGATATTCCGGGTGGGTATGGGAAAGTGCCGATTAACGACAGTTATGTGCGGCGTTTAAATGCCGATAAATGGCATGTCGAAGACATTCACGGATGTCATCATATTTATCCGCCGCCGCATAAAAAAGACAAAGTTCATGAGTGATATTCGCTTTTATCATCTCAACCGCAAACCGCTTTATGAGACGGTTGCCATTTTAACCGAACGCGCCGTGATGGGCGACAAGAAAGCAGTGATTGTCGCATCGGATAAATCACTTTTCCCAAAAATCAGTGATGCGTTGTGGATGACAAAACCCGATAGTTTTTTACCACATGCAACGAAAGGTGATGAAAATTCATCTGCGCCCATTTTGATTACCGATGAATTTGAGAACACACACAGCGCACAAACTTGCTTCATATTACCCGAAGCAACATGGGGGGATTGCACCCGCTTTGATTTAGTCTGTCACATTTTTGAAGGACAAAATGAATCGCAAGTGCAAGCCGCGCGCGGGTTTTGGAAACAGCTTAAAGACCAAGCACATAATCTGACATATTGGCAACAAGATGATGCCGGCAAATGGACGCAGAAAGCTTAAAATTTAAAGCTTAAGGTGTTTTTACTTCTGGCTTTTCTTCCGGTGTTACTTCTGGCTTCGCATCAGATTTTGTCTCTGCAGGCTTTTCTTCCGTCTTTGTTTCAGCCGTACCCTCAGCCGCCGCCGGAGCCGGAGGAGCTAAATCTTTTTGTTCCTGCGCGATTTGTGCCTCGGTCGGAAGAGGTTCGGGTGCATCATCCATTGTGCGCAAATACGCAATGAGCGCGGCGCGATCTTCAGGTTTTTTCACGCCGATAAAATTCATTTTTGTGCCAGGCGCGTAGGCCTTTGGCTTCCACAAAAATTTGTTGAGGGATTCATACGTCCAATCTGGCTCACCATTATCATCTAATGTACCCGAATAGGCATAGCCTTCATGGACTTGTTTTTTATTTCCAACAACACCCCACATGCCGGGACCAACGCCATTCGGTCCACCTTTTTCAAAATGGTGACATGCGGCGCACGCCTTGGCGACCGCCTTGCCGCGCTCAATATCGGCGGTGGCGATCAATGCCAAAATGGGTTCGGGCATAGCGGGTGCGGCCGCTCCACCAGCGGCTGTGTCGGCAACTTCGACCTTGACCGCATCTTCTTTAAGACGCTCAGGTGATACGAGTTTGCCAGAGATAAAACCCGCCAACATGGCAATAATTCCGGCGGTGAGCAAAGCAGCAAAGGCAACATTAAACTTCATATTCATGCAAAAAACCGTATGACAATAAAAAGGATTGGTTTATGGTGATGGTCGTTTTGAAATTACACCAGATCGAGATGAATTGTCGAGACCGAGTTTACGCGCATGCCCCCTCAACCCCAAAAAATTGCCATTAATGGTGTGGCGGGATCAAATTCTGATCGGGTGCGGCGCATGCTTTACCCGCACGCGATAACTTTGCCCTTTTTAACCTTTGAAGATGCGTTCGAAGCCTTAAAATCGGGCGCGGCCGATCTAGGCGTCATTCCGGTCGACAACAATCTTGCCGGGCGTGTGGCCGATGTTCACAGGCTTTTTGCGGATTACCCCTTTCATATTATTGCGGAGCATTTCCAGCCAATTGAGTTTTCGCTTATGGCTCCAAAGGGCGCGACAATCAACACCATCCGTGATGTTTATTCCCATGTGCATGGTTTGCCGCAATGTCGCAATATCATCAAAGAACTTAAATTAACACCTCACATTCACGCGGACACGGCCGGCGCGGCACAAGATGTTGCACAGTGGAACGATCCGACCAAAGCCGCATTTGCCCCCGCATTGGCGGCCGAGATTTACGGACTTGATATTCTTAAATCATCCGTTCAAGACACACATGATAATATGACGCGTTTTGTTGTTCTTGCGCGTGAGGCGTTTATGCCGGATCATGACAACGCACACCCTGTTTTAACCAGCTTGCATTTCGCTGTCCGCAATATTCCGGCCGCGCTTTACAAAGCTTTGGGCGGCTTTGCAACAAACAAGGTTCAGATGGTAAAGCTTGAAAGCTATCATGACGCACAGTTCAAAACAGCCAAGTTTTATGCAGAAATCATTGGCCATCCCGCATCACGGGATGTAAACTTGGCACTCGAAGAGCTCACTTTTTTTGCTAAAGATATTCGTTTTATGGGCACTTACCCCGCACATGCGTTTCGCAAATTAACTTAAACTTGGAAAGGATTATCCATGCCATCTCATGCTCAACTTGCCGCACAATTGCTACGCGATGCGGCCACTTTTTTTCAATCTTTGGGTGAACAAAACCCGCCGTTAAAAGAACAGATGGAAGAAAATGCGGCCGTTTTTCAACAAGTTGCCGACCTGGTCGAACATGACCCGAACGGCGAGCTGCCAGATTAACGCGAAGCAAATCAAAGATTTGTTCGCATAGAAAAATATCAGGAGCAAATCAAAGATTTGTTCGTCTGTAAAAATTCCGTGCGCAGAGTCATAAACGCAGTAAAACCAAACCGGCCGCGATGCACACACATAAAGCTGCGGTGATCAAAATTGCCGCGACATCTTTAAGTGGTTTATTTTTCTGAATATCCAAAACTTGAATTGGCTCATCGCGCAAAATGCCCGTCCCGTCATCGGTGTAACGACGGCGTACTTCAATGCGGGCGAAACGCCGTGTGTTATAAAGCTGTTTTGCTTCCTGTAATGCTTGCCCCGCATCGGTGCAGATACGTTGCAACCGCCATGGCTCCAACTCATCATTCTTGATATTTTCAGCCAACGGAAATGTGTAGATCGCAAAATTATCCGGTAAAGATTCGCTGCGCGAGGGCGAATGAAAAGGCAGACGCGCTCCAGATGCGTGGATCACGGGCAACTCCTTTGAACAAACTTTCTTGTGCGTGTTCTTTGCGGGATGCGTGCAAAGACCTGACGATGTACTCTCATCAGACCGCAAAAAGTTTAACAATCCCTTAATATCCACAGACAGCCCGTCGCATGTGGAAAACTTGAAACGCAGCGGCAATCCAGCTACACTCAGGAGTATTTTTTAAAGCACGTTGGATTTTATCATGCCCCGCACCGCCTCTCCCGCTCCGCGCTTATTTGGATTTTTTCCGGAAGGCTTCCAAGAATTTTTTGCGAATCGTTACCGCGAAGCAAAAGCCTTGGTGGTTCTCGCTATGGGTGGTTTTTTGATTCTCTCCCTTTTAAGTTTCACAATTTCAGATCCTTCACTCAACACATCGACCAGCTCCCCCGACATTCAAAACTGGATGGGGTTATATGGAGCTTATGCGGCCGATATGTTATTGCAAACTTTTGGTTTGGCCTCCTTCATCATCGGTGTGACGTTGTGCGTGTGGGGTTATCGCATTTTTTGTGAGAATGATTTTTCACCCTTAAGTTTGCGTATCCTCACCCTTACCTTGAGTACGATGTTTTGTGCTGTTGGTTGCGTGGTCATTCCTTCTTTCGGATGGCTTGCACAATCTCATGGCGGCGGCATTGTTGGGGTTATGTTGTTCAACCTTATCAATGGGTGGGTTTCCCCTTTTCTTAACCATACCCTTAGCACACTTGTCATTTCACTCAGCTTTTTTGCGCTTGGTATTTTCTTGTGGAATGTTGCTTTGGCGATGCGCGCGGATGAACGGCGCATTTTAATTGAAACCGTTTTAACGGGGGGAAGTCACGCCGCATCGGGAGCCACATCTTTGTGGCAATTATTGCGCCAAAAAATCACGCATGAGGAGACAACACCAAGTTTCACACGGCGCAAAACCCGCAACGCCCCCAATCTTGATCCGGATGAGGATGAAGAGGAAGATAATGAGGATGACGAGGATGAGGATTTTGATGATTCCAACATGCCGTCTTTCTTGCGCACGAAAAAGCAAGATATCGCCGTAGTGCGTCCCAAGAAATCACCCGCGAAGGAAAAGCCTGAGAAAAAATCACCCAAGCAAGAAAAATTAAACCTGCGCGAAGCCACAGCGTGGGAATTGCCACCGCTTGATCTTTTGGACGAAGTGCCTGAGTCAAAAGGGGAAGAGCGTGTTGATGAAAATTCCCTACGCCGCAATGCGGAACTTCTTCAAAATGTGTTGCAAGATTATAACGTCAAGGGTGATATCTCGTCCATCCATCCGGGGCCCGTTGTCACATTGTATGAATTGGAACCCGCACCCGGTACAAAAACATCCCGTGTCATTGGTTTATCGGATGATATCGCCCGTTCCATGTCGGCTGTGTCCGTACGTGTGGCCGTTGTACCTGGACGCAACGTGATTGGTATTGAATTGCCAAATAAAAAACGCCAAACCGTTTTCTTGCGCGATCTTTTGGAAGGGCGCGATTTTGAAAAGACCCAAGCCAAACTTCCTCTTGTGTTGGGCAAAGATATTGGCGGCGCACCGATTATTGCCGACCTCTCGCGCATGCCGCATTTGTTGGTGGCGGGGACCACCGGATCGGGAAAATCGGTTGCTGTGAATACGATGATTCTCTCTCTCCTCTACCGTCTTCCTCCTGAAAAATGCCGCTTTATTATGATTGATCCCAAGATGTTGGAATTGTCGGTTTATGACGATATTCCACATCTTTTAGCCCCTGTTGTCACCGAACCCGGGCGCGCAGTTGTGGCGTTAAAATGGGTGGTGCAGGAGATGGAAAACCGTTACCGCAACATGTCAAAATTGGGTGTGCGCAACATTGATGGTTATAACCAACGCCTCAAAGAAGCGCGCCGCAAAGGCGAAGTGTTGATGCGCAAAATTCAAACTGGTTTTGATCCCGAAACCGGAAAACCAGTTTATGAAGAACAACCCCTTGATTTAACCGAGCTTCCTTACATCGTGGTTATTGTCGATGAGTTTGCAGATTTGATGTTGGTGGCGGGCAAGGATGTGGAATCTGCCATTCAACGTCTTGCGCAAATGGCGCGCGCGGCCGGCATTCACCTGATCATGGCGACACAACGTCCATCGGTGGATGTCATCACGGGTGTGATCAAAGCCAATTTCCCAACGCGTATCAGCTTCCAAGTCACATCAAAAATCGACAGCCGCACAATTTTAGGTGAAGGTGGTGCGGAAACCTTATTGGGCATGGGGGATATGCTTTATATGGCTTCCGGTGGGCGAATCACGCGTGTTCATGGCCCCTTTGTCGGTGACGGAGAAGTGGAATCGGTTGTCAATTTCCTCAAAGCACAAGGGGAGCCTTCTTACCTCGAAGAAATCACCGAGGGTGATCTTTTTGCGGAAGAAGGTTCCGACGCGCAAAGCTCAGGTGATGAATTATATGATCAAGCGTTGGCCCTCATTGCGCGCGAGGGTAAAGCGTCAACCAGTTTCATTCAACGTCATTTGCAAATTGGTTATAACCGCGCCGCGCGCATTATCGAAGAGATGGAAAAGCAAGGCGTGGTGGGTCCCGCCAATCATGTCGGCAAACGCGAAGTGCTTGTTGGCAACCATTCGGGGCGGTATTAATTTTATCCCTGCACCAAGGAAAAATCGACAGCTGAGATTCGCGCACCGCGCGGATTCATCGGCGGGTCATCATCAAAATGATGATGGTAAGGCGCGTGGACTTGGGGGAGTTTTTCGGGTGAATCATTCCATCCCGCAATGGCGCGCATCACACAAACATCACCTTCATCAACGGCAATGCACGGACCTTTGGGTGCCTCATTTTGTGCATGAGTGTATAAACCCCTTACAAACCCACCGTCTTTTAAAGCCAACATATCGGGCTTTGTTGGGTAAAGAACCGTGCCCAAAGACCCAAAGGAAATGGTGGCACTCAACGCCCCCGCCTCACGCACGTGATCAAGCCGTGTGGTCACACCAAATTTTTCTGCGAGGATTTTCATTTTCTCAAACGATCCCTTTCGATGCACTCCATTATCAAGATGGGGGCGACCAATAACCGGCCCGCGATCCCCTTCATAAATGCGCCACATCACCGGATCAAATTCGGGAAAAGCATGTGACAAAGCAAGTGCTTGTGAGATCATCACTTTCCCAAAAAACTCTTCCGCTTTGTTGCGCGATAAACTCTGCACATGATTTTGCGAGAAAGCGAGGCCAAATTTTTTCTTTGGACCCGAGACCAGCAAGATCGCCCGTGGCTCATCCGTATCATGCGGGTTAACCGCAAGTGAAAAGTGATTGCGCAAGAACCGCTGCAAACGGCCATAATCACGCCCCATTTGCTGGCGATTTGGGTAATGAAGCACGCCCGTGACACCTTGGTTTATGACGGCGTTGCGGGCATCGCAAGCCTCTAAAAACGCTTTCGCAAAGCCAATATCAGAGTGAGGTGTCAAAATACGCATCTCTTTTCTTCGCAAGAATAGGTTTTCTTGTCAAGAAAATGACTTTAGAGTTGGATTTTAACTTCAAAAACATTAGATAAAACTTATGAAACAAATTCTTTTGACCTTTTTGATGCTTTTTCTTCCCAGCCTTGCTTTCGCCAAAGCACCGGAAATCACGCGCGCCGAGTCTTACTTCGCGAATTTGAAAACGGTGCAAGCGCGCTTTATTCAAACTGCACCGGACGGCAAGCAACTGCGTGGTGATTTTTATCTTTCGCGTCCTGGCAAGCTACGCTTTCAATATGATGCGCCTTCACAAGATTTTGTCGTGGCCGATGGTTTATTCATTTATTTTTACGACGGCGAATTAAAACAACAATCCAACGCCCCCATCAGCCAAACTTTGGCAGATTTTTTGTTGCGTAAAGATATTGCACTTGATGATGATCTTAAAGTAACCCGCGTCATGCGCGGTGGTGGTTTGTTACAGATGAATGTGGTGCAGGCCGCACAACCGGGTGCCGGGTCGATTACGTTGGGCTTTGTGGAAACCCCATCTTTTCAATTAAAAAAATGGCGCGTCAAAGATGCCCAAGGGATGATCACCGAGATTGAACTTTACGATGTACAATCTGGCGTCAAACTTAACTCTGATCTTTTTGTATATCGTGACCCTGAACGCAAAGGCCTTAATTAAACCATGGCTCTGCGTAAAGATCATGGACCGCTTGAGCAGGTGATTAAATATTTGTCCACCCTTCCGGGGTTGGGTCCACGTTCCGCACGCCGTGTTGCCCTTTATCTTTTAGAACATAAGATGGATGTTTTGCGGCCCCTTATTACCGCCATGGATGATGCGGCCGAACATGTCACCAGCTGTCACATCTGTGGAAACCTTGATACACTTAACCCATGCCGGATTTGTGCCGATACCACCCGCGATCACAATTTATTATGTGTGGTCGCGAGTGTGGCAGATGTATGGGCGATTGAGCGCACCGGATCCTATAAAGGTCTTTATCATATTTTAGGCGGTGTCGTATCAGCCTTAGACGGCATCACACCCGAGCAATTGCGCATTCCGCAATTAATTGAGCGCGTCACACGTCATGATTTCCGCGAAATTATTCTTGCCTTAAGCGCCACCGTTGATGGACAAACCACAGCACATATTGTTCAAGATAAATTGTCACCTTTCTCCGTTCCCATCACACGCCTTGCGCATGGTGTACCCGTGGGGGGTGAGTTGGATTATCTGGATGACGGAACAATTGTTACCGCACTTCGTTCACGTGCACGGCTTTAAAATTTAAGTTCACAAACAAATCTGCGATTTGCTTTGAAATTTAAGTTCACAAACAAATTTGTAATTTGCTTTGCGTTTAATGTCTCTCAGAAATGTAAAGAACACCATCCGTCGCGGCGCGAATGGCGGCGACAAAAGTAAATTGGGCATTCTTATCACCGCCAATAGCGACATCGAAAGGCACGTTTGCGGGGATATAGTGATCGGTCACCGTAGCCGCCACGGTTGCATTACCAAAACGCACGAACATTGGCGTTGTCGCCACCAACGTCACAACACGGGTGGTGGGGTTAAAGGCAACGCTGGTGCGGGCAGAAACGGCGGTAACGGTAATGCGGTGAGTTGCAAGATCACGTAAGCGTAAAACTTGGATGGGATTGGTATTTTCATCAACAGGCAACAAAGTGGACATCGGGCTTTCTCCAAAAATCAGGGTTAAAAAAATACCCCGCATACGCATTGGGGAAAATGCGCATACGGGGCATCAAACAGGACAGGGAACAAAACGCGATCAGCGCCACAAGGGACAAGGCGCAAATGGAGCGTTTATGTTCCTAATATGTTCTTTTTTTGTTCGTATGTCAAGAAATTTATTGTGAATATATTTCAATGCTTTAGATGACAAGCCCGAACATAACCGGCTTTCGGCCCAAAAGCTGGAATGATTTTGCCAGATGCTGGGCCTCAAAACTGCGCTCATATTTGCCGATAAGAACCAAGCCAATATCCGACTCAGCCAGCAAAAGCCGTGAATCAGTAAACCCCACAGGGTCAGCCGCAAGAATAAGACACAGATCATACATCTGCCGCAAGGATGCCAAAAGTGTGGCCATTTTCTCACCCGCCATCATATCGGCGGCAGTGGAGGGAATTGGTGACGCATAAAGACGATGAGGTTGATGCGCCCCATCACGCACGACGCATTCTTCAAGTTTGGCGCGACCGGTCAAATAATCCGTCAGGGTTTTATGTGTTTTTGAATCAAGATATTGCGCCATCATGGGTGTGCGCAAATTGGCCTCGATAATAATAACGCGTTGACCTGATTTTGCCGCCAAACGCGCAAGCCCCACCGCAACATCCACGGCCATATTTTGTTGAGCCCCCACACCGGCAATGACCACCGCACGTTTTGTATTTTCATTATATTTTGTTAAGTGGGTGATGTCGTCTTGCACACGGCGTAAATTTTCGGTGAATAAAGATGCCGGAAAATTTATCACATAATTATCACGCGCCGGAATATGTTGCGGCAACCGCACCAATGAAAGAACATGATAAGGGGCAACCAATGAACTTAAATGCCTCACAGATCCCACATAATATTTAAAGACTATACAACCCATGGCCACAAGAAAACAAAAACCTAAGAAAACAAGCGCACTGTAAAAAACATCAACATTATATGTTGCCAAAGATGTTGACCCAGAGCTTTGCAACATGGTTCTTTTAGTGTGGGAAATTTTTCCCTGTAAGCTTTGTTTTTCTTGCTCCAAACCCATAAAATACGCACGGCGCGCACTTTGAAGTTGTGTATGGGCTGTCGCAATTTTTTGATTAAGCTCAGCCATAACCGGGTGAAGGGGGCCGTAACGCACCGCAAGCTGTTCACGTTGTAAAATTAAATCTTGGTATGTATCAAAAATTTTTGCCCGTTGAGGGTCACGCAAAAATGTCAAATCAGCGGCAGAGTTTTGCAAACTACGCTCAATTTCCGTCAATCGCTTTTGATCCAACAGTAATGACGCTTGCAAATTCTGGGTAGGTGAAGCGGGTGATAATTCGTGCGTTGATTTAAAAAACAACGCCGCCACAAAGCCGATAACAAGCGAGACGATAATCAGAATAAAAAAACGCTTCATGATTTTATTTGACCCCACAAGAGGGGCCCTTGGTCACCGCCACAACCGGATTCACCAAATAACCGTTGCGATAAGAATTGGTAATGTGCGTTGCCAATTGAGGGGGCAGCAAATCTTTGGCCGGAATTTTTCCAATGAGCGGCAAGCTTATAAAACCGGCTTCATCAATCACATATAATCCTGATAAATCCTTTTCACCGACAATATTGAGCATCACCGTTTCACCCACACGAAAAGCCTCATTCGGCGATGGCGTTACACATTCTTGAATTGGTTTTACTTGGGTTGGTTTTGTTTTTGGGGATGATTTTGTAATGGGTTTTGCGGCCGTCTTCGTAACAGGCTTTTGAGGCTTTTGAGATTTTTGAGATGATTGCTTTATCGGCTCTGACTCTGGGATAGGGGATGATGTTGTATTTTGAAAGGGTTGCGCGGGCGGTGTGTAATCATCCGCCAATATCAAAAGATCAGTGTCAGCCACATGCGGAGTCGCTGGGGCGCAGGCCGTGAGAAACAGAAGAAAAATAGAAAAGATAAAGCGTGTCATTATAATTTTTCTTCCAACAATTCTTTGTTCAAGCTTTGTCGCAAGCTTGCAAAATTTTCCGCCAAATCTGGATCAAGTTCCATCACGGGGGTAAGAATTCCCATTGTTTCCACACCCGCATATTCCCCGTTTACAAAATCAAATTGCGCTTTTTGAATACCGGTTTCATCTTCGGCAATCACAACCCAAACGCCGTTATTTGTGCAGGCTTCAATCACATAACCGGGCAAAACACGCGGATTTTCACGCAATGCTTTCATGCAGGCTTTGGCCTCTTGCACGCCCGGACGATCCGGCGGCGTCGAGGCACACGCCGTCAGCAAAAAAATAAAAACCAAACAATTAAGCCGCCAGAGTAACCACATGCCGCACCACTTCTGCACCAGTTGGAAGGTCCATCAAGCTGACGGTTAATATCACCCCCATGCCGCAAATTTTGGCAATGTCTTGCGCGTGTGAAAGCTGATCCGCAAAACGATTAGCGGCCTCAATGGGTTCATTTTCATCTTGGGGTCTGAGCAGCAAAAGTGCGTATTCTTGAGTTTTTGTTTGACCAATAATATCGGACACACGACGCAGCCGTACAAGATGCTGCGCAAGACCCGCCACCGCAATGTCAGCAACCGAGGCCCCACGCTCCGCAACAATTTGTTTGTAAGTTTCAAGATGAATAAACAAGGCGTAGGATCTTTCACCATAACGATCAGCCCGGTCCATGCAGGATAAAAACAACTGATTAAAAGCTGATTTCGCGATAATGCCGCCAGCAGATGGGAAATCTTCATTCTCAGCACTTAATGCCCGCACACGTGTTAAAAGCCGCCCGGCATTTTCAACCATATGGTCAAGAGCTTCGCCACTTAATGGTTTTTGCAAGAACCCGTTCAAGCCATGCGCCAACGCATCACGCCAGCCCAAAGTTTCCGACATCAAAACCATATAAGGTGTGTAACGAATTTGCCGGCGAATATTCACGACCAAAGGCTTTAAATCTGTCTGTGGTGATGGGTCGATAAACACCGCGTCAAAGTCAGAACGCACCAATTGGTCAACCCCCTCGGGGCGCGCTGGAATATGCACGACCTCATGCCCCAAAGGCGTCAGTCGCGCAGACATCAGTTGTGCCGACAAACTATCCCGATCAATCACCAATAATTTCATGGAAAAATCCCCAAGGTTTTGAAAAGTATAACGGAATCTGGCGAAGCATGAAATAGCATTTGACAGCAAACCCCGATCTTCGCTATCGATAACACAAGTTTTCACATCCCAAAGCCCGGATGGCGGAATTGGTAGACGCGCAAGTTTCAGGTATTTGTGTCCGCAAGGACGTGGAGGTTCGAGTCCTCTTTCGGGCACCACTTAACTTAACCTTGGAAAAATGATCAAAAAACGCTAGGGTTCGGGTATGACTATTCATCTTTATCACAATGATTTGCCCGCCCACGTTACCTTTGGTTCCTCGGTGGCGATTGACACCGAAACGATGGGATTAAACCCACATCGTGACCGTTTATGTGTCATGCAACTATCCGGCGGCGACGGTCACGCGCATTTGGTCAAGTTTGATAACAGCGATTTTTCCGCCCCGCACTTACGCCGTATCTTAAGCGATGACTCAATTGAGAAAATTTTTCATTTCGCCCGCTTTGATGTTGCGGTTATTCAACTGAATTTTGAAGTAGAATTAAAATCAATTTATTGTACAAAAATTGCATCACGTCTTGCGCGCACCTTTACCGACAAACATGGGTTAAAAGATTTGTGCCGCGAGTTGTTGAGCATTGAGGTCAATAAAAATCAACAAACATCGGATTGGGGAGCCCCGACCTTAACCGAGGAGCAAAAGATTTATGCCGCCGGCGATGTTCTTTATCTTCATCAATTGCGCACAAAATTGGATGAGATGTTAGGGCGGGTTGGCCGAGCCCATCTTGCCAAAGCGTGTTTTGAGTTTTTGCCAAGCCGCGCGGCTCTTGATCTTGCTGGCTGGGATGAATTTGATATTTTTGCTCATTGAAAAGAAGAAAATATGACTCAAAGCCTGCCACTCACTTCCACAAAATCCCCACAGGATTTAGAAGTCGCACAGCGTGTTTTAAATCATGAAAGCAACGCGTTGGCGCATTTAGCACGCAGCCTTGATCATAATTTCACCCAAGCGGTGACAATCATTCAAGCCATGAAAGATAAAAATGCGGGCCGTTTGATTGTCGCCGGAATCGGCAAATCAGGGCATGTGGCGCGCAAAATTGCCGCCACCTTGGCATCAACCGCAACCCCGTCTTATTACATTCATCCTGGCGAAGCCAGCCATGGTGATTTGGGCATGATCACCGATCAGGATGTGATTCTCCTTCTCTCCAACTCCGGTGAAAATGTTGAACTTTCTGATATCATCGCTTACGCGAAACGCTTTGATATTCCCTTGATTGCGATGACAAGCAAAGCACAAAGCAGTTTGGCGAAACATGCGTCACTCGTTTTACTGCTTCCTCCCGAACCGGAAGCGTGCCCAAATGGGCTGGCTCCGACCACATCTACAACAATGATGATGGCTTTGGGGGATGCCTTGGCCATTGCCCTTTTGGAGCGCATGAATTTAACGGCCGAACAATTTCGTGTTTTTCATCCCGGTGGTAAATTGGGACAAAAATTAAAACATGTTTCTGATTTTATGATCCCGCGCGAAGAATTGGCGGTTGTGGGCCTTGGCACAAAAATGGATCATGCCTTGATCGCTTTGTCTGAAAAAAATCTTGGCTCCGTCCTGATCGCCGATGCACAAGATCGCCTTTTGGGAATTATTACCGACGGGGATTTAAAACGTCACATGTCACCCGATTTATTGAGCAAATCCGTTGACACCATTATGTCACACAATCCGCGAACCATTGCCCCCGATTTATTGGCGGTCGAAGCGTTGGATTTTATGATCACGTCAGCAAAAAACCCCATTACTTCTTTGGTTGTTACACAAGACGAAAAAATAATTGGCATGATCCGCGTGCAAGAATTATTGCGCGCCGGAATTGCGTGAAAAGCCCATGCCATTAAGGCTTAACTTCAAAGGATCAAGTGAGGATACTTCCTCGCATCACGGCTTGGATAAACTTATTCGCACAGCCGATACAGATGTGCCGCATATTTTATCGGGTGCGCGCCGCAACACATATCTTGTAAGAGCCTTACGCCTTGCACTTCCTTTGGTGGCCGTATCGTTAATTATTGTGATGATGGTTTGGTCTGACAAAACACAAATGACGACCCCGCCCCCGCCACGCGCCGAGCTTGCACCTGAAATTCAAGGGCGTAATGAATTGCTCAATCCGAAATTTCAATCGAAAGACTCAGATCTTCAGCCTTATACGATTACCGCCCAAAAAGCCTTTCAAAGCGAAGAAAATCTCAACATTGTGATTCTCGATCAACCCACGGCCGACATTAATTTAAAAGATGGCGCGTGGTTGGCCGCAAAAGCCGACAAAGGTGAATTTGACCAGGTCAACCAAGTCTTAAAACTTTACGGGCATGTGCGGCTTTTTCATGATGATGGTTATGAGCTAACAATGAACAGTTTGGCGATTAGCATTACCGCACAAGAGGCTGTCTCCGTTGACCCCGTTCAAGGCCATGGGCCAATTGGCATCATTGAATCGGAAGGTTTAATGGCGGATGGGGCGAAAGGAACAATTTCTTTTACTGGCAAAAGTCAGATGACACTTCATAATCGTTGAGGATAACCCGATGAAATTTATACTTCTTGTTTTTATTCTTATGAGTGGTGTTTTTCCAGCACGCGCGCAAACACCTTCATCCGATCAAGCGCCGCTTGAAATTTCTGCGGATCAAGCTTTGGAATGGGATCGTGCGAATACGCGTTATTTTGCACGAAAAAATGCCGTGGCTCAGCAAGGTGATTTCCAAGTTCATGCCGATCTTTTGACCGCCGATTATCGCGACCGTAATGGGCGCAACGAAATTTACCGCATCACGGCTGAGGGAAATGTGAAACTTATTTCGGGCACATCGCAAGGTATCGGTGCAAAAGCTGTTTACACTTTAGATGATGGCAAGGCCGTTTTAAGTGGCCGGGATTTGAAATTACAAAGCGAAGATATGATCATCACATGCGAAGAACGTTTTGAATATTTTGTGAATGATGGAAAATTTATCGCCATTGGCGCACCGATTATCACAAGCCAGAATAATAAACTCAGTGCGGATCAGGTAACCGCATTTTTGACAACAGACCAAACAGGCAAACGAACCTTAAGCCGCGCCGAAGCGATGGGAAATGTTGTCATCACAACCCCCACGGAAAAAGCCACAAGCAACCGCGGGATTTATAATGCGCAACAAAAAACGGTTGAGCTGATTGGAAATGTAGCTTTGACCCAAGGGCCGAACATTTTAAACGGGGCACGTGCGACCATGGATTTAACGACGCGCCTGAGCAAAATGTATGGCGCCAAAGAGGGCAACCAAAGGGTAACCGGAAAGTTTTATACCGGTTCACAAAGCCCAGTGCCACGCCCGACACCGCCATCCAAGCCATGATTGCTTTTTTGAAGCGATCTCCTTAAGTTAAAGAAATGTCACAATTGCCGCCCACGCCGCCAAAACGCTATCTGCGCCCTTTAACAAACGGCTTGGCAGTTCACCACATTAGCAAGTCTTATAAAAAACGCCCCGTGCTTCGGGATGTCTCGCTAAATGTGAACCGCGGGGAAGCGGTCGCTTTATTGGGGCCGAATGGTGCCGGAAAGACAACATGTTTTTACATCGTCACCGGACTGGTCACAGCCGATAGCGGCGTGATTACCTTAGACGGGGAAGAGATCACCCATTTGCCAATGTACCGGCGCGCGCGATTAGGAGTTGGGTATTTGCCGCAAGAGGCGTCAATCTTTCGTGGACTATCGGTTGAGGATAATATTCGTGGTGTATTGCAAACTTTGGATTTATCGCCTTCTGATCAAGACACCTTATTAGAAGATTTATTGGTTGAGTTTTCAATTACGCATTTGCGCCGCACCCCCGCCATCGCACTTTCCGGCGGCGAACGTCGGCGTGTGGAAATTGCGCGCGCCCTCGCTTCGCGTCCTCAATTTATTTTGCTTGATGAGCCTTTGGCCGGGATCGATCCGATTGCAGTGAATGATATTCGTACACTCATTGGTTATCTTAAAAACCGCGGAATTGGCGTTTTAATTACAGATCATAACGTGCGCGATACTTTAAAAATTGTTGATCGTGCTTACATTCTTCATAACGGAACCGTTTTGACGGAAGGTGCGCCCGAACATATTGTTGATCATGAAGATGTGCGCCGCGTCTATCTTGGTGAAGGCTTTTCATTATAGAATAAATTATGGCTGATAAAAAACTTCTCCAGACCTTAGACCTCAAACAACAGCAAAATCTGGTGATGACACCCCAGATGCAGCAAGCGATTAAATTGCTGCAACTCAATAATTTAGAGCTTCAGGAATGGCTGGAAACGGAGCTTGCACAAAACCCGCTTCTTGAAAAACTTGATCCAGAAGAGCCAGAAAGCGACGAGGATTATCACACCCCCACCCCGCCATCACCATCGCAGGATGATGATTTTGACGCTGGCTCCGCATTCAATATGGGCACCTCCTCAAACCAGCATGATTTTTTGGATGAGGAGCAAGAATTTGGTGCAAATCTTACGCGTCCCACCAATTTACGTGATCATTTAATGGAACAGGTTGCAGTGAGCCAATTGCCGCCGCTTGATCGATCCATCGCCACTTTGTTAATTGACCGCTTGGATGAAGCCGGATATCTGCGTGAAAATACACAAAGTCTGGCCGAACAAATTGGCTGCTCAGCAGAGAGACTTGATTCGGTTCTTGAATTTTTGCGTCAATGCGATCCGGTCGGAATCTTTGCCACCAATCTTCAAGATTGCATGATGCTTCAACTTCAAGAGCGCGGCCAGTGGGACGCGGTGATGGAATTATTTGTGACCAATCTTCCTTTATTGGCACGGCATGATTACGCGGCCTTAAGCAAAATTTGTAACGTATCAGAAGCCGCCATCAAAGATATGGCGGAAGAAGTTAAGGCGCTAAATCCAAAGCCGGCCGCATTATTTGATCATGTCGTGGCACAAACCGCCATTCCGGACGTGATGATGAAACGCCTTCCCAAAGATCAAGGCGGGGGATATCGCGTTGAAATTAATACGGCAACCTTGCCGCGTGTTTTGGTGAACCAAGAATATTACACCCTTGTCACAACCCACAGCAAAGATTCAAAAGAACGTGAATATATTACAAGCCAGCTTCATAATGCGAATTGGATTGTCAAGGCGATGGACCAACGCGCGCAAACAATTTTAAAAGTCGCAAGTGAAATTATTGAACGCCAAGATGGTTTCTTTTTATACGGCATTGAATTCATGAAGCCGCTTACGCTTCGCGAAATTGCCGAAGCAATTGATATGCATGAAAGCACGGTATCACGCGTGACAACCGGAAAATTTATCGGCACGCCACGCGGACTTTATGAATTAAAGTTTTTCTTTTCTTCCTCCATTGAAACGGCGGATGGGAATACGACATCCTCTGAAGCGGTGAAGGCCCGTATTCAATCTTTAATCGACGCCGAGGGCGATGTTATTTTATCTGACGATGATTTGGTTGATAAATTGGCGGAATATAACATTACCATCGCACGACGCACCGTTGCCAAATATCGCGAGAGCTTAAACATCCCTTCATCTGTTCAGCGAAACCGCATTCGCAAAAGCCAAGCTTAATCCGTTATATCCGTAAGATAAACATTCTGTCTGTCAATTGGCTTACCCAAAAACCGTGCGCCTTTATTGACAAAAGAATCAACACTGTCCGTAACCAAGAAGTGCGTTGATGGCGCGGTCGTTGCTGGCATTAGATCAAGTGCCGCGGCCGTTGCATGACCAGAGTTAATCAGATGAATATCCTTACCCAAATAGTCTTTTAAAATATCTTCAAAAAGCGGGAAGTGGGTACACCCCAAAATCAATGTGTCGGGTGCATGTGCAACATCAAAAATCGGATCCAGATAACGCCGCAATGTGGCGCGCGCGATATCATCCTTGACCCATCCTTCCTCGGCCAACGCAACCAATAATTGACATGCTTTCTCCGTAACCGTGATATCCGGATTATGGTGATGAATTTCACGTTGATAGGCGTGATTTAAAACTGTGCCTTGTGTCGCGATCACGGCAATATGATTATTCTTTGTATGCAGCATCGCCGCTTTTGCGGCTGGCGTAATCACTTCAACAACCGGAACAGAGCCACATAAATCTTGCACTGCTTGAGCCCCGTAAGTGGACGCCGTATTGCAGGCAATCACCAAGGCTTTGAGGCGATAGTTCAGCAATAATTTCGTAAGGCTTACACAATAATTTTTCACAGTTTCAGGGCTTTTGGTGCCATAAGGAAGGCGCGCCAGATCCCCGACATAGACATAAGAATCATGCGGGTATTTTTCTTGCAATGCGCGTAACACGGTCAAGCCCCCACACCCGGAATCAAAAATTCCGATGACATCTTGATCTTTTTTCGTGTGATTTAAGTTTTCGTTCATGGGTCTTAGTGTTAAAATAAATAATCCTCTTTAGAAATGATAGGAGTTTATCATGGAATTAACAGTTCACGGCAAGCAAATGGACGTTGGCGACTCACTGCGCACTCATGTTGCAACAAAACTTCAAGATATCAACCAGAAATATTTTAACCGCGCTTTTGACACAGTTGTGACATTCTCTCCAGAAGGACATGGCTTTTTCCGGTGTCACATTTCGTTACGTGTTGGCAAAGATATTATGGTGTCGGCGACCTCAACTGCACCCGAAGCTCCTGCGGCTTTTGACGAAACCGCCTATAAAATTGCCAAACAATTGCGCCGTTATAAAACACGTTTGCGTGATCATCATGAACGTATTGAAAATCTCCCCGAAGCCGAGACCACAAAGGCGCGTGATTATGTGTTGGCTGAATCGGACAACGAGGAAGAGGAAGATATTCCGGTTGGGGATGACGCCTTGGTGGTTGCCGAAACCGATATGCGTATTCAAAAAATGTCGGTCTCCGATGCGGTCATGCGCTTAGATTTGGCAGGGCAAACGGCTTTGTTGTTCCGCAACCCAAAAACCAATGCCATTAATATGGTGTATCGCCGCAATGATGGAAATATTGGTTGGGTGGAGCCATTGGACGAAAAAGGCGCGGCTCAGCTCTAAAACCTTTGCATAAGAGTTTTTTTAAAAAGGCTGCGCTTGCAGCCTTTTTTATTTTCAGATACACAAAGCTCAGTTTTGCATTCAGTCTGATTCGGGGGGTCGCACAGGAATGTCACATTATCCTTACTTCACGCATTTTTTGCCGCAACTTCAGGTCAATAATTTTGAACACCTGTTGCAACAATTATCGTGGAAAATTGGAGCAACAACATCTCTTGATATGACATGGGTTTATGCCCAGCTGATGCATTTTGAAAAACAATCAAGCTCAGCCATTGGCGGCGGCGTTGTCATTCCCCATCTCAAATCAACACCCCTGACAACGCCTGTCAGTCTTTTAACAACACTGAAATCACCCATTGAGATGGAATCAGATGACGGCCGCCCGATTGATATTTGCGCGCTCATTCTTTCCCCAGAAAATGATGGGAATTTACATTTGCAACGCCTGTCGCGTATCACGCGGCTTTTGCGTGATGAAGAACTTTGCCAAACCTTGCGCACGCAAGAAACCGATGAGTCATTGCGGGCGGTGTTCCAAGACCTCAACCCCGTTCGTATAGCGGCTTAAACAAAATTCGCGCGCAGTGGCGATGATTGTGTCTGCGGCTTGCGCGCCATTATGCCCATCCACCACCAACATCAACACATCATGATCAAAATCATGATCAATTTTCGTGACAGCACACGCCATATTATCCATTCCCTTTGATTGAACCAGACATGTTTGCGCCATTGCTTTTACCGGATTCTCATCCCACGACATTTGCAAAAAGGTTGTATCATAACGGGTAATTTTTGGTCGCCCGCCAATAAAAAAACCATTCGTCATCGCAATCAAATAAAATGGGCGCGGAAGAGCACCGCAGGCTTCAGAAAAAATATCAGGTACCCGCGATAAAGAAGAAAAGCGATGATCACCAAGCGCACGGGTCACCCCCACCTCGGCATGCGCGTCATCAGATAAAACCATTGTTTCAGTCTCATTCAACTTACCACCGCGCTCAAGAAGTGTTTTTTTCTCAGATTTTAAGATTGGCGTATGCGAGACACCCAATCTTTTACTTTGCATGCCCCCCTTGCCATTCTCAGAACTTACATAAGCGCGGCAATCGCCCAATTGTGCCACCGTGGCCGAATGAGTTGCCGCGTGGTAAAAAAGCGCAGTTAAAACTGCCCCGGACTCGTGTGATTCGGTTGCGTTATGTGCGGCCTCAAAAAAATCTTTGAGATCTAATTCTGGAGAGCGCAGATCATGGGTTGGAAAAACAAACGCAAAAGCGCGATCTTCCATCTCCCATCTTTTTCCCTGATGCGTTGCGATTAAAATATTTTCAGTACTCATTCTTGAGGTTTTAAATTCTCAACCCCAAAAATGGCAAGAAAATAATGGTTAATGAAGAATCATCGCTTCCATGTCATGTTGGCGCGCCGCAGCAAGCGCCAAATGCGGGTGATCCGCGACCATCAACGTCCCGCCATCCGCAGAACGCAAGGCATAAGCCGTGCGCGTTACACCAAAATGCGTCACTTGAAGCGGCGCAACATAAGCCAATTCATTCATGCCAAAAGCAAGAAAGTCTTGTGGTGACAAGGCTTTTAAAAAAGCACGCGCATCTGGATCGACATCATTATTATTGTCTTGTGTCATCATCAACCTCTTAAATGATTCTATCACAAACTAAGCGTTTGCGTCATTGATTTTCAATGTGTCAACATGGCCCGGCGCGGTGATGACGATTTTGCGGGCGGTAACTTCGGGCTCGACTCGCTTCATATCGATGTGCAACAAGCCGTTATCAAGTGACGCACCCAGAACTTCAATACCGTCTGCCAAAACAAAACTACGTTGAAATTGCCGTGCCGCAATACCGCGATGCAGATACGTGCGTGTGGCGTCATCTTCTTGTTTGCCGCGGATAGCCAACTGATTTTGTTCAAGCTGAATATCCAAATCGTTCAAGCTGAACCCTGCGACAGCCAGCGTGATCCGCAAGCCATGTTCGCCAATTTGTTCAATATTATAAGGGGGATAGCCTTCGGATGTGCTTTTGCGCACACGGTCCAACGTACGTTCAAATTGATCAAAACCTAAGAAAAGGGGAGAATCAAATAAAGATAAACGTGTTGTCATTGCAAACTCCTCAGTTGAGCAAGTTAAATTTTTGATCAGCCCGGATTTCCAGCACTAATACTCTCTCTAAAATATAAGAAGCTTGGTTAAAAAATCAAGATTTGGTTTTTTCAAAAACACGGTCGCAATAACGGCATGTCACAGAATCGCGCCCATCAAAGCTATAAAAAACAATGGGATGGCCTAAGGCTCCGCCGCCGCCATCGCATTTTACCTGGTCACAATCGCGGGGCACGTGAATTATTTCGGGGGGGGATGACGGGGAGGAAATAGAAGCGGCCATGGGTTTCACTGTTAAGTTTTTCTTATGCCTTTTTATAGTAAAGTAAAATTCTTGTCCATAAGGGGCGTGATATGGCTTTACCTTCCTTACCACCACATGTGGCGGTTAATTTCATCACCAATCCGGCCATTAAAGGGCGGGAAGATAAATTTATCACACTGCAAATTGCCATTGAGCCAATTGTGAAAAGCTGGCGTAAATCCTTGTTTGCCCATGAATGGATCAAGCCCGACGGAACCCTTAAATCTGCTGAGGAGCTTTCCGATAGCAACCGCGCCAAACGTTTACGCGTGGAAGATCGCTTAAGAAAAGGTGAAGCGCTGGAGTGCCCCGTTTTAGGCTTGGGCGTCACCGATGATGTTGAGATTGGGTCGGGGCGGGATATTTTGCTCACCCTTGCTGACCATAAAATTTCCGTCATTGAGGTTCATATTCCGAAATCACATGAGCGTGATTTTCATTCCTTTTTGCGTTAGACTGGTCATATGAAACACCAGCAAGGTTCCATCTTTTTTTATATTCTTTTGGCTGTTGCCTTGTTTGCAGCGTTGGGCTTTGCGCTTTCACGCGGAACGGGCGGGCAAGGTTTATCCCAAGAGCGCGCCGACATTTTGGCCGGGGAACTTATTCAACAAGGAAATATGTTTCGTGATGCGGTCGCGCGCGTTCGCGCAAATGGATTTAGCAAATTTCAAATCAGCTTTGAAAATTCGGTTCAAACCGGATATACAAATCCCAATTGCACTAGTCCGCGCTGTCGCATTTTCTCACCCAGTGGCGGGGGTTTAGAATGGATGAACCCACCACCCGGTGCGAACTCACTCAAAACATGGGC
>JAIXWE010000021.1 GCA_027482195.1 Alphaproteobacteria bacterium | reverse complement strand
GTGGATGATATGATTGCGGCTCAGAAAAAATTCACTCAAGACATTTGGGAAAAGCGTGCACCAAATCTTCCGATCAAAAATCTTGAAGAGGCGATTATTTTAGCCTCCATCATTGAGAAAGAAACCAGCAAGCCAGATGAATATCAAAAAGTGGCGGCCGTTTTTGTGAACCGTTTGCGCATCGGTATGCGGCTTCAATCTGATCCCACCGTCATTTACGGCATGAATTTGGGGCGGCACAAAGATGATGGGATGGGCCCCATTGGGCGGCGGTTGCTGCGCAAAGATCTTGAAGTTTTAACGCCTTATAACACTTACATGATCAACGGCTTGCCGCCGACACCCATTTGTAACCCTGGGCGCGCGGCACTTGCGGCAACGTTAAATCCGGACACACATAATTATTTATATTTTGTGGCGGATGGCACGGGCGGGCACGCTTTTGCGGAAACGTTGGACGAGCATAATAAAAATGTCGCGAAATGGCGTACCATCCGCGACACTCAAAAAGATTAAATAAGCACTGTTATTTCATATCAAAATTAACAGTCGCTTTTTGTTTTGCGGCCTGCTGAATTTGCCAACCTTTGCTTCCCTTTTCACACGGATAATCATTTCCATTCACGTCGACGAGGTGCAAAGGATAGCTTGGACGTGGATCCTTCGGCCCCCACGCTGCTGATGTTCTGTAAGGAAAATCACACTGACGCAACATTTCTTCTGCCCGGCTATCTGTTATATGATATTCCGCTCCCGTTGTGTCGAGATCAATATGTACCGCACGGCCAAAGGATGAGTGCGCGACAAGCTCGTAAGCTTGGTTGCGATGCTCTTCGACAACCGCGAGATCACCCACGCCTAATGCCAAAGCTCCAGCTGCGGCTAATTTTAAAGAAACTCCCATCTCCTTACTCCTTTCCGACTTAAACTAAATTCAACTGCTGTTATGGTTGTGGTGAAGGTGCTAAAATTGCTTTCACAGAAGGATCCTGTGTCATCTCAAGTTTCTCAGCCAATATTTGAGCCTGATCGGAATGACCGAGATCCACCATGTTTTGGATCATGATGAGGCGAATATCTTCTATGACAGGGGGGTGGCCGACGGTGCGCACGAAATGCGATAAAATATCCATTTCTGACATGCGGTCAGTTTGCGCAGTGGTAGGGGTAGTCTGTCTTACGGTGTTTTCCATGCTATACTCCATTATCGCTGTAGTTTAAGGGTCTATGCTTTTTATATTTACCATATTAAATGAATTTTTCCGTTTGTCAAGAAAAAATAATCTTTTACATGGTAATTCAGTAAGTTACCTTACATGTGTGGTACTATAGTGTAGGATCCGAAAAAATCAAGACTAAAAACATACTATATCGATATTTTATCGATAATTTTATGCTGCGCCGCCGAATTTTATCGAACAATCAATGACTTAGTCATTGCGCAAATGTGGGGCCGCGGGGCTTGAGAGAACCCGTCCGGTAATCGCCCATCCCATGCCTAAAATCAAAACCACAGCCAAGGCCCCGGTTGCCAGGGCGGGTAAGGGGTAAAAGACCCACGTGAGATCCATAATATGTGTCATGACGGCCCAGGATAAAATGCTTCCCAATATTAATGACAAGCCGCCAGCCAAAATTCCCAATAATCCGAATTCGGTGAAAAAGGCGCGCAATAAGATCGCACTGCGCATGCCAAGAACTTTGAGGATGACCGTATCATAAAGACGCGCCGTGCGGGTGGCGGCCAAGGTCGCGGCCAAAACCAACAAGCCGCTTAAGATTGACACGACCGCGCCGACACGCACCGCCATGCTGATATTCCCCATGATGTCGGTGGCTGTTTTCACCGCATCGGAAACTTTGATCATCGTCACGTTGGGGAAATTTTTTGTAATCTCTTTCTGAATGATATTTTCATGAACCGGGTCTGCCACAACTGTGCCAAGCCAACTATGTGGTGCGGCTTCCAAGGTGCCGGGGGCAAAGGTGATCGCAAAATTGATGGTGAAATTTGTCCAATCCACACTGCGTACATTGGCGATGGTTGCGGTGATATCGCGCCCTAAAATATTCAACGTCATCTGATCGCCGACTTTCACACCAAAACCGCGCTCCACATCATCCACGACAGAAATGAGTGGCGGGCCTTGATAATCACGCGGCCACCACTCACCGGAAGTGACCTCAGAATATTTGGGTAAATCGGTTGTATAAGTGAATCCGCGGTCATTTTGCAAAAGCCAGCTTTCGCTTTGATCTTTCAAAGCTCGCTCCGCCGGAACACCGTTGACGGCGATAATGCGCCCACGCAAATTGGGCGTCAGGTTGATCATGCGCGCCGAGGGTTGTGCGCTTAACAATTCAATAAACGGATCTTTTTGATCGGGTTGAATATCCAAAAAGAAAAAAGCCGGCGCATCGACGGGCAAACGACTTGTGATTGATTCGCGCAAATTAATTTCAATCATGGTAATGGTCATCAAAACCGTTAACCCCACACCCATCGCCATCAAGGTAAAAATGGTCGCGTTGCCTTTACGCCCCATATTGCGCAACGCCAAGCGCAACGCGGGCGCGTTATTAATTTTTATGCGCCGTGCCAGATAAGAAATCACATATCCCAAAAGCCCAAAACATAAGAAACATAAAAGAGATCCACCCAAAAACCACATTGCAAAAGTGGGGTTATGTGACGACCACACCGATAATGCCATCAATGCGAGTGTTAAAATCGCAATCCCGATGATAAATAAACGTGAAGGCTTTGTATCCAAACTCACGGCTTGGTTGCGAAATAAAACAAGGGGTGAGGTTGCAACCGCTTGCCCCAATGGCCACAATGCAAAAACCGAACCCGTCAAAACCCCAAAGAAAAATGGAACAATAACGGATTCAAACGTGACGCTCGGCGCAATCGGAAAAGGCAAAAGCGATTGCAAAAAGGGTAAAGCCATAAAAGGCGCGCCCAAGCCCAACAAAAGACCAAACGCCGTTCCAAGAAGAATAATAAAGGCCGATTGCCACATATAAA
This sequence comes from Alphaproteobacteria bacterium, assembly GCA_027482195.1. GTDB lineage: Bacteria > Pseudomonadota > Alphaproteobacteria > Micavibrionales > Micavibrionaceae > Micavibrio_B. Next base: position 85 of record JAIXWE010000021.1, on the reverse strand, counting down.
TGTGAATAATCAAGCGGCGTGGGCTGCCTAAACTTTGCAAAATCGCAATTGTTTTTAAGCGCGATTCAAAATGGGTTTTCATGCC
>JAIXWE010000098.1 GCA_027482195.1 Alphaproteobacteria bacterium | reverse complement strand
GGGAAAAGAAATATCGCGCACCGTTAGAATATGAAGATGAAGCGGCGCAAGATAATTTGTAATTTCAGCAATCTTGCCAGAATTATGCGTCGCCAGAACCAGTGTACGGTTAAGCCAAGCACTCTTCATATTTTTAAACCCAATGCCTTACTTTGTAATTCCGCAAGCTCTGAACATCCTTTTTTGGCAAGATCAAGAAGCTCTTGAAGCTGGGCTTCGCTGAAAGGATCCTTCTCAGCCGTGCCTTGAATCTCAACAATGCCGCCGCGGCCAGTGATAACAAAATTGGCATCAGTCTCAGCAGATGAATCTTCATCATAATCAAGATCAAGAACAGCCCTGCCGTTATATATTCCACATGAGATGGCCGCCACCGAGTCTTTCATAGGAAGCTCTTTCAAAAGTCCGATTGTTTGTAAATGTTGAAAGGCCAACATGCTTGCGACATAACTGCCCGAGATCGCAGCTGTGCGCGTCCCGCCATCCGCCTGGATGACGTCGCAATCCAAACGCAGCTGACGCTCCCCCATTTTTTCCATGTTGATACATGCGCGCATGGCGCGCCCAATCAGACGCTGAATTTCTTGTGTGCGGCCTGACTGTTTTCCTTTTGCGGCTTCGCGATCTGTGCGCTGAGCCGTCGCGCGGGGAAGCATACCATACTCAGCCGTGATCCAACCCTTGCCCGAATTTTTCATCCAATTGGGAACATGATTTTCAATCGTCGCCGTGCACATAACATGGGTATCACCGAATTTTACAAGACATGAGCCTTCGGCATATTTTGACACGTTGCAAACAAACTCAACAGCACGAAGCTGGTCGGCCAAGCGGCCAGAGGGACGGGACATCATCAATTCCTTTATGTTATAAGCCGCATAAAAGCCAACTTCGTGAAAATTGTCAAATACAGAAGATTCCATTATATATAGTGACATGAGCCATAACCTGACCGACCGATCACGCGATATTTTTCGGCAAATCGTCGATGAATATTTGAACACGGGGGAACCCGTGGGCTCACGCACGATTGCGCGAAGACTTGGGATTACACTCTCCCCCGCCTCGATACGCAATATCATGCAGGATTTAGAGGAGTTGGGGCTCATCGCCTCTCCCCATACATCGGCGGGTCGCATTCCTACACAATCGGGCTTGCGTTTATATGTTGATGGCTTGATGCAAATTGGGAACCTTACCTCAGATGAGCGCAAGCGTATTGAAGCGGAATGTAATGCCGCCAACCGCACGATGCATGATGTTTATGACCGTGCTTCGAATACACTCTCAGGTTTGGCGTCATGTGTGGCCATGGTGATTACACCAAAAATCAATAAACCTATTCGACAGATTCAATTTGTTCCCTTTGACTCCGGCCGCGCAATTGTCATCATGGTGATGCAAGATGGTGTGGTTGAAAATCGTGTTATCACCATTCCACCCAACACGGATCGCTCTGCTCTGGAACAAGCATCAAACTTTTTGAATCATCATTTGGCCGGCAAAACATTAATGGAAATGCATGAAAAGCTGACACATAATATTCGCCAGCATGAAACGCAACTTGATCGCCTCACGCGCGATTTAGTTGAACAAGGGCTTGTTGTTGCGGTCTCTGTTGCCGATGGCGGAAATATTTTTATTCGTGGGCAGTCAAATTTGTTAAATGATGTCAAGGCGATGGAAAATTTGGAACAAGCGCGCGGCCTTCTCACTCGCCTTGAAGAAGAACGCACCTTGCTGAATGTGATGGATGCGGTTTCAAGTGGGGATGGAGTGCAAATTTTTATTGGCTCAGAGAATCAGTTCTTTGATCAATCGGGCTGGTCCACGGTTATCAGCCCTTACCGCCATGATAATGGGCAAATTGTTGGCGCCATTGGCGTGATTGGCCCCACGCGGCTTAATTATGCGCGCATTGTCGCGATGGTCGATTACACCGCCCAAATTATGAGCCGCGAATTAACCGGCGCGTTCAGCCTTGAAAAATAATTACAATTTGCCTATCTTGAAGACATGACAGACGACACCAATCCAAAAGAAAAAGATGATTTGGCCCCATCCGGTTTCACCGATGTGACGGGTCCAGCCGCCTTTCGTGCACAAATTTTAAAGGAGCAAGAACACGCCTCCGAAGATGATCTTACCGTTGTCCCTGAAGCAACTGCGACGGCGGAACAACTTGCGGTCATCACAGGACTTCAAGATGAGTTGGATAAAAGCAAAGACCAACTTTTGCGCACCGTGGCCGAGATGGAAAATCTGCGCAAACGTTTCCAGCGCGAACGCGAAGACGCCGCGAAATTCGCTATTTCTTCCTTCGCCAAAGATTTGCTTGATGTTGCGGACACATTTCGCCGTGCGCTTGATGCAATTCCGGCGGATCTTAAGACAGATCAGCGCGTTAAGCCCCTCATTGATGGCATCGAAGCTACGGAACAAAATTTACTGAAAAGTTTTGAACGTAACGGAATCAGAAAAATTGAGCCGACGGATGAGACTTTCAATCCAAACTTTCATGAAGTGATGTTCGAAGCAATTGTACCCGGCAAGCCCGCCGGACAAATTATTCAGGTGATCGAAGTTGGTTACATGTTGAACGACCGATTGTTGCGGCCCGCACGTGTGGGGGTTTCAAAAGGCGATCCATCCATTGATCCCGCCCACAATATCGATACGCAAGCTTAATCAGCGAAATAACGCCGAAATTGACCGATCTTCAGCAATACGCTTGATCCCTTCCGCGATCAAAGGTGCAATTGAAAGCTGGATAATATTCTTTGAGGCGCGCACAGATTCCGTTGCGGGAATACTATCGGTAATGACCATGGTTTCAATCGGTGACGCCGCAATGCGTGCAACCGCCCCACCTGATAACACACCATGCACGGTATAGGCATGAACCGATTTTGCACCTTGCTCTTTCAAGGCCATCGCGGCGTTGCATAATGTTCCCGCACTATCGACAATATCATCGACAAGAATACAAACTTTTCCTTCAACCTCACCGATGACATTCATCACTTCGGAAACCCCCGCTTTCTCGCGGCGTTTGTCAATAATTGCCAAATCAACACCCAAACGATTGGCAAAAGCGCGCGCACGCACAACACCGCCAACATCGGGGGAAACAATCACCAAATCTTCTCCATCAAAACGCTTTTTAATATCAGGAACAAAAACGGGCGAAGCCATGAGATTGTCGGTTGGAATATCAAAGAAACCTTGAATCTGACCTGCATGAAGATCTAATGCCAAGACACGATTTGCGCCGGCAACAGTGATTAAGTTTGCAACCAATTTTGCAGAAATTGGTGTGCGTGATCCCGTTTTGCGATCTTGGCGCGCATATCCAAAATAAGGGATAACAACAGTGATACGCCGCGCAGAGGATCGACGAAGAGCATCAATCGCAACCAGCAATTCCATCATATTATCATTCGCGGGGTAGCATGTTGACTGGATTAAAAAAACATCTTCACCACGAATATTTTCCATGATCTCAACAAAAACTTCCATATCGGCAAAACGGCGGAATGAGGCTTGTGTCAACGGCACTTCTAAATAAGAGGCAATCGCCTGTGCCAAGGGTAAATTGGAATTTCCCGCAATCAGTTTCATTCGAGCCCCCGTTGGTGTGATCCTTGGTAAACTACAGGAAAAGAGGCGACAAGATCAACCGCTTTTAAGTTAACGCAATAACTGAGATTTGTCGGCCATATTGGGCTTGTTTTTCATGTGTGGCACGGCGATAAGAAAACCATTTTTCTGGATCAGCATAGGTGTCCACGGCCACATCTTCAATCTGGGTGATACCAAGGCGGCGCAAACGAAAAGCAATATAGCCCGCCAAATGAAATTTTAATTTGTCGCCCTTCTCACGAAAAAAGATATGCGCACCTTCATCTTCTTGTAAAAATGGAATTTCAAAACCGCGCGAGACTTCATAACTTTCCCATCCAATACACGGCCCAATTGCAACACGTATGGATTCAAGCCTTGCACCGCACTCCAACATTTTTTGGGTTGTCGATTCCAAAATTCCTTTGACCGCTCCGCCCCAACCCGCATGGGCGGCCGCCACGACTGAGCCCTCACTCCCGTCTGCGTAAAATAAAATCGGCCCACAATCTGCGGTGAGAATTCCAAGCGGAAAATTCTTTTCTGTCGTCACACTCGCATCTGCTTCAAATAATTTTTCTGGCTTTTCATTTTGCACAACACAGATATTTGAATGAATTTGATATAAGCCGTTTACATCTGAAATACCCAAATAATCAGCAATCTTTTGCCGATTCATGGCAACGGCGTCACGATCATCACCCGAACCCGGCCCGCAATTCAAACTTGCGAACACACCTTGTGACACACCACCCTGACGGCCAAAGAACCCAGCCTTTACATGCGGCAGATCTTGAAAAATTTGTGGACGAAGACAAATCATGAAAATCCCAAAGGTGGTTGTAAATTTTTATCATAGACACACAAAACTTGAAATAAATTACCCATCTGATCTGGCGCGATCAATCTTTCCAAACCACTCATAATATTTTTTATGTGATCTGGGTTCTTCTGTATTAAAATTTCGGCGCGTTTTTGAATTGCAAGATTTTGCAAAAACACGCCCTGTGGCATAAGCTCCATTGCCTTTAACCCTTGAAGCCGTGCCATTTTTTTTAATCGACCAAATGCCACATGACTTGTCAGATCAACATTGCCAAGATCATCAAAAATATCCTTATATTGATGGGCTTTTACCGCTTGAAGCGTATCATTCGCAAAATCAACATCACCACCGTAATCGATCATCAAGGCCCCGCCTCCGACACGTCCAAGAATGCTCAAAAAATTCTGCCAAATGTCGTCTTGAATCGGGGAGAATTCGCGTATATCGCCTTCATGCCCGTCACCAAACTCGCTCATCAAAATTTCACCACGAACAAAAACAAAATCCCCCTGCGCATCACACGCAATGCGGCGCATATACCACTGATCAGCATGAAAAATTGCTTGCTGAATGGGAAGTGCGTCAAAAAATTCATTGCCAATAATAATCACCGGCGCATCTGCACGAAAGGTCTCAAGATTTTTATGCCATGTAACCGAAAGCCCCAGTAAATTCTCTTGTTGAATGGAGCTTAATACGGGCGATGTTTCCAATAAATGAATGTGACATGCCGCGTGGAATCCAGGAATATTTTGTGTTGCGCGCCATAAATCTTTCATCAACGTACCGCGCCCGGGGCCACATTCAAGAAGATGAAAGCGCTCTGGCATATTCATTTTCATCCACATATCCGCACACCAAACCCCAATCATCTCACCAAATAACTGGGAGACTTCCGGAGCGGTGATAAAATCACCCGATCGTCCGAACGGATCCCGCGTCATGTAATAACCATGTATGGGATGTGCCAAACAAAAATCCATGAAACTTGCAACGTCCATGGCACCATGGGTGCGGATATGATTTTGAAGGATAGTTTTCAGTTCAGACATTTTGTGTCTTTTTGAAACGCCATAAGAAAAGCAATGCACCGCCCAAAATCATCGGCACACATAACCACTGCCCCATTGAAAGACCAAAGGTCATGTAACCAATTTGCGCATCGGGTTCACGGAAAAATTCAATGACAAAACGGAAAAATCCGTAAGTGCATAAAAACACGCCGGAAATTAACCCGGGGCGATTGCGAATTTTCTCATGACGCATCATCACCGTCATGATGATGAATAAAATCAAACCTTCACACACAGCTTGGAATAATTGCGACGGATAACGCGGCAAATCTCCACCACGCGGGAAAATCACACCGAAATTACCTTCGGTAACGCGGCCATATAATTCACCATTGACGAAATTTGCAAGGCGACCCAAAAAGAAACCGATAGGGGCGGCAAATGAAAACAAATCCGACAAACGAAACAAAGAGATTTTTTTCAAATAGGAGTAGGCAAAAACAACAGTGATGACACCAATCAAACCACCATGCCACGCCATGCCGCCTTGCCAAATTTTCAAAGCGGAAAGCGGATTTTCTTCATAAAACGGCAAGTTATAAAACAACACATACCCAATCCGCCCACCCAGCAAGATTCCCAAAATTGCCCATGTCATGAAATCATCAATATCGGTTTCATTCGGGCGAAATTTATTTTGATCCAAACGGCATGCCCATTTTGCCACGGCCCATCCGCCCAAAAATCCACCTAAATAAGCCAGCGCATACCAATAAATTGTAACCGGCCCGATCGCAATCGCCACAGGATTTAAAGAAAGATCCGCCCAATTGATAATCATCAACGATATTTATCCTCACACGCCATGTAATCGCGCACGTAACGATGCACGCCCTCTTCCAATTCCGTCATTGGTTTTGTATATCCTGCGGCACGCAATTTATTCAAATCTGCTTGCGTGAAATATTGATACTTACTTTTCAAAACTTCCGGCATATCGATAAAAGAAATTTTTGGCTCTTTATTGGCTGCGGCAAAAGTTGCCAACGCCAAATCTTTAAAGCTGCGCGCTTTGCCGGACCCAACATTATATAAACCCGAGATAGTCGGATTATTTAAGAACCATAACATCACATCAACGCAATCATCGACATAAACGAAATCGCGCAACTGGCCGCCATCGGCATAATTGGGATGGTACGATTTAAACAAACGCGCATTTGCGCCCACAGCAACTTGAGGGTATAACCCGCACACGACACTGGCTTGCCCTGCCTTATGATATTCATTTGGCCCATAAACATTGAAGAATTTTAACCCAACCCATTGGGATGGCTTGGGTTCATGACTGACGCCATGAATAATATCTGCGACACGGCGATCAAACACATGCTTTGACCACCCGTACGGATTCAAAGGACGCAGTTTTGCCAAATAATCCAACGCATCGGAGTCAGAAAATCCATACTCCCCTCCACCATATGTGGCGGCCGAGGATGCGTAAATCAAACGTACATCATGTTGTGCGCACCAACGCCATAAATTCCGTGTTAAAGAAAAATTATTTTCAATCACAAGATCGGCGTTATATTCCGTGGTCGAGGAAATCGCCCCCATGTGAAAAATAACTTTCACATCTTTTTTATGCTCCGCCAAATAGGCCATAAGATTTTGTGGTGGAATAATATCGCGCAAGGCACGCTTGGAAATATTCTTCCATTTCTCATCCGAACCCAACACATCGACAACCACCAGATCGGTGAACCCGGCGGCTTCCAAGCCGGCCAAAAGATTCGAGCCAATAAACCCCGCGCCACCCGTGACAATAATCATATTGAATTTCCCTATATTTTGATCTGGGCAAAGATTAGAGGAAATAAAGCCTGTGGACTAGTCTTGAGTTTTACGTTTGCGGCGTTGCGAAAAAAGGCGCAGCTCTGTTTAATAATTACACGGAATTTCAAAACATGATCAATAATAAGCCTTTATTTGATGATTTGGTGCGCGTGGCCGGCGGCGCAATCAGCCTTATGTCCACCCTGCGCCGCCAGGTTGAATCCGATATGCGCGAACGCATGGCGGCGCATTTTGAACGTCTTGATATGGTCTCCCGCGCTGAGATCCTTCATCTTCAAGCACAAGTCGATGCAGTGCGTGCGGAAAACCAATCCTTAAAATCGCGCCTAGATGCATTGGATGGCGGAGCCAAAAAACCCGCCAAATCAAAAAAATCCCCGGCTTCTGCAAAATTAAAAGCAAAGAAAAAGAAATAAAATGACGGCACAAAGTTACACGGGGTGGGAAGATGATTGCAATCCGTTGGACGGAATTGAAGATGTGCTTTCATCAGAGAAATTTGCTTATCACCGCATGAATCGTGATGAGTTATTCGCCGAAGCTGAAGGCCGTTACGGCATTTACCGTATGATGTTTGCCTGGGACGATTTGGCCGGCGCCATGCAATTTTGCTGTGAATATGATTTCACTTTGCCCGCATCCCAAAGCTTAAATGGCTTTCGCGCCGTGGCAAATATGAATGCCAATTTATGGTTGGGACATTTTGACTTAAACCCGAATAGCCTTCAGCCCTGTTTTCGTCATACACAGCTTTTCCGCGGCGAAAGTGGCTCAGGCGCTGAGCATTTGCAAGATATTATGAGTATCGCGGTTCAGGAATGTGACAAACATTACGCCGCCTTTTATGCTTTAACCCAACAGCAAGCCACGCCGGATACGATGTGTGATCATTTGCTGGATTTCACACTTTTGTCCCCTTTGGGGCATTCTTAAGATTCATTCATGACCTTAAAGAACCCATCTATCCTCTTGATCGGATGTGGAAATATGGGCTTTGCAATGTTGAAAGGCTGGCTCGATTCCGCCGCCCCCTCCACTATTACCGTTCTCGACCCGCACCATAACCCAACAACCCGCTTGAACGCACCATTGTTTGATTATGCATCCAATTTTGATGATATCCTAAATCTCAAAAAATCGTTTGATATTATTGCTTTAGCCATTAAACCGCAGAATTTTGATGAAATAAAAATCACCCTCTCCAACCTTGTCACTCCCAGCACTGTTCTTTTATCAATCATGGCGGGGGTTCAAACGAGTCAACTTGCAGATGTATGCACCAAGAATCAACCCAAGGTTGTGCGGGCTATGCCCAATCTTCCGGCCTTGATTGGGGCGGGAATTACGGCCTGTTACGCCCCGCAAAATACTGATAAAGAATTGGTGGATCAGTTACTTCACCCCCTTGGCGCAGTGGTGTGGGTTGAGCAAGAGGCCGATATGGACGCCGTCACAGCCCTTTCAGGCTCCGGCCCCGCGTATCTTTTCCATTTTGTTGAGGTTTTGAGCGAATCTGGGGTCAAACTTGGCCTTTCCCCGTCTCTTTCAGCACAATTGGCGCGCCAAACGGTGCTTGGGGCGAGTTTAATGTTGCAAGATGAACCGCACATTGACCCCTTACAGTTTCGCCAGCAAGTAACCAGCAAAGGCGGCACAACTGAGGCCGCATTAGAGATCTTAACAAACCCCGAAACAGGGCTTAAACCCCTGATGGAAAAGGCATTACATGCGGCCGCCGCACGTAGCAAGGAACTTTCCCGCGCGAAATAATGTTGTTTAGCCCTGCCTTTTATAAGGCCTTTTGCATAGAAGTTATGCGATATCTGCATACCAGATATACGAAATTAATAATTGTAAATATTCTCAAAAAGGTGGATAAGGGGCGCGGATCTTTGATCCTTTACGTCTTTCTGACGTAAAACCTCCCTGTTCAACTCGCCGGACCTCTGGGTCCGGTTTTTTTTTGCGCTGAATTCCGCTACACTGATTCTGTCTAAATTTTTCTGTGTTTTGTCCCATTTAAACCCATCCCATCCCATTTCATCCCATGCCCCACTCTCACAACTCACACGCCGCACCCCGCCCGTTGATCGCCTTGTTTACTTATGGGGGTGGTATGCGCGGCCTTATCCCCGCCCATTTTATGCAAAGAATTGAAGAGACCACGGGCTTGCACATGGCCGATATGGTGGATGTTTTTTGTGGTCCTTCCACGGGATCCATTTTGAATGCCGCATTAAATATCCCACACCCTTATGAGTCGCAAAAACCAAAATTCAAAGCACGCCACATGGTGCGGTTTTATGAACGCGAGGGTGCACAAATTTTTCCGCAAGATGCGTTTCGCTCATTACGTAGTTTGGTGCATGATTTCAACAACCGTACTTTGAAATTGCGGCAACTTAATGCGCTCATGAAAAATGGTCATTATGATCATGCGAATTTGGGGCGGGCGTTGCGCGCACTTTTTGGACGCGCAAAATTATCGGAGAGCCTAAGTTCATTGATGATCCCCGTTTATAACATTGATGGACGGACAACCTTTCCTCACCGCGAACTGACACGCGAAGAACGAAGTGAACATCATGGCTTGATCCGCGAAGGCGGACATGCCGTTTGGTTATCAAATTTAAAATTTGCGGAACAGGCCCCACCCGCACATGATGTCGCCCTCTATGACGCGGTGATGGGAAGCACAGCCGCACCAACATTTTTTCCGTGCCATTCATTTTTAACCCGCCAGGGCAACAGTTTGCGTGAGCAGGAAATTACCGCGATTGATGGGAGTATTTTTGACAACCCGTGCACAAGTTATATGGGGATGTTGCGCCCTCTTTTAAAGCCGAACCAAAAATTAATCATGATTGTTATCGGCACCGGATACGCCAACCGTTCGATCCGGCGTGATGATTGGAACCGTTTTGGGTCGTTGGGTGTTGTGGATCCTGAGAATGATATGCCGCTGATCAATATTTTCTTTCATGCACCCGAGACAGCGTTGCATGATGCGTTCATGCAGGAGATGGGCCCACAGGTTTTAAACTTTAACAAATCTTTGATCGAAGGGCCGTTTGCAAAAGATTATCCAAGTGTTGCGATTGATGACGCCTCACCTGAGAATATCCGTAAACTCAAAAACTTTTTTGAAATGATGTTGGAAGAAAACCGAAAACAATTTGATGATATGTGCGAAATTCTTGTCAGCAATTACGATTCAAAACATCAAAAAGATACATCACCGAACGGAAGCCAAAGCCTTACCGATCGGCTTCGCAATCACATTGCGAATCTTACAAAGCCTAATGAGAAAGATAAGCCGTAAACCTACGCGGCGCGCGTTGCCCCATTCGTTAAGGCGGCACACGCCTTTGCAAGCCGCGCGCATGCATCTGATAACACCGCATCTGATGTCGCATAAGAAATGCGAAAATATGGCGACAAACCAAAAGCCGCGCCATGCACCGCCGCAACCCCAACCGATTCCAAGAAATATGTTACCACATCTTCATCGGTGGTAAGAATTTTGCCATCGGGCGTTGTCTTGCCAATTAGATCACGGCACGACACATAAACGTAAAACGCACCTTCGGGTGTGGGGCACGACAATCCCGGAATGGCGTTGATTTTTTCAACAACCAAATCACGCCGCGCCTTATAAGCCGCGCACCAATCTTTCAAAAACGCATGATCCCCATTTAATGCCGCCACCGCCGCCGCTTGGGAGATGGATGACGGATTGGACGTTGAATGGCTTTGAATATTGGCCATTGCTTTGATCAATTCTTTTGGTCCGCCGGCAAACCCAATACGCCACCCTGTCATGGCATAGGCTTTTGATACGCCATTCACGGTCAGCGTGCGGTCATACAATTTCGGTTCCACTTGCGCGGGGGTACAAAATTGAAACCCGTCATAGACAAGATGTTCATAAATATCATCAGCCATCACCCACACATGAGGATGTTGCAGCAAGACATCCGTCAACGCTTTCATCTCATCATGTGTATATCCCGCACCTGATGGATTGCTGGGTGAATTTAAAAT
>JAIXWE010000063.1 GCA_027482195.1 Alphaproteobacteria bacterium | reverse complement strand
TCGCGCATCGGAAGCAATGACCGTATCAAGGTTGACGTGCGTGTGATTGCAACATCCAACCGCAATTTGGAAGAAACCATCGCAAAGGGTGAGTTTCGCGAAGATCTTTATTACCGCCTCAATGTTTTTGGCATTCATTTGCCGCCTTTGCGTGAACGTAAATCTGATTTGTTGAATTTGTCGCAACATTTTCTCGATAAATATGCCGAGAAAAATGATGTGCCGAAGAAAAAATTATCAGACGCGGCACGCGATAAAATTTTAAATTACCATTGGCGCGGCAATATCCGTGAGCTGGAGAACACCATGTACCGTGCGGTGCTCATTTCCATGCAAGATGAGATTGAGGCGGATGCGATTTTCATTCAAGGATCCGGCGCACCACAACCCACCCCCGTCAAGAGCCCACAAAAAGAATCCGCAGCAACGGATGATACAAAAGTTGAAAATGAAGGGGCTGTGACAAATCTTATCGGGCGCACCATCGCCGATGTTGAACGCGATATGATCATCAACACCTTGGAACATTGTTTGGGCAACCGCACCCATGCCGCGAATATTTTGGGGATCTCCATCCGAACTTTACGCAATAAATTGGCGCAATATCGCGATGAAGGCCTTGATGTGCCCGCAGGATAACATAGATGGCGCGCGAGGCCTTTAACATCAACAATCCAAAATCTTTTGCGACCGCACTTCTGCGCGGGGATGTCGCGTTGGCGTTTGGTATTGTTGTTGTTCTTATGTTCATGCTGGTGCCGATGCCGCCGATCATTGTTGATTTCGGTTTGGCGATCTCCATCACTTTATCGATCATGATTTTGATGATGACGCTGTTCATCCGCAAGCCCTTAGAATTTTCAACATTTCCAGCCATCTTGCTCATCACCACCGCCTTGCGTTTAGGTTTGAACATTGCGTCAACACGTTTGATTTTATCACATGGTCATACGGGGAATGATGCCGCCGGAAATATCATCCGCGCTTTTGGCGAGTTTATGCTGGAAGGCAGTTACATCGTCGGTGGAATTGTTTTTGCTATTTTGATCATCGTTAATTTTATCGTGATCACCAAAGGTTCGGGACGTATTGCCGAAGTGGCCGCGCGTTTCAGTTTGGACGCAATGCCCGGAAAACAAATGGCGATTGACAGTGATTTATCGGCCGGGCTTATCACCGAAGAAGATGCAAAAACAAAACGTGCGGAGCTTCAGCAAGAAAGCACATTTTTCGGAGCCATGGATGGTGCGGCAAAATTCGTGCGTGGTGATGCGATTGCGGGCTTGCTGATTACATTTATCAATCTCATCGGCGGAATCATTATCGGCGCCACCGTACATGACATGTCAATAGCGGACAGTGCGGCAAATTACACCATCCTCACCATTGGTGATGGTTTGGTGTCGCAAGTGCCCGCTTTGATCGTCTCCGTTGCCGCCGGTTTACTTGTGTCAAAGGCGGGGGTTGAGGGTTCAGCCGACGAAGCGTTGATGGATCAATTTTCGCGCTATCCCCGCGCGATGGCGATGTCAGCGGGTTTGATGCTTGCGTTTGGTCTTATTCCGGGCATGCCGCTGCTCCCTTTTGTCGTTCTTTCCGCCGTGACCGGCATGATTGCTTACTACGCCTTTGAGAAACAGCGTATTCAAGCCGATCAAAAAGAAGAAGTTGAGCGCACGGCGATGATTGCCGCCAAACCTGCGGAAGAACCAATCTCAAAATCTTTGATGATGGATACAATTCGTTTGGAACTTGGCTACGCGCTTTTGCCGCTTGTGCAAGGTGAACAAGGCGGTATTCGTTTGCCCGATCAAATCAAAGGGCTTCGCCGTCAATTGGCGGAAGATATGGGATATATTTTGCCGGCGGTGCGCATTCAGGATAATTTGCAACTCCCCGCCAATACGTATGTGGTACGGATTAAAGAGATCGAAGCGGGTCGTGGCGATGTACGCCCGGGGATGTTGATGTGTATGGATCCCGCGGGCGAAGCTATCACACTTCCCGGTGAAGCCACAGTTGAGCCAACCTTTAACCTGCCCGCCATGTGGATTGATGAACGCTACCGCGAAGAAGCCCATTTCAAAGGCTATACGGTTGTGGATGCAACAACCGTGGTAACCACACACATCACCGAAATTATCAAAGATAATATGTCGGATTTGCTTTCATACACCGAAACGCAACGACTTTTAAACGAACTCCCACCGGAGTGGCAGAAATTAGTGGCGGATGTCATCCCCACACAAATGACAATCGGTGCGTTGCAACGTGTGCTGCAATCACTTGTGTCGGAACGTGTATCCATTCGGGATTTGCCGACAATTTTGGAAGGTGTGGCAGAGGCCACAACCTATACCAAAAATGTTGGGTTGATTACCGAGCATGTGCGCGCACGTTTATCGCGCCAGATATGTGAGGCAAACTTAAACATGCACGGTCATGTGCCGCTCATTACCCTTTCACCAAAATGGGAGCAAGCTTTTGCAGACTCTCTGGTGGGGGATCGCGAAGACAAACAACTCGCCATGGCGCCAAGCCTTCTTCAAGATTTTATTCAGAATGTGCGCCAGGTTTTTGATAAATTCGCGCAATCTGGTGAAACCCCGGTTCTTCTCACTTCTCCCGCCATCCGCCCGTTTGTAAGATCCGTGATTGAACGGTTCCGCCCGTCAACGGTGGTGATGTCACAAAATGAAATCCACGCCAAAGCGCGGATCAAAACTGTCGGGCAGATTTGAGTTACTTTTTTCTTCTATCTTAACTCTCATTATTCCAATAATTTTTATTACGTTAAATCATCGTTAACCCTTATAGTTTATGCTATTTTTGAAGTTAACGTGATTTCTAAGAATATTTTTGGGGGCATGATGGGTTTAACAGGTCAAGAAGATAAAAAGGACGCCTCAGGAGCAGATAGCCCTGAAGAACATCAAATCATTGTTACAATGGATCGCCCTGAACCCAGCACGTTTGAGAAAACGATTGATGAATTAAATCAAAGCCTTTCTGTCACAGATTTAGAACGTCAATCGGGCGTTCTTGGGCTCGAAGATAACAACCCCTTTGATCTCCCTTACTATTCTGGTTTTGAGTTCGATAAAAAAGGTGAGCCTCGGTTTGAATTTACAGTCCCCGATAAAGATGGGTATGAACCAGAAAAGAAATATATGAGCCTGAATGAAGTTTTGGGAAACCTTACGAAATCTACAAAAGGCTTTAGTGAACGCCTTCACAATGAAGATGGATCTTACACAGACCTTCTAAAAGCCGCCACGCCGATCGATCAGTACAGTGCGGCAGTAAGCGATTATTTGGATCGCTTGGGGAGTAAACCCATTCCAGATCACCTGGAGTCCATGAAGAATTTTGCCTTCCTCAGAGGAGCACAAAAACTTAAAGAAGCAGGAGAAGATATAAATCCTGAAGATAGAGAAGCTCTCGCAACATTGGCAAAAATGTCACCCAGATATACCCAAGAAGAAACAGTTCAGTTTGGTGGTCTTGACTTTGGAAAGTTACAAAACCCTCTGACTCAGCAGAAAAAGGAAGAACAACTTCCAGCTGGAAACCAACCAGAAACGAAAACCCAACCAGCAGCCATGCCTTCCCCCGGCGGGATGTAAACATGCAAAACTGAGTACCTCTTTATGCGCTAACCCGGATCAAGACGGTGGGGCAGATTTAGATTACGTCATACGGTGCGCGTAAAATTCTTGGTTTAATTGCTGTTCATAGCGTTCGGCGACATAAGCTTGTCCCAAAATGTGCATGATCTCTTCGATGAATGTTTTTTGCCCAGGGATTCTCATATTTCCCTTTGCAGAAATAGCATCCTCCCAACGGGTCAAGTCAAAATGCTGGTATGTTTCGGTGCGATCATAAACATCTGTTGTGATGAAATTTCCTTTAAAGCCTTTTATTTTTTGAAGAGAAAAATGAACCGCCAATGGAAGCGCGTAATCGTCTTTTGTAAAAACTAAGGTCACGCCCATATCATGATCAGAAACGGAAAGCTCAACCGAAAATTCGCGCGTTGCGTTTAAAAGTTTGACCACCTCATGCAATCCTTGAATTTGGGACGCAACACGCGGATCAAGATGGAAAGCAACCGGATTGTCTTCGGAAAACGTGACCGGATAAT
>JAIXWE010000110.1 GCA_027482195.1 Alphaproteobacteria bacterium | reverse complement strand
GTCAAGCGATCTTCCAAAGAAGCCACGCGGTCTTGTGCAACTTTACACTGATCCGGGGCAGGAGCAGCAGCGCGACGTGGTGCGGGTGCTGCTTGTGTTGCTTGCGGTGCCGCGCGACGTACGGAACGGACACGACGTGGCTCTTCTTGAGGTTGCTCAATTTCTTGTGCCTGTGGCCCTTCTGGCATTTGAATGTTGACTGTGACATTCGGTGCGGGTGCAGGCTGTGGTGGCACAACATAAGTTTGAACAGGCTGTGCAACTTGACCGAACATTCCAACAAAAGCCGCGCGGTTCTCAATTCCGCGTGCAAAGCGTTTGTCCGCTTCGTAGAGCGTTCCGATACCGGCCGCGCCAACTTCTGGGTTTACTGTACCTTGTTGAATCATAACCAAAGCACCGTTGATGACCATACATTTTGATCCTTGGCCTTGAAAGCTGAAACCACCGGCGACAGGAAGTGTTCCGGCAGACAGGCCCAAACCTGTTCCGCATTGTCCGGTTGGGCTGCTGATAACAGTAGGGGCATTTGCGCTTTGGCGGTTTTGGATATTTACGTTATTAACGTTGCTTCCAGTTGTAACAGGACCGGTGGTAGCTGTTGATGCTCCGGTGGTGATGTTTCCAACAGAAGAAGAGGATGAGGAGTTGCCGGAGTTGCTAACAGAAGCATCTGCGTTTGCTTCACCGCCTTGGATGGCGCCAGATGCTAAGCTCACGTTTCCACCAGTTGCGTTTAATGTGTTTGTGTTTGTGCCGTTAACTGTATTGGTGTTCCCAACGTTTGTTGTAACATTCGTAGTTACATTGTTATCGACACCAATATTATTCGTGTTGTTGTTGTCGTTGTTGTTGTCGTTGCGGTTGGCATTATTATTGTTGTTCGCGTTGTTGTTATTATTTGCATTATTGTTGTTATTGTTGTTTGTGCCAGAAACAATCGCCTGACCCGGAAGATTTGTGGTGCCGCCACCGCCTTGAACACCGCAAGTGCTACATCCGCTGGTGGGCGGGGCTGTTGGAACCGTTGCAGATGCGGGGGAGAAAGCCGCCGCGCCAGCCATGGCAGCAGTAGCGATTGAAACTTTTTTGATTAAATTGGTCATAATTCACTCCTCTATTGGGTATTTAAGTGTTAAAACTTGGTTAAATGTTTATCCGGTGTGACAGGTATAACCCCAGGGGCAAGTTTATGTCAAGAAAATTTTTATGTATTTTTTGTTTGCATAAGTAAAATGATTTGTTATATAACACCTCAACCACAAAAAATTTATGTTTACGGCCCGTATAAAGGGAAAGGGATTTTACCATGCGCTTCGGATCAGTTTTTGCAAGACGGGAGCCTTTTTTAGGCTCAACAGATAAAGCCCAAGACCCTCAGCCAAATACTCAGGCTGATGAAAAGCAAGCCCCGCAAAAGAAAAGCCTTTTTGGGCGCATCCTTGAGTCGGTTGCAACGAAATCCAGCCAAACGGCCACGAATTTAAAAACCGCCATATCAAACCCGGGTGCTGTGGCTAAGACTATTTTCACCAAACAAAATATAGGTGAAATGGCACTAAGCGCGGCCGTCATGGCAACGGCGAAAGCCACAGTTTTGGCAACAACGGCGGCTGTGAGCGCTCCGGTTGTTGCGGTTTATGCCGCAACTGTTGCCACGGGCGGTCTTGTCGGCGGGTCTTTACGCACATGGAGAGAGTGGCGCAAAAGCCGCGGTGAAGCACAAAAAGAAATTCAAGAACGTGCGGAGCAGACACCAGATGTGTTTATCACCGATGCTTTCACCCGCGCCGCCAATCAAGGTTATTGGGAATATGCGTTGGAAGAAAAACGCTTGTTGAAAAACGTGGCCAAAAGTGCTTTCACAACGGCCGCTGGTGGCGCGATTGGTGTTGCCGCACATGGTCTTTTTGAAACATTGCAACATGGTTTTGGTGCGCAAGAAGCCAAAACCGCGATTGCCGCCGCACCTGTTGCGGTTGCATCGCAAGAGATGATGCCGTCTGTGGAATCACAGTCTGATGCGCCCATTGCACCACCATCACAAGCAGTAAAGCCAGCCGTGCCAGCTCTCGCGCCACGTGTAACGGATCTTGCACCAAAGGCGGATGGCGAAACTGTTCAAAGTGCATTTGATCAAGAGGCTGGTTTAACTGATGTTTCACAAACCTCTGCAGCAACAGAAACTTCATCAGATATGTCGGTAAATTCTGATGGACAAGAAATGTCATCAGCTCAAGCAGGGAGCGTTTCTGATACAGCATCACAAGAGGCTCTCTCTCAAGATGGGCTTTCCGATACGCCACCACAAGATGTTGCATCTTTGCCCGAAAACACGGTTGATGCGCCTTCCCAAAGCATGGGAGCAGTTCATGTTGCCGAGCCTGACGTCATACAAGAAGAAACAACAACAGCAGCAGCACCATCGATCGAAGAAACAGTAGACGATACACCTTCTTCCGCACCTGTTGTTTCTGCGGCTCCTGCGGCACCTGTAGCTACGGCAGCACCTTTGTTGCCACAAGACGTTGCCGCACAATGTATGGTTTCCAATGAAGATCAAACCATCAGCTGTGTCGCGCGGGATACGGGCAATATCGGCACAGGTGAAAAATTGCGCATGTTATTTGGCGCGGCAAAAACACCCGTTGATTTTGTCAATGGGGGCCCCACAACAGATGCGCCAAGCTTCATTCAAAACTTGCGCGGATTTGTTCCGTTCCAAGATTGGTTGCGTGCAAGTGCGCCTGCACCTGCTCAGCCATCCGTCAACTAAAAATCGGATAGAGATTTTTTTAATGTGAAGCCTTTAACGCGGCTTCGCATTCGCCCACGACAATGTAAACGGAAATCCATCCTTGTACATTGCGCAAACGTGTGGGCGGGCGCACAGGATTATCCATTTCAGGAAGAAGCTTTCCCGTCTGGCTGTAATGGCTGCGTAACGTCATCAACCGTGCGCGCATGCGGTTAATCGCCTCTTCCGGCGTTGCCGCGGTTTCTTGCAAATCCGGGAAAGATGCGGGTGTTGCAACGTAACCGGAATTTTCAGGGCTTTCAGCAATCTTTTTCATTATGTCAATTTGTTTTGTGTTTGCTGGAACACATTCTACCCAATAGCCATTTTTTGGCATTGCGGTTCTCCCTTTTGGTTGTGACATTCCCCCGTCACACAAATTGTCTGTATTAGGTATTACTTATATCAAAAAAACCACTGAAAATAAAGGGAAAAATGGTTAAAACCAAATATCCGGGATTCATCAGGAATCCCCAACTTCGGCTTTGTTTTTTCGAAACGGGGCGGCTTTTAATTTTTTCTTGTTAACCTTTTTTAACTTTTACCGAATAGCAGAATGTAAGAAAATAACAGAAAAGAAAAAACAATGTTGACCATTTATCGCCGCGAAGAGTTAGGCCATTTTCACAATGAATGGTTGGATAGTCGCCATCATTTCAGCTTTGGGTCTTATATGAATCCGCGCCGTGTCAATTTCGGGCCCCTGCGTGTGATTAACGATGACTGGATTAAAAAAGGAAGCGGGTTTGATCCCCACGCGCATCGCGACATGGAGATTATCACCTATGTCCGTCAAGGTCAGATTATTCATCGTGATAATTTGGGCAATGAAGGTGTGACCAAGGCCGGCAATGTTCAAGTGATGACCGCCGGAGCGGGGATCACCCATGCGGAATATGCCGATGATGCGGGTGACACGAGCATTTTTCAAATTTGGATTATGCCACGCGCGAAAGGTTTGACACCGTCTTGGGATCAGATCTCGTTTCCGCAAATTCCTGCTAATCACGCTTTGCCGCTTCTTGCTTCGGGGCGCACAGAAGATCACGACGCCATCAATGAAGGCCGCGCCCTTTATTTCAATCAAGAGGCCAGTTTATTTGGGGGAAACATAACCGCCGGAACTGAAATCTCACAGATTCTACGTGGGCCCAGTTATCTTCTCGTTTCCAAAGGCGAGGTTATGATCAACAACAGCCTTTTAAAAATGGGCGATGGTGCGGAAATCACCGATCAAAAAAGCGTGACCATCAAAGCATTGCACGATGCGGAGATTGTCTTGATTGAGCTTTGATATCACTCTATATAACTCACAACCAGAAAAGGACAAAACATAATGGCACATATTCTTCATATTAAATCTTCACCTCGCCAGGATTCTGTGTCGACTCAGTTGGCGGAGCAATTGATTGCAAAATTGACGGGCGCGCATACACATGCCGATGTCACAGTGCGTGAGACGGAAAAATTGCCTTATATCACGGAAGACATGATCACCGCTTTTTACACACCGGTCGAAAACCGTACCCAAGCCCAAAAGGATTTGGTGAAGCTGTCGGACGAATTGGTCAATGATGTGTTGGAAGCGGACGCGGTGGTTATTTCAACCCCGATGTGGAACTTTACCATTCCCGCATCTTTAAAATCTTGGATTGATTTGATTGTGCGTGTCGGTTTGACCTTCCAATCCAAGACCGGAGGCGGGTTTGAAGGCCTTATTCCAGATCGCAAAGTTTATGTTGTGGCGGCCACGGGCGGCGTTCCTTTGGGGTCACCTTATGACCTTTTAACCCCGGTTTTAAAGACGTCACTTGGTTTTGTTGGCCTGACATCGGTTGAATTTATCGGCGCGGAAGGCACGAATATGCCCAATGCGGCCGCCGTGATTGCCTCGGCCAAGGAAAAAATTGAAAAAATCGCCGCGTAAGTGATCCGGATTGTTTCCCGCGCGTAAATAAAGATATTCCCCCTCATGGCCCGGACTGGTATCCCCAGTTCGGGTTTTTCTTTGCCGCCGCATCTTGACGGATCGTGAAAAAGCGCAGAAAATTTTTCACATGGGTTTTCAACCTCTCTCCGCACGTTTGGCTTTTTTAGGTGCCGTTGCCGCATCTGTGCCCGCGCCCACACTTGCATGCTCCAGCCCGCAGGAATTATCAGAGCGCGTGCGCGCCGATTTGGTTTTTGACATGGAAACAGGCCAAATCATTTACGCACAAAATATCGACAAGCCCGCACATACCGCATCTTTGTCAAAAATGATTGCGGGTGTCTTGATGGCTCAAGATTTACAAACCGGGGCGCTTGATCCAAAAGCAAAAATTACGTTTGATGTGCCGTCTTACAAAAATTTTGTAAGGGTTGTTTTGCCTTCTGGGCGCGTGCGTGTTGATAAACCCGATTCCGTGACCATCAAAGGAATGATGGCGGAGGCTGAAGATATTCTGGCTTTGGGGATTACGCGTTCGGGCAATGATGCGATGTTCAGTTTCGCAAAAGCGGCCGCGGGCTCAGAAGAGGCGTTTGTTGCGCGCGTGAATCAGATGACGACCCAGCTTGGGATGGCCGCCACTTATCATACGAATGTCAGCGGATGGCCAACGTTAAACGCCTTAAAACATCAACGCACAACCGCTTATGATCTGGGGATTTTTTTGCGTTATGTGGCAAGCCAACCCGACAGCATTCAAGAATATTTTCGTCAACCAACGGTGACATTTGGCAAGGTCACCTATCCAAACACAAACCGTCTTTTTAAAGATCCAGAAATGCGGCCCTCTATCGTCGCATCAAAAACGGGAACAACATGCCCGGCCGGAAGTAATGTGGTGATGATTGTGAAGGTGGATGATCATCCTTTTGGCATTATAACCTTGGGTCATAACAGAGCGTTTCAACGCGATGATCGTGTGCGTGCCCTTGTCACTTTTGCAAAAACATACACACAAACCGAACAAAACCCTTCTGTGTCCTTGCCGCCATTGAATGGCGCGCATGCCTTCATCCCCAATCCCGTGCCGGCGCCCGATTTGTTTTTGACACAAGATATTTTATTCAACAGCGCAATATTCACAAAAAACATTGCACCAACTTCGATAAAATTTAATTATTTTTCGGATATTTTTCTAAAACCTTCAAAAAAATTACCGGCGCCTGTACCCTTTCCTGTTAGTGATAAGGTTGTTTTAACCCCGCGCAGAGAAGATTTTTTCACATTAGGATTTGCGCATGCTTTATGATTCTCAAAATATTTTTGCAAAAATTTTGCGACGGGAAATTCCCTGTACCCCCATTTTTGAAAATGACCATGTTTTGGCTTTTGCTGATATTCATCCCAAAGCTCCAGTGCATATTTTGATTATTCCCAAAGGGGCATATATCAATGCGCATGATTTTTATGCGCAAGCCAGCGCAGATGAAATTGTTGAATTTCACAAAGCAATCGCGGTGATTATTGAGAAACACGATTTGCAAAAAACCGGTTTTCGTTTGATCGCAAATACGGGAGTGAATGGCGGGCAAGAAGTGCCCCATTACCACGTTCATCTTTTGGGCGGAAAATATTTAGGCCCGATAATCAGTGATCCGCACGCATAAGAGTAAATTTATGGCCGTGTGCGCGGAAAAATAATCACGTTATCTTCGTAAGATTTTTTTGCCAAAAGAATAGGAGGAAGAACGGATTCATCTTCCGGTTCCTTATAGACATGAGCGGCATAAGACAGCGCATTGCGCATTAAAATCATGACAATATTTTCAAAAGCGGGGTCAGATGGGTTGACCGCATCCAAACTTAATCCCAGTAATTCGCCGACCGCTTCGAAATCTTCCGCCATGTGGTTTGTCCAATCCATGGGAACAGAAGGTGTCTTGCGCGCTTTTTTGGCTTTGAGCCACAAGGGCGCATAATCATCAAGGATAAAATTCGATTGGGTTTGAAACATCTCCTCCATCAACGGATCATGTTTCATGTAATTCGCCAAGACCTGAAGACAGCACCCAAATGTGACCAAAACATCAATTGGTGACATTTGCGCAATCTGACTTTCAAGACAAAAAACTTCATCATCAATCAAGGCTTCGCCTTGGTCGAGAAGGCTTGCAATATGGATCGGGACTTCCAAACGAATGTGAAGCCGTGCCAGATCTTGTTGTGACAAAAGACGAGTCATGGGGGTATTGAACACCCAAATCCTCAAGGAAAGATTAACGGGGGCTTTTCTTCATCTCTCTCCCATGCCATAAAGACGCATGGTTGCCCGCATTCGTACCGTTGCTTTTCGCGGCATTGATGTTTTAGACATTGATGTTGAGGTACAAATTGCCTCCGGGATGATGGCGTTAACGCTCGTGGGGTTGCCGGACAAGGCGGTTGCGGAAAGCCGCGAACGTGTGCGCGCCGCGTTGCACGCTTTGGGCTTGGCGTTGCCGCCGAAACGTATGACCATTAATCTTGCCCCGGCGGATGTGACGAAAGAAGGATCACATTATGATCTTTCCATCGCCCTTGGTCTTTTGACCGCGATGGATATTTTACCCGCGGATCAGATGGGAAATTATATCGCCCTTGGTGAACTGGGGTTGGATGCATCACTGCGCGCCGTGAATGGTGTTTTGCCAGCGGCTGTGCAAGCACAAATTCACAATCGTGGTTTAATTTGCCCCGCGCAAAGTGGGGGCGAGGCGGCATGGGCGGGCGATTTGGAAATTTTGGCGCCCCATTCTTTGTTACAACTCATCAATCATTTTAAAGGCACACAAATTTTATCGCGCCCCACGGCCCAAGCTCCCCGCACGCCCACAGGCTTTGTGCGTGATCTGGCGGAGGTGAAAGGGCAAGAAACCGCAAAACGCGCGTTGGAAATTACCGCCGCCGGAGGGCATAATTTATTGATGTCGGGGCCGCCCGGTTCGGGGAAATCGATGTTGGCGTCATGCTTGCCGGGAATTTTGCCGCCCTTAACTCCGCGCGAGGCATTAGAGGTTTCGATCATTCATTCCCTCGCTGGCACCTTACCCGAAGGTGGATTGCTCACCACACGTCCCTATCGTGATCCGCATCACTCGGCCTCGCAACCTGCACTTATTGGTGGTGGGCACCGATCGAAACCAGGTGAAATTTCATTGGCACACAAAGGCGTTTTGTTTTTGGACGAGCTTCCCGAATTTCAACGCACAACCTTAGAGGCGTTGCGCCAACCATTAGAGACCGGTGAAGCTTTGGTCGCACGTGTGAATTACCACGTGACATGGCCCGCGAATTTTCAGTTGATTGCCGCGATGAATCCCTGCCGTTGCGGATATTTTGGCGTGCCGGATCAAGAATGTTCCAAAGCCCCCAAATGTGCGGATGATTATCAATCGCGTTTATCGGGGCCGTTGTTAGATCGTATTGATTTACAAGTGGATGTTCCGCAAGTCAGTGTTGCGGATTTATCTTCTGTGCCCGACGGCGAAAGCTCATCGCGCGTGGCGGCACGAGTTAAAAAAGTGCGAGAGATAAGCCGCGCACGGTTTTTAAGTTTGGATCCAGAAACGCCCCACATGGTCAATGCGGATATGAGTGGAAAAGTTTTGGAACAAATTGCGGTGATGGATGATAAGGCGCACGCACTTTTGATGAATGCAGCTGAGAAATTAAAACTCTCCGCCCGCGCCTTTCACCGCATGAAACGCGTGGCGCGCACCATTGCGGATTTGGATCACGGCGCCGAGGTGATCGGGGCGGCTCACATAGGTGAGGCCTTAACCTACCGAAAATTAAGGGTTTTGGATGTATAAGTTTGCCTTTACGGGGAGCAAAAAGGGTTGGCGGGCGGCTTTTTGCGCACCCGTAATATAAGAATCTCTAAAATTGTAAATTTCTTTACACTCTGTTAAGCCTATGTACATAATAATGGTAAGGTAGAGAAAAGAGGGTTTCTCGTGACGCTGACTATGGCGAAAAGCATTCTTCCAGCATTCGGTCAGGCTGCAAATGCGGTTGTGGCTCCTCCTTCTGTGGATGCTACGCGCGGTTTGGGTAACGCCCAAGCTCGTTTTCAGGCCAATGCCCAAGCAACAGATCAGATGAAAACAGCTGGCCGTGAAATGATCGGCATGCAAAAAGATTTGGCCTTTTTGGCGGCCCGCGAAATGGCCAAAGAAAATTTAGGATTCACAGGCCGCCCCGAACATGGGAAAGGATTAGGGTCTCCCGCCGCGCATGCGGGTGCGATGGTTGGTGGATCGGTTGCCGCAAACGCTATCGGCGGTGTGGCGCAAATTGCTGATGCCGTTTTAGGCCCTGTTAGCACGATTGCGGGTGCGGTCAGTTTTGTGATGGCCGGAAATGGCGCGATTCAACCGTCTTATACATCCACATCATCTGCCTCAGATTTTTCTTTGTTTGCTTATAAAGATGTGGACGGTGGCGTTTTCCCATCCGCGATGCCAACAAGCCAGTCTTTTGACAACACGGTTGTCACGCCAATGTTTGCCCCAGTTGCAAATATGTTGAGTGCTGGGCCAAAAGCCGCACACAGCATGAAAAACCCGATGGAAGAAGAATATCGTAAGCTTCGCGAAGATCTTGGTCTTAAGCCTGAAGAAATTTTGAAACAAGCAACGCAGCCTTTAAGTCCAGTGCAAAATATCGAGCATGGTTTGAAGGCTCGCGGTGAGGAGATGGATAATCTTCTCAAAGCATCAGGTAACGAAAACTTGAAACCATCTTTTGGATCAAAATCGGGTCAGTTTAGTCTTTAACGCTGTCTGACTTCTCATCTGAATTTAAATCAATCCCGAAAGCGAGCGATGAAAAATCTTCTGGCTTTCCTGCATGGTGTTTTTCCAGAGCGCGATAGCGGCGAATAACAAACGGGATTGAGATGGTGTAAATAATCGCAACACCCGATAACAAAATCCACGGCGTGTGAATAAGAGCAGCAATCACCAGTGCAATTAATCCCATCAAAGGCACCGCCATACGTTGCGGGATTTTTATTTTCTTCAATGAGAAAGTGGGAAGGCGCGAGACCATCAAGGCCGCCACCAAAATACACCACACGGCAATCAGCGGTGTTGCGAATTTAAAAACTTCAAAAAGGGTTGGGTCAAGAAGCCAAATATAAAGTGGCAACATGGCAAGTCCCGCGCCCGCGGGTGTGGGTACGCCAATGAAAAACCCGCGTTTCCAATCCGGCAATGTTGATGAAAGACGTGCCAGTACATTAAACCGTGCCAAACGTAAGGCCGCGGCCGCGGGCAAAACGATGGTCGCAATCCATCCCAATTTCCCCGCATCATCCAACGCCCATTCATAAAGCAACACGGAAGGTGCCACACCGAACGCCAAAAAGTCAGACAGGCTATCAAGCTCCGCACCGATATCGCTTGAGGCTTTTAACGCGCGGGCAACCGCCCCATCCATCACATCAAAAACGGCGGCGGCGATCAACATAAGCACAGCCGCCTCAAAATTCCCGTTGATGGCTTTTTGAATACTCGTCATGCCCGCAATCAATGCTGCGAGTGTCAAAAGATTGGGCACCATCTTCCACAATTGAATCGGTTGTGATGGCGTCGGGTCGGGCATGATGATTTAGACCGGTTGAAACGCGCGCGCAGATTCAGATGAAGAAAGATCCGCAAGAATGCTTTCCCCGCCAATCATTTTCTGACCCACGCCGCACAAAGGTGCAACCCCTTCGGGCAGATAAACATCGACACGGCTTCCGAAACGAATAATGCCGTAACGTTCACCGGTTTTGACATCGGTGTCTTCTTTAAGGTCACACAAAATGCGCCGTGCAATAAGTCCCGCAATTTGCACAACACCCACCGTGCGCCCATTGGGAAGAGAGATCAGTGCAGCACAGCGTTCATTTTCAAAACTTGCGCGCTCATTTCCGGCATTTAAAAATAACCCGGGCTTATAGACAACTTTGCGAATATGTCCGGCGATGGGCACACGGTTCACGTGCACATCAAAGACGGAAAGAAAAATACTGATCCGTGTGTAATCACCATCATCTTGATCCATGTCTGATGGCGCGCGCAATTCGCGCGGAAGCGCACAGCCTTCGGTGATGGCGGTCACGCGGCCATCGGCGGGTGAGACAAGCAAGCCTTCACGCAAGGGCACAGCGCGCACAGGATCACGAAAGAAATAAACACACCACAAGGTGAGCACAAGGCCAATGGCCGCAAACCCATCCCATACAAAGGAGAGTAAAATTGACGCAAGCGCAAAGCCGATGATAAACGGCCATCCTGCTTTGTGAACGGGGGTTGCAACCGTATCACGAATGGTTTCCTTCAAATCGAACAAGGTCTTTTTCAAGCCATCATCGGGATCATCAAAATTTTGCATACGTCATACTCTAAGTTCATCAGGGGTTGTCAGGGATATAAAAAACCATTAAGTCGTATTCTTCTACAAAGATTTTTAGGATAAGTCACCATGTCACGTATTACGTCTGTTTGTGTTTATTGTGGATCATCGTCTGTTTCCGACCCACGTTTTGACGCGCCGACCATTGAATTGGGCCAAGAGCTTGCCAAAGCAGGCATGACAACCGTTTATGGCGGTGGAAGCCCTGGCCTTATGGGAAAGGTTGCCGATGCGGCGTTGAGCGCAGGCGGCAAGGTGGTCGGTATCATCCCAGAACATATTTTAAAACTTGAAATTCGTCATAATCAGCTGACCGAGCTTCATGTTGTCCCAAGCATGCATGTGCGCAAACAAATGATGGCGGAACGTGCCGATGCTTTTGTTGTTTTGCCTGGTGGATTGGGCACATTGGATGAAACATTCGAAATTTTGACCTGGAAATATCTTGGCCTTCATAACAAGCCCGTTATTATGGCGAATATCATGAATTATTGGGATCCCTTTATCGCTTTGTCCGATCATATGCTCAAATCCGGATTTATGCGTGAAGAGCACCGCTCGACCTTTGTTGAGGCGCGCTCGATCGCCGAGGTGATGCAGATTCTGACAACGACAGATACGTCTTCTGAAAAAGTTCAAATCGATAAGTTTTAATGGCTTGTTAGCTTTTATTCCCTAACTTAATAAGAAGAAACAGTTTCGACTTTTTTAAGGCAAGCACGTGTCATTTATTCAACACAAAGAGAGAGAACAGGCAAAGGCGGTGGCGGATCAAGCCATGCACGCCATTCTTTCTTATGGCCTTTTGCCCACCCCACCGATTTTCGAAGTTTGGTTTTCTTATTATGCCCGCACCCACACCGAAGTTGTGCGCAGCATTGATTCCGTTCTCGATAAAAAGCAAGATCTCACAGATGCGTTTTGCATGGATATTTATCTGCGTTACCTGTCGGATTATCGGAACGAAGAAAAAGTCCGCCATGCCGGTACACAAATTCAAGAAACACTTCATGATTTTGTGGGCTTGGTTGATAACGTCAAAGTGGCGACCGCCGATTATAATAAAACATTGGAAGATGTGAACGAAAACATCACCCTTGCGAAAACACCGGAAGATATTCAAAAAATTGTCACCAAGGCTTCGAGCAAGACCAAGGGAATGTTGGAACAAAACCGCAAGCTTGAAGAACAGCTTGAGAAATCAAAACTCTTGATGGATGAGTTGAAAAAAGACCTTGAAACCGTGCGACGCGAAGCGATGACGGATGGTTTGACTGGTCTTGCGAACCGGAAATCTTTTGATCGTGAATTGCAAGATTCCATTTTAAAATCCCAAGAATGTGGCAAGCCGTTTACTTTGCTCATGGTCGACATTGATCACTTTAAATCTTTCAATGATAATTTCGGTCACATGGTTGGCGATCAAGTTTTGCGTCTTGTTGCACGCACCTTGAAAGATGGTTTGAAAGGCCGCGATGTGGCGGCGCGTTATGGCGGCGAAGAGTTTGCAATCATTCTTCCCGAGACAGAGTTAAATGCCGGTATGGCGGTTGGAAATTCATTGCGCAAAACCATTTCGACCAAGGATGTGATTAATCGCTCAACCGGGGAGATTTTGGGGCGCATTACCATTTCCGTTGGTGTTGCGGAATTTGTTTTTGATGAAAGTACGGAAGATATTATTGAGCGTGCGGATAACGCGCTTTACACCGCAAAGCATAATGGGCGCAATCAGGTTGCAGCAGCCCCCGCTTCGCGTTTAAAATAAAACCACGATGCGATTCGAATCAACGCCCCCCGATCTGCCGGTGCGTCTTGTGCGTCATTTTGACGTGTTTCCTCATGGCGATGATGTGGTCTTTGTGATTGAATCTGGGGATATTCTTCCCGAAAACCCGCGCTTTTGGATGGAAGGTGAAAATGGTGTTTTTCATCATGGGCCTGGGCGTATCATTATTTTTGAACATATTGATCTTGAAACCCGCCTTCACCTTGGCAAAGCCACCCGTATCTTTGTCGAGGAAAGACATGAGCAGCATTTTAATCAAGGTCTTACGCCTTGGGGGATGGATAAAATCACCCCCGGTCTTTTATACGAAGTTCCGATTATTCCAATACCTGTTGATCTTAGTCTGAAAGGCGCATTTCCGGTAAAGTGATTTTCTTGGTGTGCAAATTCGTCTACACTCAGTTTTTTAAAAAGGATTTTCTGTTATGCGCTTTATTATTACGGCTGTTGTTTTAATTTCCTTTGGCACGTTGGGATATATGTTTTGGGCCATGACCACGCGTACGCCTTCCCCGCTGCCGCCTTTGACGTTTGATCAAAATGCAACAGACCCGGCCGCACAATTGCCTGAAGTGACGGGTGCGAACCAATCTCCATCATTGCCGGATGTCCCCCTAACACCGGAGCAGAAAAAACAAGCCGATGAAGCGGTGGTAAAAATTACCGAAGCGGTAACGCTTTATCGCGATTTTCAAAAAAACTTTACGCGTCCGGCATCTGACGCGATGGCCATATTAAATGCTGCGATTGTTTCCGGGCGGTTGCCGGCTTATTTTCTCTCATCTGGTGCGCCGCGACGTTTTGAAACTCTCATGCTTGATCCCGCGGCCATTGTCACCACTGAGGAAGAAGGCAAGAACGACATTTTCTGCCAAGGCAATCAATCTATTTTGATTGGTAATGATTTGGCC
>JAIXWE010000118.1 GCA_027482195.1 Alphaproteobacteria bacterium | reverse complement strand
GATCAAACCTGGTTTGGTCATATGGCATTTTGGTTGGGTGTTGTTGCGGCATTTTTAACTGCATTTTACAGCTGGCGTTTACTCATCATGACATTTCATGGCAAGCCGCGCGCCGATCACCACACGATGGAGCATATTCATGAATCGCCGCCGGTGATGATTGCGCCGCTTGTTCTTCTGGGCGTCGGGGCAATTGTAAGTGGCGCTTTATTTTACAACTTATTTGTTGGTGAACATAAGGACGTATTTTGGGGTGCAAGTATTCATGTCTTAACAGCGAATGACACGGTTGCGGCCGCCCATCATGTTCCATTATGGGTGAAGCTTACGCCCGTCATTGTGGGAGCATTGGGGATTGTCGCAGGCTTTATCGCCTATATGTTTGCAACCGGAATTCCTCAGCGCATGGTGAAAACATTCACCCCAATACACACGTTGTTTTTCCGCAAATGGTTTTTTGATGAGCTGTATGATCGCGTTTTTGTCAAAACATCTCTTAAGCTTGGGAATCTTTTTTGGGTGAAGGGTGATCAAAACACAATTGATGGTTTCGGACCTAATGGTGTTGCCAACACATCGCAAAAATTTGGTTTCAACCTCTCGCGCTTTCAAACTGGTTTTATCTTTCAATATGCGTTTGTCATGCTCATCGGCGTTTTTGCTTTGGTCACGTGGTTTGCGCTGCGTTCCGGACTTTTCTTGAATATGAAGGACCTTATGTGATGCTGGGTTTTCCTCTTTTATCTGTCTTGATATTTTTACCATTAATTGCCGCCTTGCTTATCGCTCTTTTAAAAGGTGAGCATGTGGCAAAACATGCGCGTGCGGTGGCCCTGACGGCGTCATCAATTGTTCTTATTCTCTCACTTTATATGCTTGTTCATTTTGTCCCCTCACAACCCGGCTTTCAATTTGTCGAAAGGGCGGAATGGTTCCCCGCTTTGGGAATTGCGTATCATCTGGGTGTGGACGGTATTTCGCTTTTCTTTATTGTTCTATCCGCTCTTTTAACGCCCATCTGTATTCTTGCGAGTTGGGAGTCGATTACCATGCGCGTGCGCGAATATATGGTGGCGTTTCTTATCCTTGAAAGTTTAATGATCGGCACTTTCGCAGCACTTGATGCGATTTTATTTTATGTGTTTTTTGAGGCCGTCCTCATTCCGATGTTTATCATCATCGGTGTATGGGGCGGGGCACGGCGTGTTTATTCGGCGTTTAAGTTCTTTCTTTATACGCTTTTGGGTTCCGTTTTGATGTTGCTTGCTGTGCTTTACATGATCTCCCAAGCTGGCACGGCGGATATTCCCACCCTTATGACCACCATGTTTTCACCAGACGTTCAAATCTGGTTGTGGTTGGCGTTTTTCGCAAGTTTTGCGGTGAAAATGCCGATGTGGCCCGTGCACACATGGTTGCCGGATGCACACGTTGAAGCCCCCACCGCGGGTTCGGTTATTTTGGCGGGTGTGTTGTTGAAAATGGGTGGATATGGGTTTTTACGTTTCTCGCTTCCCATGCTTCCCGACGCAACCGAATTTTTTACACCCTTCATTTTTGCCTTAAGTGTCATTGCCATTATTTACACATCGTTGGTGGCCTTGGTGCAAAAGGATATGAAGAAACTCATCGCGTATTCTTCGGTGGCACATATGGGATTTGTCACTTTGGGAATTTTTACACTCAACCAACAAGGGATTGAAGGGGCGATCTTTCAAATGATCAGCCACGGAATTATTTCCGGCGCTCTCTTTTTATGCGTTGGCGTTGTTTATGATCGGCTTCACACGCGTGATCTTGATCGCTATGGGAATTTGGCGGTGAATATGCCGGTTTATGCGGCCGTGTTCATGATTTTGATGCTGGGCTCTGTGGGGCTTCCGGGCACATCCGGTTTCGTGGGCGAATTTTTATCTCTCCTGGGTGCGTTCCAAGTCAACACGGTTGTGGCAACCTTGGCGGGTTTAGGCGTTGTTTTGGGTGCGGCTTATATGTTGCTTTTGTACCGTAAAATTATTTTTGGGCCAAAAGTTCATGACGATGCGGCGTCTTTGCCGGATCTCACTCCGCGTGAATTTGCATTATTCCTGCCGCTTGTGATTTTGGTTATATGGTTGGGTATTGCGCCGTCTTACATTCTTGATCGCGTTGGGCCTTCCGTTCAAAATCTTTTGACACATTATCATGATAAATTAAGTACCGATCAATCTGTTGATGAAAGCACCTCACCATGACAAGTTTTCAATGGCAAAGCCTTGTTCCCATTCTTCCTGAAATTACGATGGCCGTTGGTGCGATGGCGTTACTCATGGTGGGCGTTTTTCGTGGCGATAAATCGGCTCAGCTTTTAAACATACTCTCCATCGGGCTTTTGTTGACAGTTTTGGGATTAATTTTGGGGATCACACCCTTCACCTTGACCACCCTTAATAATGCTTTGATCACCGATTCATTTTCGCAATTTGGCAAGGCCGTGATCGCGGTTGGTTTAATGGCCGCGTTGTTATTGTCTCACCGTGACTTGCGCGAAGGAGTTATGGGGCGGTTTGAGTTTCCGGTTTTGGTTCTTCTTTCCGGAATTGGCATGATGCTGATGGTGTCAGCGAATAATTTTCTTTCACTTTATGTTGCTTTGGAATTGCAATCATTCCCGCTTTACGTTTTGGCGGCGCTTCGTCGCGATAACGCACAATCGGCTGAGGCGGGTGTGAAATATTTTATCTTGGGCGCGTTGTCATCCGGATTTTTATTGTTTGGCATTTCGCTTCTTTACGGGTTTGCGGGCACGCTTGATTTCTCACTTCTTGCGGGAACCTTGATGCAAAACGGCGCGGTGCCAGGCGCTGTGATTGGTATGGTGTTTGTTTTAACCGGATTGGCGTTTAAAATTTCGGCGGTGCCGTTTCACATGTGGACACCCGATGTTTATCAAGGTGCACCAACAATTGTAACGTCTTTATTTGCGATTGTGCCAAAGATTGCGGCAATTTTATTATTTTTACGCTTGTTGAATGGGCCCTTTGCGCCACTGACACCCGATTGGATTCAGATCATCATATTCCTTTCCATCGCATCGATGATATGGGGGGCGTTGGCGGGATTGGTTCAACAAAATATCAAACGTCTTTTGGCTTATAGCTCGATCGGAAATATGGGCTATGCGCTTTTGGGTGTTTTGGCGGCCTCGCCCGAGGGAACGGCTTCGGTTCTTTTATACATGACCATTTATATGATTATGACGGCTGGCACATTTGCCATTATTCTTTCTGTTACCCGTCATGGTGAAGGTGTTGAATCCCTTCATGGTTTTGCGGGCTTGTCAAAAACATCGCCTGCAAAAGCTTATGCATTGGCCGCGTTGATGTTTTCGATGAGCGGGATACCACCTTTGGCCGGATTTTTTGGCAAGCTTTTTGTTTTTCAATCTTTGCTTGAGTCTGGTTTTTATATTGTTGCCGTTATCGGTGTGGTGACATCGGTCGTTGCGGCTTATTACTACTTAAAAATCATCAAAATTATGTTCTTTGATGAGCAACAAGAATCCTTTGATGACGCACCATCTTCACAAGCCCGATATTTTGTGGCGGCATTATCCTTGGCCTTTGTTTTGTTCTTTATTGTGAACCCGAATGTATTGATGGCAACGACGCGAATTGCAGCGCAATCCTTGTTCGGATGATCACATCACCCTTTCACGTCCTTGAATTTGATCAAGTTGAAAGCACCCAAGATATTGCCCATGAATATGCGCGTCAGGGAAAAACAAATATCGCCGTGCGTGCCAACCAACAAATTTCTGGGCGCGGCCGCGGGGGGAATGTGTGGATTTCCCCATTGGGAAATCTTTTCGTGTCCCTTGTTATCCGCCCCAAAGTTTCACCGCGTGATGCTGGGCAATATTCTTTCTTAACATCTGTTGCCTTGCGCCGCGCGATGGTTGAACTTTGTAGCCTCGGTGTTTCTTTTGCGCAAAAATGGCCAAATGATGTTTTGTGTGAAGGGAAAAAATGTGCAGGAATTTTGCTTGAAATAGAGACGCATGCAGACCAAACTTTGAATTACATGATCATTGGTTTGGGGGTTAATATCATTTCCGCACCACCTGAAAAAGCGTGTCTTGTAACTTATTCTTCCCAAGCTTTCAGTGCTGATATTTTTCTGCAAAAGTTTTTGGAAAACTTCTCAAACTTACAAGAAGCTTTTCTTGAGAAAGGCTTTTCTCCGGTGCGGCAAGAATGGCTTGATCACGCGGTGGGAATTGGAAGCCGGATCCAAGCTCGCCTTCCTCAAGGTGTTTTTGAGGGCATTTTTGAGGGGTTGAATGATGTTGGCGCATTGATTTTGCGTCTGGATAATGGCCAGACACGTGTGATACATTCAGGCGATATTTTTTTGGAGTGCAATGAGCATGTTGCTTGCGATTGATGCAGGAAATACGAATGTGACCTTTGCGGTTTTTGAGGGAAATGCTGCCAAAGCGATGTGGCGTATGAAGACCGATGCCGCGCGCACGGCTGATGAATATTTGGCATTTTTATCACAGCTTTTTGAAATTAAGAATTTAAAACTGTCTGACATTCATGATGTGATCATCAGCTCCGTTGTTCCCGATGCGAATTTTCAATTGCGTCTTTTGTCACATAATGCGTTCTCCGTGCGGCCAAAATTTATCGGTAAGGAAATCGCCGATTTTGGCGTGATTGTTGATGTTGATAAACCGGAGGAGGTCGGGGCGGATCGTTTGGTGAATGCGGCCGCGGTGATGGCGTTTTATAAGCCGCCCGCCATTGTTGTTGATTTCGGAACCGCCACAACATTTGATGTGATCGATAAGCGCGGTGCGTTCATTGGTGGTGCAATTTCCCCGGGGGTGAATTTGTCGTTAAACGCCCTGCACATGGCGGCCGCAAAATTACCAAGAATCAGCATCAGCGCACCCGAAAATACGATAGGGCGCAACACCGTAACCAATATGCAATCCGGTGTTTATTGGGGGTATGTGAGCTTGGTCGAAGGGATGATCCGGCGCATCAAAAAAGAAATGACGGGTGAGGTCATGGTGATTGCCACCGGTGGCCTTGCGCCGCTTTTTCAAAAATCAATTTCTGATATTGATCATGTTGATGAAGATTTGACGTTAAAAGGAATCTTGGCAATCGCGCAATATAAAGTTGGCCCCTCATGACATTACGATCACTTGAGACAAATGCTTTGCATTTTATTCCACTTGGCGGTGTCGAGCAATTTGGTGTGAATTTTAATTTATACCACAGCCAAGGTAAGTGGATTATTTTTGATTGCGGTTTGGGTTTTGCGGATCATCGTTTTCCGAATGTTGATTTGCTTTTACCCGATCCGAAATTTATTGAAGATCACAAGAATGATATTGTGGGTTTGGTTATCACCCACGCACACGAAGATCATATTGGTGCCGTGCCTTATTTATGGCCGCGATTGAAATGTCCTGTTTATTGCACGGCGTTCACGGCGGCTGTTTTACGCCAAAAATGCGATGATTTCCCAAATTGTAAGGGTATGAGAATTATTGAGATTTCGCCCGACGAAATTTTAGATCTTCATCCTTTTACTTTGAAATTTTTGTCCGTATCACATTCCATTCCCGAAGCCGTCGCCACGGTGATTGAGACATCTTATGGTCGCGTTGTGCATTCGGGGGATTGGAATATGGATCCCCATCCTGTTTTGGGTGGGCGTACCAATGCGGCTCAGTTTAAGGCAGTGGGGCAGCAAGGTGTGCTGGCTTATATCGGCGATTCAACAAATTCGCCTACGCCCGGGCGCGGGGGTTCGGAATTGGATGTTGAAAAAGGTTTGGCGAATGTTTTTCGGGAATGTAAAGGGCGCATTGCGATCACAATATTTGCCTCAAACATTGCCCGTATTCACAGTATTGCCAAGGCCGCCAAAGCAACACAACGCAGTGTTTGTTTACTGGGGCGATCCTTACACCGCATGACGGGAGCCGCGCGGGCATGTGGTTACTTAAAAGACATCGATAAGTTTGTCACAGAAAATGATTTAGGTTATGTCCCACTTGACCGTGTGGTGTTAATTGCAACCGGGTCGCAAGGTGAAGCGCCGGCGGCAATGGCACGAATTGCACGCGGGGAATGGCCAAATATTAAATTGGGAAAAGGGGATACGGTGATTTTTTCATCGCGCGCCATTCCCGGAAATGAAGTTGAAATTAACACTGTCAAAAATAATTTGAGTGCGTCCGGTGTGACAATTGTTGACCCCGATACAACGTCACATAAAATTCACGTTTCGGGTCATCCTTATCGCGACGAAGTTTCCGACATGATGGATTGGTTGAAACCACAAATTGTTGTGCCCGTCCATGGCGAGAGATTGATGTTGGATGCCCAAGCATCTTTGGCACATGAAAAAAATATTCCGCATGTGTTTGTTCCCAATAATGGCTCGGTCATTCGATTGGCACCTGAACCGGCGGTCATTGATCATGTGCCCACGGGCTTATTAGCAGTGGAGCCACAACGGATTATTCAATCAGACCACAAAGCAATTTCGGAGCGGCGTAAGTTACAATTTTCAGGTGCCGTGCATGTGACCGTCGCGCTTTATCTGCGTTTGATGTTGTTGGCAGACCCGAAAATTACCCTGATGGGGCTTGTTGACCGGGATCATGATGATGAGGAGAGTATCATAAATGACATAAAACAGGAAGTTGAAGATGTGCTT
>JAIXWE010000121.1 GCA_027482195.1 Alphaproteobacteria bacterium | reverse complement strand
TCATTGCAAAGTAAGCGCTCACATCGAACGCCTTATATCGTTGGGAAAGAAACCTGTTCTGCTGACAATTCATTCTTACACACCCAAAATTGCTTACGGTGATTCCACCGAGCCCAATCATGGGCCTCTTGATATTGGACTTTTATATTTCAAACCAAGTAAATTTTTAGAATCTATTGACAATTCTCTCCAGCGCAGCAGCTTATCGTTCGCGCATAATAAACCTTATGATCTTCAAGAAATAAAAAGTGGATCTATTGTCATGCATCAAAAGGCTCATGACCTCGACGCACTGGCCATAGAGATAAATTTAGATCTTTTGAAGGATTTTTTGGATCAAGAAAGAGTGAGTGGCTTAGTCTTTGATAGTATCAAGAATTATTTTTCAACATTATAACTTCAATAAAATAAAATCTTTATCGCATGTTCCAAAGAGATTAAGAGTAGGCTAGGTCTTTTGTTTTGGTATCGCTCCCGCAAGACTTAATCCAAGCACAAACCACACAAAACGCGTATACATCAATTCATGCGTAAGAGTTATCGCAGCAAAGGCGATGAGGAAAACAAACACAGTTTTGTAATAATCTTTATAAGAATGATCGTGATCATAAGATCGATTATATCCCCGCTGATATAATTTATAGGTACACGCAATAAAGAAGGCCGCAAAACTTATTAACCCCAGCAATCCCGTTTCGACAAGAAGCCATAGCGCGGTAAAATCAATAATATTTACAAACCCGCCCCGTTTTTCTTCTTGAAAGAGACGGTAATTTCCTATGCCCGCACCTGTTAGCGGGTTGGATTGCAGATATAGTTCAAGTCCATCCTCAACGGCGATCAATCTCTGCTTATCACCGATATACATTTCGCCCTCTGTTTCAGGAGCCTCAAGGCCGGAGGTTAATATTGCAAATTGCCTTGTCTTCTCAATCATTGGTATTGGAGATGTATAGAATGATATCGTGGCCCCAACTACCCCTATCAAAAGAAGCGGCAATATTGCCTTCATTTTTGCGAAAGTATCCCGACAAAAATAAATAACTAAAAGAACAGCAAATATAATCCACCCAGTACGGGAAGCGTTATATAAACAAAAGATCGGCAATAACAACCAAAACAGGTGGTGAACCCAAAGAGAGGAAGATAGCGTAAAATCTTTACGCGTCATCATAAAGCTAATCATAGCAAACACGCATACAACCATAAAACTGTTGCGATTAGCTATGAACCCATCCCATGAAAAGTTAGATAGCCATAATGAAAAAGGTATAAAACTTTGTATGCTGACAAAAATTGTCGATACAGCAACCGTAAGAACAAAAAAGGCGCAGAACCACCTCATAAATAATGGCAGGGCATTACGAACATTTTGCGCTATCCAACCACCAAGCAAAAAATAACAACACAGAATTAAAAAGCCGATATATTTATTTATGAATGCCCAGCTTGAGAGTGATCCCAATGCTGTTGCTAACGTCATCACAGCAATTAAGAGTACTAGCCACCAGTATGCATGCTTGAGAGACCATTTCGGCCAAAACGACTTTTTAAACAAAAGTGATGTGAGTACAGCAATACCTGTTAAAGGTAGAAGTAAATCCGAAAGTCCTATACGAAGCCCTAGATAATTATCGTTGGCCAAAAGCGTCACTTGCACTTGCAGCGCCACAGCAAAAAAGATGAGTAAGGCGCCTTTGATTCCTTCGGAACCAGAACCTAGAAGCTGCTTAGATTTAACCTTGGAAGCGTTCATGTTTTGATTTTGATCCTATAAGGAACTCTTTTAAATCATCACGTAGTAAAAACGGAAGACCAATAACGAAAGGCGCCACGATACTTGCGAGACCAACCTGCATGGACAACATAAAAGCATTCTCCATAGAGAAACCTATTAAGCTCAAGCCGAAAACAAATGCTCCCTCACGCACACCCCATCCGCCATAGCTGATTGGCAAACTTGCGACCAACGCAAGAATAGGAAGCAAAGCAAAGAAAACAATATTGTTGGCATTCTGAGGATCTACACCCAATGCCAGAATATAAACACTCATAAAAAATGCTGTTTGTGCCATGAGACTGTGAAAGAGTGTCTTAATAATCATGGATTTATTTTTAAGAAATATGCGCGCTTTTGCAGCAATACGTGAACGACGTCGGCTAGATAAAATATAGTTTCGAGCCACTCCCGCCTTTATCACTATAAAAAATAAGAAAATTGATAAGAGAAAAACGCCCATAATAATAGTGAGTAAAAACATCAAGTTTTTATCAATAACACTCAATAAGAAAGGTGTTGCCGTTGCACTAAAAATAACCAAAGCAAGTAGGGTCAAAAACCGATCAAAGATTGTTGCAAAAATCGCATGCATCAATGAAACGCCATGTCGCACAGCCAAAACAGATTTAGCCACGATCCCGCCGATTGAGGCAACAAAAAACATATTTGCAAAACATCCTGCAATATTCATCAAGAATGAGGTTTTAAAAGAGATAGAATTGCGCCCCCCAGCATTCAGACATTCTTGCCATCTTAAGCTTAGAAAGAAAATTTGTATGATTAGAATGCCTACGGATAAAAGAAATAATCTAATATCAAGCTGAAGGGTTTTTTGTAGCAAAATTCTTAAATCAAGATGTAAAAAAAGAGCAACAATGATTACCAAACTTACAGCTATGCGAATGAGATTCTTGATGTTCATGACGACACATGTCTAAAAGATTTAATTTTTACAAAACAGAGATATATCCAAATAAAGATCTAATCAATGTTTGTTGGTGGCACTATAACAACAATAGCCTAAAAAGTCCTGTTTATAAGTCTTCTTGATAAATTTTAAATCTAAAGAATATGCTCTATTGTGGGCTCATGAATGTAAAATACATGTTAAGCCACAGACTTAGATCACTGCTGCCAGAGCCAATAAAAAGAATTCTGAGGGCGGCCAGGCTTGGGCTTACTGCGCCCGAACCCTATTCGCCACAAATACCTCAGGCTCTCTTAGAATCCTGTAAAGTTTTATCAGACCGCTTCGTATTACTTGAGTATTTGCCAAAGAACGGCCGCGTTGCCGAAATTGGAACCTTGAAAGGAGATTATGCGCGTAAAATTATTGATGTGTGTGACCCTGAGGAACTTCACTTAATTGATATTGATTTCAGCCAACTCGCGTTAGATGTCTCGACAAATAAAATTGTAAAATTACACGAAGGGTTCTCGCATAAAATTTTGGATACATTCCCCGAGAATTATTTTGATTGGATATATATTGACGGTGACCATACTTACGAAGGTGTCAAAAGAGACATTTCAGTAGCGATGAAAAAGGTTAAGCCAGGCGGGTTCTTGGTTTTCAACGACTTTGCCCGAATAGCCAGTGTGGGTTTGGGGACATTCGGAGTTCATAGGGCTGTTTGTGAATTTTCAATAGAGTATAATTGGCAATTTACTTATTTTTGCCTCGATGGCGATGCCTTGCACGATGTGGCTCTGAGAAAGAGATAAAAAATTATCTTTTTCTGAAGACAAATTGGTTGCAGCCCAATCGACCATTCACACTAATAATATTCTTCAAATAAAATTCTTTTTTAGAATATAATGTAAAAATAGAATCAATCGAAGCCACCTCGAATGGGAATCCACCAACCCAGTCAACTACATCATGCCATGCTGACATACCGCGTGATGAATGATAGTTCTTCCAGGTGTGAAAAGGCCGTAACTTACATAAATCAATAATTGTGCGCGGCCCCCATAATCTCAACATTGAAATCGCAACAATCAGATGTTTGAGTAGCAATGGCGATGAAACATAGAGTTTTTTAATGTGCCACCAGATTTTACTACTAAGACCTTGATCATTATAGATGGCGATTGCCAATAAACCATCTTTCTTTACAAGACCTGCAACATTTTCTAATGCTTGCCACATATTACCTGTGTGATGCAAAACACCCCAAGAATAAACGATATCAGCCTCAGAATAAAGCTTTAAGAAATCAAGATCCAGGACAGAACCCTGCTCAATTTCCCATGAGGAGCCATCCCGAGCATAATGATTACGAAGATACTTTGTACATTCGACTGATTGCGGATCATAATCAAATGATTGAACAGTTGCGCCCAAACGATAAGCGGCAAGACTCATGAGTCCGCTTCCGCTTCCGATGTCAAGAAACTTTAAACCTTGTAAGCTCTCAACACCCAGAAGACTTTTAAGATCTTGGATTGCTTGCTCAATGCGTGGTTCGTTTAAGTTTTTTAAGAACTCCTTCCAGTTCTGCCCAAACGCAAAACGCTGCCCCAAGCTAATCTCTGTTAAAGCCTTCATCTTATCTCCTGCGAATCTACATTCATTCTTTCTAAAAATCTTTTCCAGCCCTTTTCTATACCAAAAAGTGCTTTGTAGATATATGAAATCAAAGGTATTCTATATCTTAGAGAAAAGAAAATATCATGCTTAAAATTCATTTCCTTGGAAGTAATGTAACAGTAGATAAATTTTTGCTTATCTTTTTCTTTTTTATTCATGGACGAATAAAGACCGCTACCCGAATAATTATAAACTGACATTATTTCATCATGGTAATATGCAGGTCCGCTTGATAATATTTGATAATACATCACAACATCTCGAACGCTAGAGAATGTAATTTTTTTATATACCCAAGAGGATATGTGAGCGCTAGGGCACAGATAAAAATAAAGCTTGTTGTGTAAAGTTAGATATCGCCACATAGGCCTTATGAACGGATAGGATTGTTCTTTTTCCTTATCCTTAACCAACGTATTGTGTATAAAAATACTTAGCTCTGGATGGTTAGTAAGTACTGTCATAGCAAGTTGAATTTTGTTTTCATTGCACCAATAATCATCACCATCACAATACGCTATATACCCCCCCCCCGCTTGTTGCAAGGCACCAGAAAAATTTTGGGAGGGGCCCACGTTGTTTTTACGGAATATGGGTTTGATTATACCAGGATATTGCTCTTGATATGCCATGATAACATCTCGCGTTCCGTCTACCGATGAATCATCCGCTATGATTATTTCGAATGAATAATCAGTTTTTTGTTGCAGGCAAGAGAGAATACATTTCTCAATCGTGGCAGCATGATTGTATGTTACAATTACAATTGATAAATCTACCTTTTCACTCAAGTCTACCCCCCCCTCTAAGTTCTAATTTTGAGATAAAGCGCATAAATAAAATAGTTAAACAATGAAACCATAAATAGAGCTACATGAGGCTTATAAGGTATCAACACCGCTATAAAAAGACTAACCAAGAAGCTCATCAAGCCAAAATAGATTTCTTTTTTGATTGTATATTTTTCAAAGAAAATTGCGTTATACCAGCTCAAAAGCCAGAGACTTGCTGATAATAATATCCAGATATGGGCTTTTATAATTAACCCAATAAGTTCAAAAAAAGAATCTGGCATAAAGGGCAAATAGGTCCTTTGAATAAATGGCGCGGCAAGAACTAAAATTACAACTGATAAACAAAAAGTTATGATAAGGGCAATTTGCCCTTTATCTCTGACGATTCCTGATTTTTTTGTTTTTGCGTGTTT
The DNA here is from genome assembly GCA_027482195.1 of Alphaproteobacteria bacterium. Classification (GTDB taxonomy): domain Bacteria; phylum Pseudomonadota; class Alphaproteobacteria; order Micavibrionales; family Micavibrionaceae; genus Micavibrio_B. The sequence goes on along the minus strand of JAIXWE010000121.1, from coordinate 5,933 downwards.
CTGAGCGCTATTGCTCATATAAAAAACAGCACTAAATGACAAAACGGTCATAACAATACGAAACAAAAGAGCCGATTCCGGCGGCGAGTCTTTTGGAAGAAGCAGCAGCGGCATCCATTGGGATGACACCATGAAATAGGTTCCTATGCTTCCTTTTAATGCCCCCTTAATAAAATTTATAAAATTTGTACTGAGAATTTTTTCATCATAAAAATTCAATAGTTCTTCTCTTAAACTTTTGTAATCTTTAAAGATCCAATTCAAAAAGCAAAGAGCCCGCATTGAGCACTCTAAAATCAACACAGTTGTTATGCTTATATTTTGTGTTAAGCCAAGCAATAGGATGGCAATTACCCTTAAAATGAGAGAGAGGGAAAAATATTCCTGTAGGATAGATTTTTCGTTGTAGTTGACGATAAGCACCCTTTCCATTGTATAAAACAACGCTATAGCCGCGACTATAAGAATTTTAGCTTGAGTGAAAAATGCTACAGTAAAACATGCCGTTGCAATGCCGAAACTTATGATTAAAAGCTTGTCACGCTCAGATTTTTCTGACTTACATAAATATCCGAATGAGCCGACAGGAAGGCTGAAGCCAATAATACTTGCAATAGCAAGAGCCTTAAATGTTTCAATAGGATCTTCAAGCCGAGACGAAAAGAATATCCATATGACCATTCCAGTTAAGCTAACCGCAAATCTGATCCCTGAATTAAAAAATGAAAGATATGGGCTGAACTTTGTTTTGATCATATTTGGAGTGTTTTCTCTTTAAATTCTTTAATATAAAAAGAGTATATGATTTCTAAAAAAATGAAACTTTTATTCGTTCTGGCGAATTTTGCAAGCGGTGGAGCAGAAAGAGTTATAATTTCTGTCGCAAACAATTTGTCACAACGCCATGATGTAAGCCTGGTCGTTTTTGAAGGACAAGGACCTTTAAAGGACTTGATTTCAGAACAAATCAGAATCTATGATCTCAATGAACCGAAGCGGGTCGCTTGGGCCTTGCCTTACATGAGAGTAATGAGAGTCATAAAGCCTGATCTCATTATATCAACCCTCACGCACGTTAATTTTTTTGTATTATTTTTTTCTTTCCTGCTCCCGCGAATTCCTGTGATTGTTCGCGAGGCAATTACGCCAGATTATTTTGAGAATCATAAATATTACTCATTAGTAAAATTTTTATATCGTATTTTATATCATCGCGCCAAGTGCGTAGTTGCGCCAACTTCATTAGCCATTCAACAACTAAAAAATTTAACCTCACTCCCGTCAGAAAAATTCTTACGCATATTAAATCCTGTTAAATTTGAAGATTATAAAATAAACCAGACTTCTGATAAAAATAAATCTATGTCACGATTTGTCTGCAGCGGACGACTCGATCATCAAAAGGGTTTTGACAGACTTATCTCCGCCCTTGCTGGCTGGGCTGATAAAGATAATTGGCATCTTGATATTTATGGGGAGGGCAGGGAACGGGATAATTTAGAAAACCTTATTTTCAAACATAATCTCCACAATCATATTACCCTTAAAGGGCTGGATGTAAACGCACGGTTTTTATACGGAGAGTATGATTATTTTTTACTACCCTCACGTTTCGAAGGGCTTCCGAATGTTGCGCTTGAGGCTCTTGCACAAGGGACAAAAGTTATTGCCATGAAGGAGGCCGGGGGAATATATGATATCAAAGATTTAGCAAAACCTAACTCTGTAATAATTTGCGACAGCGTTGAAGAGTTTATTCGCCAAATGAACAATGCATTTATTGATGGCAATATTTACTATACGAAAGAAAACTTTTTATCTTCTGATTTTGAACTGTCCCATATTGTCTCTCAGTATGAATCCCTTATTCTAAAGGTTATAAAACCATGTGCGGCATAACAGGTCTGTGGGATATCACAAAAAAATTAAATGCCGATGGCTTACATTCTACTATCTCGCGCATGACAGACGTGGTTTCACATCGTGGACCCGACTCTGGTGCAATTTATATTGATTCAAATGAAAATCTAGCCTTAGGCCATCGCCGATTAGCGATTATTGATCTTTCTCCTGCAGGTTACCAACCCATGACCTCCGCTTGTGGTCGTTATGTTATCGTATTTAATGGTGAAATTTATAATAGCGGGGAAATTCGTAAAGACCTTAACTCGTCAAACATTAATTGGCGCGGTCACTCGGATACTGAAACAATTCTTGAATCATTTGCTCATGTTGGTATTCAAAAAACTTTAGAAAAAATGATTGGTATGTTTGCCCTTGCGCTTTGGGACAAGAAAGACCGTCGCCTTGTTCTCATGCGTGATCGTTTCGGTGTAAAGCCTTTATATTGGAGCCACATTCAGCATCAATTATCCTTTGCTTCGGAACTTAAATCTTTGCTATGTGTTCCAGGTTTCGAAAAACGGATTAGATCCGACGCACAATATGATTTCCTACATACGGGCTATATATATGGATCAAAAACAATATGGGAGAATGTTTATAAGCTGCTTCCCGGCCATATATTGGTTCTGAATCAAGGCGATACTTCGCCCAAAATCGAAAGTTATTATGATGTCAAGAATGTGTGGGATAAAGGACAAGCTGCGCAGACCAATGAGTCTGAGGAAGACTTAATTAAGAAGTTACATGAACTTTTGTTAGACGCTGTCAAACAGCGTATGATTTCAGATGTACCACTTGGCACTTTTTTATCAGGTGGTATCGATTCATCTTTAGTAACGGCCTTGATGCAAGCACAGTCACATAAACCTGTTAAATCTTTCACGATTGGCTTTGAGAATAAGAAATATAACGAAGCGCCTTATGCACGGGATGTAGCAAGGCATTTAGGTACTGACCACACAGAGGTAACGTTAACGGATCGTGATGCGTTAGATGTTATTCCAAAACTGGCGGATATTTATGATGAACCGTTTGCGGATAGCTCACAAATTCCAACTTATTTAGTGTCAAAAGTAGCGCGAGAGCATGTAACGGTTTCATTATCAGGTGACGGTGGTGATGAGTTTTTTGGTGGCTATAGCCGTTATATAGATGGATTGTCGCTTTATAAAACTTTGAATAACATTCCTGCATCACTGCGACATTTAGGTTATCGTGGCATGTCGTATCTTTCGCCGGACTTTCTTAATGCACTGGGTAACGCCTTACCGTCACGGCATTTTAAGAATGGAAAGTTATCGGAGAGATTAAAAAAACTAGGGGCTGTTCTCAAAGACAATACAATTGATACATTCTATGGACAGATGATTGCCCATGAACCGGACCCAAATCTGCTTTTGAATAAGCACATCAATAAAGAGCATTTTTGGCAAGACAAAGCGTTTCTGCCCTCAATCCCTGATAAGGTTGCTCGCATGCAGTTATATGATGCTTGCGTCTATTTACCTGATGATATTCTTGTAAAAGTTGATCGAGCAAGTATGGCCGTATCACTCGAGTCACGTGAACCTTTGCTTGATCACCGTTTAGTTGAATTTGCAAGTCGCCTTCCCGCACATATGAAGATCAGAAATGGTCAGGGTAAATATTTACTCCGCCAAGTACTTTATAAATATGTGCCTTCAACATTGATTGATCGTCCAAAGATGGGATTTGGCATTCCCCTTGCCGACTGGTTGCGTGGGCCTCTTAAAGATTGGGCGGAGGATTTGTTAGAGACAAATTCTTTATCAGCAAATGGTTTTAACCCCGTGCCCATTCGAAAGAAATGGCTACAACATATTGAGGGTAAAGCAAATTGGGACTTTATTCTGTGGGATATTTTAATGTATCAAGCCTGGGCAAAGCGCTGGGTCTAAACACTCTCAATTGTCTGTTTATATTTTTCAAAGACAATCTCATTTGTAAATTGATTTAATACTATCTGTCTTCCGGCCTCACCCATCTTTCGGCGCTCAGTTGAGCTGAGATTTAAAAATCTCTCAATGCTTGCAACTAAACTTGGCACATTTTTGGGCTCACATAAAAAACCGTTCAATTCGTGATGCGTGATATCAGTGCATCCTGCAATATTTGTTGCAATAATCGGACGCGACATAGAGGCCGCTTCGATTAAGCTACGCGGAATTCCTTCCTTGTAATATGTCGGCAAGACGATACAGGAACTATCACGAATAAAAGGACGAATATCTTTTACAGGTTGATGATATTCAATATTGCCTCTATTAACAGCTTCTTCGATTTTTTTAAAACTTATGGCGGCAGGGTTATCATTATCTTGCGCGCCAACAATTCTAAAAACAACATCTGAATATTTTGTCTTAATAATTGACGCCGCTTCTATAAACTCACCAACACCTTTCTCGGTTAAAAGACGGGCTATTAAAGTGAATATAACAGGTTCATCCTTATACGTAGTGGGATCAGCGGAGTAGTGATCAGAGTCAATGCCGCTTCCCGCGATATATTCTGTTTTCTTATTCAAAATACGATTTCCTGATTTGATAAAATCTGTATCTGCATAATTTTGAACAAGAATTTTAGAAGCTAATGTCAGCCCACAAAACATTGATATTCTGGCAGCAAAAGCCGAGAGGTTTTTATTATTAAACGCATAGCCAAGGCCTGTGACAACCGCAATCACCGGAATTCTTAGAAGATATCCCGCAATTGAGGCATACGTATTTGGCTTAATTGTGAAGGAAAGAATAAGATCCGGTTGTACTTTTTTGAAGATCATAAAAAGATTAGAAATACTCACAAACTCAGAAAGCGGATTTGTACTGGAGCGATGAACATTCCATGGAATAAAATTCACATTCATATTCTTAATTTGATCAGAGTAGGCATCTTCTGCCGCCACCACAGTTACATTATGCCCATCATCAATAAGCCTTTGCACCAGATACATGCGAAAGTTGATGATAGAAAATGATGTGTTACTTATAATAAGTATTTTTCTAGACGGCTGTGTCATCACTTTTTAGTAGGTGAAAATGATTTATTATTCAATTGTAAAGTGATGAGCGCCCTTAACACATACTTAAAACAAACGCACGCCGTAATTTTCGAGGATATACGGGGTGGATCTTAAGCGGTCGTTTTCTTTACTTTGATTGACCTCAACCGTGTACATACCTGTGCGCAAAGACATTTGTGTTCTTACGGCAACATTGTTTGTGATCACTACGGGTGATGTCTGAATGCCCGATTGAGGAGTTTGTGTTACGGGCATACTCGGCACTGTTACTGTTTGGATTGGATCAGGAATACTCACCACAGGTGGTGCGATCACAATGGGCGCAGGCGGCACAACAACCACATTTACGGGGGGATTCTTTTTAGCGGCATGGGCGGCTTTTCTTTCTTCCCGCAATTTCAATGCAGCTTCTTTCTTTTGTGCGCGTTCTTCCATTTTCTTTTTTGCAATCTCGGCGCGTTCCGCTTTGCTTAAAATAATTTTGCCGTTTGAGATACGGAACTGATCACTTTTATAAACATCTTTGAGATTGATAAGATTTTTGACAACGCCGTCAACTTCCACGGATGTCAGTAAAATTTGCCCGACCTCAACGTCAATTTTTCCTTTATTCTCAATGGTTGAACCACGCGGTTTTTTATCACCCACAACTTCAATCAAACCGTCACCATATAAATCAAATGTCACCGCCTTTGCATCGCCCATCACGACGGTGCCTTTGCGCGCAATAATCAAACCATCATTTCGCACATGCGGTGCGACAAAAGCTGCGAGACCGGAATCTGCGATTGAAATGGATCCTTGATTGATAATTTTTCCATTGCCGATATTTTCAATGGTGAGATTTTTCTCACCATTCAGAAAAACTTTCTCATTAATATCACCTGTTGATGCAATCAGACCACCAACATCAACTCGCGCATTTTTTCCAAAAATGACACCGTTTTGATCAAGGATAATCACACGGCCATTTGCGGTTAAACTTCCC
>JAIXWE010000015.1 GCA_027482195.1 Alphaproteobacteria bacterium | reverse complement strand
AATTGTCGAAGATAAGGCGCAAATTAAACAAGCGGAAATTCAAGCTTCGATGAGTCACATGGCGCGCTTGCAACAAGGTATTCCTGAAACCATTGCGACATCTGATTTGCACATGGATATTATTCGTGATTTGCGCAGAATTAATAGTATGATTTCAAGCATTGCCTATCCGATCTTGGATGAGGCGGGAGAGTTGCGCCCGAGCGTTTTACGCGATGTCAGTTTAGAGAAAGGATAAATTATGGCCGTTGATGATGTGCTTTCACGCTTATATGTGGCGGAGAATTTATATAAATCATCCAATGGAATAAGTTCATATTCCCCGATTGATGGAACGCTTTTGGGCGTGGTTGGCGAAGACACCGCCGCACACATGGATGCAAAAATTCGAAGAGCGCATCAGGCATTTTTGCAATGGCGCGCCATGCCCGCACCCGTGCGTGGTGAGTTGATCCGTTTATACGCGCAAGAATTGCGTGATCATAAGGCCGCGTTGGGTGAGTTGGTTACGCGCGAGTGTGGAAAAATTCTTTCCGAAGGTTTGGGCGAAGTCCAAGAAATGATCGATATTTGTGATTTCGCCGTCGGTTTATCGCGCCAGCTTTATGGTTTGACGATTGCGTCAGAACGTCCCCTTCATCACATGCGTGAGGTTTGGCACCCGTTGGGTGTTGTCGGGGTTATTTCGGCGTTTAATTTTCCCGTGGCGGTGTGGTGTTGGAATTTTGCGTTGGCGATTGTCTGTGGTAACGCGGTTGTATGGAAGCCATCAGAGAAAACCCCATTGACAGCATTGGCATGTCAGACATTGTTTGAACGCGCCGTCGAAAAATTTCGTACGGCTCACGCGGCTCCCGATGGTTTGAGTATGTTGGTTCAAGGTGGACGTGCGCGCGGGGAACAATTGGCGCAAGATAAGCGCGTTACATTGGTTTCAGCAACGGGAAGCACGCGCATGGGTATGGCAGTTGCGGAAATGGTTGCCAAACGACTTGGGAAATCTTTGCTCGAACTTGGCGGTAATAATGCGATGATTGTAACACCGAGTGCGGATTTAAATATGGCGGTGCGGGCCATTTTATTTGGTGCGGTTGGCACAGCGGGTCAACGGTGCACAACCTTGCGCCGCTTGTTGGTTCATAACATCGTGATTGATACTTTGTTGCCGCAATTGGTAAAAACATATCGTTCGTTGCGCGTCGCAGATCCGTTGCAACCCGGCACATTGGTGGGGCCATTAATTGATGAAGCGGCTTATCAGGCCTATGAGAAAGCAATCGAGGTCGCAAAAGACGAAGGCGGCCAGGTTTTAGTAGGCGCACAACGCGTTGTTGTTGAAGGATGTGACAATGGATTTTATGCGAGCCCCACCATCATCCGCATGAAAGCACAAACAGATGTGGTGAAGCATGAAACTTTTGCGCCAATTTTATATGTGATGACCTATACACATTTTGATGAAGCGATTGCGATGCAGAATGATGTGCCGCAAGGATTATCATCCTGCATTTTCACAACCGATATGCGTGAGGCGGAATTTTTCTTGTCATCTCAGGGAAGTGATTGCGGCATTGCGAATGTGAATATCGGTCCATCGGGTGCGGAAATTGGCGGCGCGTTTGGCGGTGAAAAAGACACGGGCGGCGGACGCGAATCGGGATCTGATTCATGGAAAGCTTATATGCGTCGGCAAACCCAGACGGTGAATTTTTCTTCGCAATTGCCACTTGCGCAGGGTGTGGAATTTCCGATTTAATTTTCCAGAATTTACGAGTTTTTAACCTGTTGCATGGCACAATTAAAGAATGTGCAGACGATATTGTGTCTTGTTTCTTTTCCGGTGATCACAATTTACGCAAGAGCGGATGAGCCTTCGGCCATTTCCGACAAAGTTGTTTTATTGATGTGAGGCTGGATTTTAAACAAGGGGGCGTTAACCATTAAGTTGGCGCAACGTCACAATGTTTTGTTTATACTGGGATCATAACCACATAACAAAGGAGACCCCCATGAGTCTAGCTCAACGTGCTGTTACGCCTGCGTCCCGCTTGGAAGCTTTAAAAGCCCGCCATGATGTTTTGGAACAGGAGCTACACGAGGAGCAGAGACACAGATTCTCATCAGATACGTATGTGGCTCAGCTTAAAAAACTGAAGCTTCATGTAAAAGAGCAAATCGAGGGAATTCACCGCGCCTCTTAAAATAGGGCTTGGTATTCACGGCGGCTCGTCGGGTGACTCCCGCGAGCCGCGCTCTTTTTGAGATAAGGCTTAATTCGATCCTGTGCTTGAACGCAAGAAATTCGAAAAATCGAATCCGCTTTCTTTTTTACCTTCCGAAGGACTTAAATCTTTGTTCGCTTCGTCGATACGGCGTTGTGCTTCAACTTCCGGATCTTTGCCTTGGGCTTTTAAGCCTTTGCGTGAAGATTTCTCATACTCCCCATACGTGCACAAACCAATTTCGGCCGGGTGGCGCGGTTTTAAATTCGCACTGTTGGGGTGGGTGCGGTCACGCACGCTTTGAATGGTTGGCTTTGTTGTTCCGACCAATTTGCAAATTTGCGCATCCGAGATTTCAGGATTGTGTTTTAAAATATAAGCGATTGCATCGGGCTTGTCGTTTCGGCGTGACACGGGCGTGTAACGTGGGCCTTTCGCGCGCACTTTCACCTGAGGCAAGTCAGAGCTTACGATTCGTAAACGTGCATTTTCATCGGCTTCGCAACGTGCGACTTCTTCCGGTGTCAACTCACCAGACTTGGTGGGATCTTCGCCGATAATACCGCGGCCAACTTCTTCATCGGCCAAGGCTTGCACCTCAATCGGGTGAAGGCCGGTAAACTCACCAATCTGATCAAAAGTCAGGGTGGTGTTATCAATCAACCAAACGGCAGTTGCTTTTGGCTTCAAAGGTTTTGCTTGCGTGGCCATTTTTGATCCTTTCGAATTCTGTTTTTATATGCTTCCACATCGCGATTTGCTTTTTGCAAACCGCCATGGAAGCAAGGCAACCATGTAGGGGAATAGTTTTTTATAGCGCGCAAGCTGGCCTTTGACCAGTATTTTTTAAAGTTTAAGGAGGATTTTGCCGAAATGTTGGCCTTTTTCAAAGGTTTCATGGGCTTTAACCGCGTCGTCAAAATCAAAAACCTGGTCAATAACGGGTTTGATATCCCCCGTTTTGATACCATCCCAGAAATGAGTTTTGACAAAATCAGCAAGCACAGTTTTTTGTGCAAGCGTATCATTACGCAATGTTGATCCCGTCAGGGTCAGATTTTTGCGCATCATAAGCGGGATAGAAATTTCCGATAGGCTTGACTCCAAATAGGCAATGCTGACCAAACGGCCATGTGGCTTCATCACATCAAGACTGCGTGATAAGGTTGTGCCACCAACCATATCAAGCACGACATCAACTGGGGTCTCTTTTAAAGCATCTGAAAAATTCTCACGCTTGTAATTGATCATACGATCTGCGCCCAAATTCAGACATTGTTCACAACGTATATCGGACCCGGCCGTGGCCGTCACGCGTGCCCCAAAAAATTTTGCCATTTGAATGGCCATTGTACCAATTCCGGACGCGCCGCCATGGATCAAAAGATGCTCATCTTTTTGTAATTTTCCAAGAATAAAAACATTTTTTGCAACCGTTATCATGGCTTCGGGAAGTGCGGCCGCATCAATCAAGGAAATATTATCGGGAACAGGAAAACATAAAGAATGGGGAACCGTTACACATTCCGCATATCCACCGCCCGCCAAAAGGGCGCAAACGCGCGCGCCGCTTTTTTCGCATAGACCTGAAACTTCTAACCCCAGCAGATCGGAGGCACCGCGGGGCGGTGGGTAAAGGCCTTTGCGTTGAAGAATATCGGCGCGGTTCATGCCAATCGCCGCAACCTTTATAAGGCATTCATTTTCTTGAGGTCTTGGCCGCGGCCGCGTGGCGGGTGTGATATATTGTATATCGCCCGATCCCGCTAATTCCATGACCTTCATCAAGGGTTGCTCTTTTT
>JAIXWE010000016.1 GCA_027482195.1 Alphaproteobacteria bacterium | reverse complement strand
GATGATTTGATCACACCGCCCCCACGCAAAGCGAAAAAGAAATCATCCTTTTTCACGTATGTGGTGATTGGTCTTGCGGTTCTTATTGGCGGTGTTGTTTTAGCAACCAGCTTTGGTGGATCGGAGCAAGTGCCCGTGACACCGCCGCCTCTTGATGCCGCGTCTGGTCAGATGCCTGGGCAAATTCCTGGTCAAATACCTAGTCAAATACCTGGGCAACCCCCCGGCCAAGCGCCTGTGATGCCTGATCAGCAAGCGGTTCAACCGCCCGTGATGGATCCGGCTGCACCGACCCCGCCCGCGGATCAAGGGTTCATGAATAACCCAAATATTTTGCCGCAAGCCGCACCGCCACCAAATGTTGTGGATCAATCAATTCAAAACCCTGCGCAGGCTTTGCCAGTTCCTGCACCCGCGCCCGCACCCGTTCAAGATGCGGCGGCGCAAGGCCCGTTGGCTCCTTTGCCGCAATTCCCAACACCTTCACCTTCTGAACCCGCGGGCGTGAACGCGATTCCTCAGGCTCAGGATGTGATGAAGGCGGCGGATGCTCCACAACCCACAACAGCGACACCACCCGCGCCACTTCCTGTGCCGACGCCGGAGCCGGCGACTGCGGATGCACAAGTTGCCCCCGTTGCCGCGCCACCCGTTGACCCGAGCTTAAATCAAAAATTAAATGAGGCGATGAATCGCATTGCCGCCTTGGAATCAGAATTAAAAGCGGCTCGCGCGGCCGAGCCTTCGAATGAGGTGGTCATGTTGCAACAAAAAGTTGCGGATTTACAAGCTCAGCTCAAAGAAAGAACGCAAGAGCGCGCGCAAAACACCGCACCCAAAAAACGTGCGTCTGAGTCAGCCTCTGAGTCACCCGCGCGCAAAAAAACAACCACCCGTAAAAAACAATCCGACTTGGACCGCGCATGGTCACCGCCGCGCGTCACCACACAATGGGATTTACGTGCCGCATCGGATGGCCAGGCGCTTGTCACCCGCAAAGGCGGCGGCGCGTTTACCCAAGTCCGCGTGGGCGACACGTTGGATGGTGTTGGGCGCGTGACCGCCATCACCCAAAAAGGTGGCTTGTGGGTGATCGAGGGCACACAAGGCCGCGTCAGCCAATAAACCTTTTCTCTTTTTATCTTTTTAGGTTTTGATCGTCCCCTTTAACCCTTTCTTCAGGGTTGGAATGGTTCAATAAATGATAACGCAACCGAGATAGATAAAATTTTACAAAAGTTGCGATTATGGCTTTTTTGTGGTTTAATAAGAGAAGGGTGAAATAACATGGCAATGTGTTTTTTACCTTCAAATGTGTCACAAAGGCACAAAATGTCTTTATAAAGGCGTGTGTATAAAGGGCGTGTGTGTATGACGAAGAACCAAAATTTACAAGGTTCACATAATCATAATAAATCCCAGCCAAAGGCCAACCGGGCTTGGCTTTTCTCATTTTTTGCATTTTTCATGACCTTGGTGCCGCACGCGGCGCATGCCGATTGGTGGAGCAATTTACAAAGCGGAATCGGCAGTGTGTGGAACGGAATCGGCAGTGCCATCGGCACCATTGGCGGTTTTGTAAACACCGCCATTGCCACCGTGGGCGGAATTTTTGATTCGCTGGGGCTTGGCTGGCTTTTTAATCGTTTGATCAACCAGCTTTTTGGAATCGGCACATGCGGCGAAGTTGTCAATGACGGCGTCGGGCGCGTGATTTGTAATGTGGTCATTTCATCGACCATGATTCCCGGCCTCATTGGCGGGCTTGCTTATTTATTGGGTGTTTTCTTGGCGGTGATGGCGTTGATCAAATTAAAAGATCACGTCAATGATCCGCGCCAAACCCCGCTTTCGGATTCGATCAAGCGTTTTGTTGCGGGTGGTGCGTTCTTGGCGATGCCGACGGTGATTAATGCCGTCACGGAAGTTGTCGTCGGCGAAGGCGGAGATCGTATCGGATCTTACGATCAAACCGGATTTTCGGGCAGTTTATCAAGCGGCTATGGGCTTGATACCATGATTTTCATCTTGGTGGCCGATATTTGGGAGCCATTACAGATTCTTTTGGGTTCGTTTGCTTATCTTGCGGGTCTTGTTTTTGTGATGATCGGCATCAGCCGTTTGATGAAAACCGCGCAAGAAGGCCCACGCGGCCCCACGGGTGTGGGCACCATTATGACCTTTGTTACGGCCGGGGTTTTATTCTCACTTGATGCGATTATGGGTGCGTTTTCACAATCCATGTTCGCAAGCAACGTCATCACTACCTATGGTCTCTTACAAACCACCACGGGAAGTTTGGGCGTTGACTACCATGTCGAAGCCATGATTTCCGCCGTCATCGGTTTTATGGCTTTGGTAGGATGGATCAGTTTTATTCGCGGATTCTTTATCTTACGCGATGTTGCCGAAGGCAACGGACAAGCTTCGCTCATGGCCGCCAGCACCCATATTTTTGGGGGCGCGTTGGCCGTGAACTTAGGGCCGCTTTTAAACGCGGTACAAAGCACTTTTGGTCTATTACCTTTTGGGGTATTATTCGGTTAACAAGCAAGGAGGAGGAAACCATGCTGAAACTTACATCACAAAAACTAAATCGTCTGGGTGCAACCACGGGTGCGGCGTTTACTATGGGCATGATGGCTCCTGGGACTGCGAATGCAACATCCACAACTGGTTTCAACCAGATCGCCAGCAACATCGTTGGTGGTATTTCGAATCTTCCAGGTTTGCTGACAGCGTTGGCCTATATGATGGGCTTGTTGTTTGCGGTTCTGGGTGTTCTTAAAATTAAAGACCACGTTGAAAACCCATCACAAACCCAGTTGAAAGACGGCGCGATCCGTTTGGCTGTGGGTGGTGCGTTGTTCACGTTGCCAATCGTTATCAACTCGATGCAGGAGCTGATCGGTGATGAATCACAAGTCGGCACCAAGTCGCTTAACGCTGTGAAGTTCGAAGTGAACTAAGCGCGTGAGCACACTTTTACCCATCTCTCTGGGGATTGCCCGCCGGTCGGGCAGTCCCCAAACTTCTTCTCCCGCGCGCAAGCGGGATTTGTCGATTCCGCACATCATGACACCTGAGCTGAAAAAAGCCGTGTTTGATCGTGATAATCACACGTGCCAATGTTGCGGTTTTCGCTCTTTGAAATATCAAGATGTGCATTATCTGGATCAAGACCGCACCAATTTGGCCATGGATAATTTGGTGACAACATGTATTTTTTGTCACCAATGTTTCAATCTTGATTCGGTGGCTTTGATGCGCTCAGGCGTTCTCATTTGGCTTCCCGAAGTGTCCCAGGCGGATTTGCATGATCTGGCGCGTGCAATTTATGTTGCGCGTGTCTCCCAAGGACCCATGGCCGAGGCTGCGCGCAAAGCGTTGGATGTGTTGATGCACCGGCGAGAAGATGCCAAACGGCGTATTTTTACCGACGATCCTTATGTGCTTTCCACCGTGTTGCGTGATTTTCTCACCAACCGTCATTATGCTGATCGCGATGTGAAGTTAGACGGTATTCGTTTATTCCCGCTTGATCGGCGTATTATCAAAGAGGCGGATTTGGAATTTAATCAGTTTCCACAAATCTTGGCCTATTGGCGGTCAAAAGACGGCCCCTTTGGTGCGCGCCCGCCAACCATGTGGATCGATCTTTACAAACAGATCACAGGTTACGAAACCACATCCGTATCAGCCGCATAAATTTGCGCGCTGTGACTAGGCTTGAGCCTTTCTTTTCGCTATGATTCGAAGCCATGAATTTTTTTGAAAAACTTCTTTTCCCGTTCCAAATGGGTTTTCGCCAAGCGGTGGAAACCTTTATCCGTTTGGAAACCGCCGATGACGAGATGACCTTGGTCGCGCAAGACGGATCATTGGTGTCGTATTTGAAAATTGATGGCTCGCGGCAAATTATCGGGGATGAGGAATATCGTTATCTGGTCGAAGCCGCGACCGTGAAGATCGGCGCGAAATTTGATCGCCAAGGCCATGCGCTTCAAGTTTATTTTGTCCGTGATCCCGCGCGCATTGAACCGCATTTGCAAAAATTGACAAAGCCGTCACGTGTGACGGCGGAAAATATCGGCCTTGATGTCGATGATTTGTTGGGGGAACGTGTTCACAACCTTTCCACCATTTTGACATTTGAAGAATGTTATTTTGTCTTGTGGACGCGGCCCTCGGCCATGACCAAAAGCGAGTTCGAGCGAACCGCGCGTGAAAAACAAGACCAAGGAAAAAAATGGGTCAATGCGGGATATGCGCAAAATCCGCTTGCGGGTGTTGAGGCATTGCGCACGCGGCATAAAAGTTACGTCTTAGGCATGATTGCGGCGTTGGATGAATTGGGCGTGCGGTCCGAACATTTAAACGCCCATGATGCGGTGCGTGCGGTGCGGGCGAATTTATTGCCCACACGTGCGAATGATGATTGGAAAGCGTGTTTGCCCGGTGATCCGATATATCCCCGCATGCCGACAAGTACCAATGATTTATCGGATATTATTTGGCCGCCTTTGCGTTCGCAAATTGTGGCCGGTGATGCGAAGGTCGTGGAGGGATCCGTGGTACAGATGGGGGATATGTTGTGGGCGGGCGCCGACATGACCTTAGGGCCCATGGAAGCATCACCTTTTCCGATGTTACTCAACCGTCTTTATGATGCCAAAGTTCCGTTTCGCATTTCTTTCATGATCGAAGGGGGCGGAGCCGAGGGGTCACAATTTCGCACCTTTATCGCGACCTTGATGTCGGTGACCAACGCGCTCAACCGCCAGATTAAATACTCGCTCGAAGGTCTTCAGGTGATGGCGCGCTCTGAGCCGGTGGTGAAATTGCGCGTGTCGTTTGCCACATGGGGCAAAAAAGATGAATTGGAATTGGTCAAAGACCGTCTCTCCATCCTGACCCAAGCGGTGGAAAGTTGGGGGTATGCGCAAGTGTCGGACATGTCGGGCGACCCGCTTGATTGTGTCATGGCGTCATGTATGGGTATTCATGCGGCCGGCACCGCACCGGTGGCCATTGCGCCGATGCGTGAGGTGGTGAAATTATTGCCGTGGCAACGCCCATCAAGCCCGTTTAACCAAGGATCAATTTTACTGCGCACACCTGATGGAAAAGTGTGGCCGTATCAAACGGGCACGAATTTAACCACCACCTGGTTTGATTTGATTTTCGCCCAACCGGGTGCGGGGAAATCGGTGTTGATGAACAGTTTGAATATGGGCACGATTTTATCACCGGGGATGTCGAAACTCCCCTTCGTGGCGATCATTGATATTGGGCCATCATCATCGGGTCTTATTTCACTGATCAAAGAAGCCTTGCCGCAAGAACGCCAACATGAAGCGGCGTATTACCGATTACAAATGTCACGCCAATATGCGATCAACCCATTTGATACGCAATTGGGATGCCGTTATCCGTTGATGGATGAACGCAGTTATTTGGTTGAGTTGATGATCTTACTGTGCACACCGCCCGGCCATTCCAAACCTTATGACGGAATTCAGCAATTGGCGGGATTGGTGGTTGATGAGATGTTTCGTTGGCGCGATGACAACATGGCGAATGCGGAGCCGCGCCCTTATTTGCCGCGCCTTGATGCAAATTTGGATGAAGCGATTGCAAAATTCGGCATTCATCTTCCGACGGATCCTTATTGGTGGGATGTTGTCGATCGTCTTTTCGAGCTGGGGCAATATCATTTGGCGGGCTTGGCACAACGCCACGCCGTGCCGACCTTGGCGGATGCCATCACCGCATCGCGCCGCCCGCAAATCAGATCCTTGTTGGAAGAAACATCTGTTGGGCATTCGGCCGAGACAATTATCAACGCGTTCGAGCGGATGATCACATCCGCCATTCGCGAATATCCAATCATCTCATCCGTGACACAATTTGATATTGCTGATGCGCGGGTCTGCGCCCTTGATTTGATGGATGTCTCACCCCAAGGGGATGACACGGCCGATCGCCAAACGGCGATCATGTATATGTTGGCGCGCCACGCGCTTGTGCGTGCATGGTGGATGGGCACGGAATCGCTGCAACAGATCCCCGAGAAATATCGCGCTTACCATGAATTGCGCCTTCAAGATTTGGCGGAGACGCCCAAGCGTTTGTGTTATGATGAATTTCACCGTACCTCGTCATCATCATCGGTACGCGCGCAAGTCATTCGCGACGTGCGCGAAGGCCGTAAACGCGGGGTGCAGATTGTTTTGGCTTCGCAATTATTGGATGATTTTGATGATGATATGGTGGATCTTGCCACCGGTGTGTGGGTTCTTGGGGCGGCCGTGTCCGATAAGGCGGTGGATGATATCCGCACCCGTTTCGGCTTAACCGACACTGCGCGCAATGTCATTCGTTATAAACTCACAGGTCCTCGTGCCGGTGGTGCGCCCGCTCTTTTAATTTTGGGTACGAATGAAGGCCGGTATGAACAACATCTGATCAACACATTGGGGCCGATCGAGCTATGGGCGTTTTCAACATCCAGTGAAGATGTCGCCATTCGTAATCGCTTATATAACAAGTTGGGTGCGGGGCGGGCGCGGCAAATGTTGGCGGCGATGTTCCCCGGGGGTTCGGCACGCAATGAAATTAAACGCCGCGTTTTGATGCGCGCAGCCGCCGGTGAAGCGCGCGGGGCGGCCGTGTCGGCGGTTGTTGAAGATATTGTCGCCGAGATGGTTGAGATAGCAAATAAACAAGCGGTTATCAAACATGGCTGAGGCGAAAAAAACCTCTTCCACCCTCAAGAAGAAAACATCAAAAAAACGCGGATGGGTTTGGGGCGGCGGGTTTATCCTTGTCTTGATTATATTGGGGTTGATGCCGCGCCAAGGGTCGCTCAATTTCGGTTTGTGCAAAGCCTTTATTGAGCTCAATGAAACCTATCCGCAATCGGTCGAATATGTGGCGGCCGAAGACATGGCCGAGGTGCAGCGCGTCAGTTACATTCGCGTTGACCCATTCGGCCAGCGCACCTTTAACACGATTGTTTGCCGCTTTAAAACATTCGATGACGGGCGATTAATCTTGGAACGTGTGAACATCAATGGCGATCGTGCTTACCCGCAAGAAGACCCCGCGAATGTTGCGCGCTTTAATCGCGGTATTTCGGCCTTGATCGCCAATCCGCCGGATGTGACCTTGCCCGAAGGTTTACCCGCCAATATCAAAGATTATCGTTGAAACCCACGACTTTTTGCGCTTTGGTAAAAGATATCAAAGGACTGAGACATGGACGCTGTTTTAAAATCTGATCAAATGATTTCCCTCACACTCCCCGATGGTGCTGTGCGTCACGTCACATGCGGCACAACCGGGTTACAATTTGCGGAAAGCATTGCGAAATCACTGGCGAAAGCTTCGGTCGCGGTTGAGGTTGATGGCGTGATGTGTGATTTATCACAACCCCTCACATCCGATGCAAAAATCAATTTCATTAAGCGCGATGATGCGGCCGCGCTCACTCTCATTCGTCATGATTGCGCGCACGTTCTGGCGGAAGCGGTGCAAACATTATTTCCCAAGACCCAAGTCACCATCGGCCCCGTGATTGAAAACGGATTCTTTTATGATTTTTATCGCGACAAACCCTTCACGCTTGATGAATTAAGTCTGATCGAAGCCGAGATGCGCAAGATTATTGAGCGGGGGGCATCGTTCACCCGTGAAGTTTGGGCGCGCGACGATGCCATTCAATATTTCGAAAACAAGGGCGAGGCATTTAAAGTTGAGTTGATTAGAGATTTGCCCGTTTCGGAAGAGATTAAAATTTATCGCCAAGGGGAGTGGTTGGATTTATGCCGCGGCCCCCATATGCCGTCCGTCAAACATGTGGGAACGGCGTTTAAATTGACCAAAGTGGCCGGGGCTTATTGGCGCGGAGATTCAAACCGTGAAATGCTAACACGCATTTACGGCACCGCTTGGGCGAATGAGAATGACCTTAAAAACTACCTGACCCAAATTGAGGAAGCGGAAAAACGCGATCACCGCAAAATTGGCAAAGAGATGGGGCTTTTTCATTTCCAAGAAGAAGCCCAAGGATCGGTCTTTTGGCACCCAAAAGGTTATTCCATTTGGTTGGCATTGGAAGGATATATTCGCCGGCGTTTAAACGCTGCAGGGTATATTGAGGTCAAAACGCCGCAATTGATCGACAAGAAATTTTGGGAACAATCGGGGCACTGGCAAAAATACCGCGACGGCATGTTTATTGTGCCGGATGAAATTCCGTCTTTAGAGGAAGGCAAGCCGATTTTAAGCGCAAAGGCCTTTGATCATTTGATGGCGTTGAAACCCATGAATTGTCCCGCCCATGTGCAGATTTTCAAACAAGGGATCAAATCTTACCGCGATTTGCCGATACGTATGGCGGAGTTCGGGTGTTGCCATCGTAACGAAGCGCATGGCGCGTTGCATGGTTTGATGCGCGTGCGCCAATTTACTCAAGATGATGCGCATATTTTCTGCCGCGAGGATCAGATTTTTGACGAGGCGCGGGATTTCTTAAAATTATTCTTTGCCTGTTACAAAGATTTGGGCTTTGAAAATATTGACCTGAAAGTTGCAACCCGCCCCGAAAAACGTATCGGCACCGATGACCAATGGGATCGCGCCGAACGCGCATTGATCGAAGCATTAGAGCAGATGAATTTGCCTTACACGCTTGCGCCCGGTGACGGCGCGTTTTATGGCCCGAAATATGAGTTTCATATTCGTGATGCCATCGGCCGGTCATGGACATGTGGCACATTCCAACTTGATTATAATTTGCCCGAACGGTTGGATGCGAATTATGTCGGTGAAGATGGACAAAAACATCGCCCCGTCATGTTGCACCGCGCCATTTTGGGATCGATTGAGCGTTTCATCGGAATCATGATCGAATCCTATGCGGGCAAATTGCCGTTGTGGTTGGCACCAACGCAATGTGTAGTGACCACCATTACCTCGGATGCGGATTCGTATGCGCAAGAAATTTTCGCGAGGTTAAAGGAATTGGGCCTTCGTGTTGAGATGGATATGCGCAACGAGAAAATTAATTACAAGGTGCGCGAACATTCGCTGGCAAAAGTCCCCGTGATGTTTGTCGTCGGCAAGCGCGAAGCGGCGGAACAAACGGTCGCCATTCGCCGTTTGGGGTCAGATGCGCAAGAGGTCATCAGCCTTGATCAGGCCATCGACGATCTGATTGCTTCATCACAACCCCCGTTTTAAGGGGCTTTACCCCTTGCCTAAAGCGCACTTTGTCGTTATGAAAGATAAAGTTTTAACAGTAAAAGGAGCTTACCATACCTAAACCTTCAGGAGGAAACGGAATGCCGCCACGCCCCACGCGTGATGATGGCGGCTTGCGTGTAAATGATCAAATTCGGGCCGATCGTGTCCGTTTGGTTGCAGAAAATGGCGATATGATGGGTGTGATGTTGGTGCGTGACGCGTTGCGCGCGGCCGCTGATGCAGGCTTAGATTTGGTGGAAATCTCCCCAAACGCCGATCCGCCCGTGTGCAAAATTCTCGATTACGGCAAGTATAAGTACGAGATGCAGAAAAAAGCCAATGAGGCGCGTAAGAAACAAAAAATCATCGATACCAAGGAAATTCAAATCCGCCCAACCATCGGCGACCATGATTATGAGGTCAAGCTCAAGGCCGCCAAACGGTTTTTGGAAGGCGGTGACAAGGTCAAGGTGACGTTGCGATTCCGTGGACGTGAGATGGCGAACACTCAAATTGGTCTCGCTCTTTTAAGACGCTTTTTGGAAGATGTTGGGTCGTTGGGTAAAGTTGAAATGGAACCCAAAATGGAAGGCCGCCAAGCCATGATGGTCATCGCTTCCGCCGTCGGCAAATAAGATCTCACCAATATAAACGATATCACCAAGCGCCCATGAGAATGGGCGTTTTTTTATTGTCATGTGTGGGGGGTGTGAATCATAAAAAAACCCGTCCGATCACTCGGGCGGGTTTTGAATAAAAAACGCTGAAAACAAAGGCTTTCAGCGACTTAAATTACTTCTTTTTAGCTACTGCTTTTTTCGCTGCAGGCTTTTTAGCCGCTGGCTTTTTTGCAGCTGGTTTCTTCGCAACTTTTTTAGCTGCGGTTTTCACCGTTTTTTTAGCTGCCGGCTTTTTAGTCGCTGCTTTTTTTACTGTTGTTTTTTTCGCAGCTGGTTTTTTAGCTGCTACTTTTTTTACAACGGTTTTTTTAGCTGCGGGCTTTTTTGCCGCTGGTTTTTTAGCCGCAGGTTTTTTTGCTGCTGGCTTCTTTTTTGCTACTGCCATGTTGTGTTGCTCCTGTTTGAGGTTAGAACATGATTCGACACAGTGTACCGCGAAATTAAAAAAAAGCAAATCGCGATTTTCATCCGTCAAACTATCAACAGGATTTTAACAAAAGATGAAGGAGATGATGCTGGCAAGCGATCAGCTTGTCGCGCCGTTTACCCAATCAGCCAATTGCGCTTTTGACATGCTGCCAACACGTGTGTCGACAAGCTCTCCGCCTTTGAAAACCATGAAGGTCGGAATGCCGCGAACACCATATCTGGTGGGCGCATTTGGGCTTTCGTCGATATTGACTTTGACCATTTTGACTTTGGTGCCAAGCTCGGTTGCCAACTCATCAACAATGGGTGACATGGCTTTGCATGGGCCACACCATTCGGCCCAAAAATCAACCACAACGGGGCCTTCGGCCTTTAAGACCTCAGTATCGAAATTCTGGTCTGAAACATGCACGCTCGACATGACATTATCCTTTTTAAACAGATGTTGATGCGAATCATTATGGGGTGGATTCGCGACAAATCAACCCCGGGGTTTCATTTGTTCACGGATTTTCGGGGTATGTTTAAGGTGTAATAACCGACATCAAGCGCGGAATATCCGTCCATAAAAGAGCCGCTTCGATGGCGTGATCCGGGTAAATACGTTGCAATAAAGTCACATAAGCTTGAAGTTGCATGCGGTACGATTCCGGGATATCCGCCACATTTTCTGGCGACGGCCGATTGGTTTTGAAATCCACCACCAAAATCCGATCTTTTAAGATCACCAAACGGTCAATTTGTCCGGAAATTACCACATCATGGCTCACGCGCCCGCTGATCGGCACCTCGGCGCGTGATCCGGGGCCAAAAACGGGCGCAAAATGATCATCCGCCAGAATGCGCAACACTTCCGCAACGATGCTGGCTTGTATCTCAGCGGATAAAGCGGAGCCTTGTGCGGCGACAAAGCGTGACGCAAGCGCGTGATGTTGATCGGTCGGATAATCGGGGAGAAGCTGGAATAATTTATGGGTGATCTG
>JAIXWE010000048.1 GCA_027482195.1 Alphaproteobacteria bacterium | reverse complement strand
TGGTCTTTTTCATTCGAAGATGTGTTGACGTATTTTTGATTGATGATCGTATCCATCGCAACGGCGGTTTTACCGGTTTGACGGTCGCCAATAATCAACTCACGCTGGCCGCGCCCAATCGGCACAAGCGCATCAATTGCTTTTAATCCGGTTTGCATCGGCTCATGCACCGATTTACGTGGAATAACACCCGGAGCTTTTACTTCAACGCGGCGCGATTCTTTTGTTTTTAATGGGCCCTTGCCATCAATCGGATTTCCAAGCGCGTCCACCACGCGGCCCAATAACTCTTTTCCAACAGGCACCTGAACAATTTCACCAGTGCGTTTAACGATATCTCCTTCTTTGATGGAACGGTCATCACCAAAAATAACCACACCGACATTGTCGCTTTCAAGATTGAGCGCCATACCTTTGATGCCGCCCGGAAACTCCACCATCTCACCAGCGCGCACTTGATCCAAACCATAAACGCGGGCAACCCCATCCCCAACCGAGAGCACTTGCCCAACTTCGGCAACATTCGCTTGGGAGCCAAATGCCGTAATTTGTTTCATCAAAACTTCTGAAATCTCAGCAGCGCGAATATCCATGTTATCCAACCTCTTTCATGTTACGGTTTTGATTGGCCTGTGTGTGCAGGACTTTTTTAAGTTGCTCCAATTTGCCTTTCACGGAATCGTCCATCATGATGGACCCAACCGTGACAACCAACCCACCCAATAAAGAGGGATCGGTTTTCATCTCAAGAATTATTTTTGCACCAAAGCGTTGTGACAAGTTTGTTTTTAAGGTCTCTTGCTGTGCTTCGGTTAAAATCTGGGCGGCCGCGACGTGTGCAGTCATTTCACCACGTTTTTGTGACAATAAATGAAACGTTGCCTTGATAATAGAAGGCAAAGCCGGAAGACGACGATTATGCGCAATCACGCCCAAGAATTTTTTTGTCAACTCATGCGCCCGCAATTCTGTCGCCAAGCTCATGATAAGTTTTTCTTGGTCTGCGCGGGAAATAATTGGATTCTTCATGGCTTGGGCAATAACAGGCTGAGCCTTCATCACATCTTGAAGTGTGTGCAAATCACGCTCAACATCCGCAACCGCATTGGCGGATTCAGCCGTTGCCAAAAGTGCCGTGGCATAGCGTGTTGAAACTGTGTGCAGTGCGGACGATGTGGATGCCACGTCGTGAGCCCTTTGGTTAAATCGTTGCCATTCCTTTTAGATGGCGGTTTAGTAGCACAGCACCCCCAAAAACGCAAGGGCTTCGGTCAAAAAAGTTAACCCGCAATCCCGCAGAAAATATGGGGTTTTAGCGTATCCATGCCCATTCCCCCCACCCATGGCCAGCCAGACCCAAAACACACGCCGCCGCACGAAACAGAATCAGGTGAAAAACGTAAATTTCAAGACTATACCGCCCTAGAAACTGAAAACCCCTTACCACCGCATTTGGCAATTTTTGTGTTAATTCGGGTAATTCGGCGGGCCGGAAATGGTAAAGAAGAAGGGAAACAACCCCGATTGCAAAGGCCGCAATGCGCACCTCACCCCCTTCGAAATTGAAAATCAAAATATCGGAAAGTGTGTAAATAAAAATTGTATAGACCATGAAAACCAACCCGGCGCGATTAGAAACCCCCAAATTTGCGCGGTTGCGCAAAAAATATCCTGACAACGCGATTAATAACGCCACTGTTCCATATTCAAATAAAAACAAAGTCGGAAAATTTAACATCGTCAAACTAAAGGCGGTGTAAATCATCATCTCCCAATTCTTAAATGCAAAACGCGCAATTTTATCAAGAACTAATCGTATGATGATAATCGTCACCAACATCGAAAGCGGAAAAATTTGTCCGCCAAAAACAAAAGCTGCGGCAATCAATAACCCCGCCCCAATCCATAAAGGACGCGACAAATCACGGCTTTTGGCATAACCGATTAAAAAGCACCAAATGGGCATGCTGGCGCGCCCCACCGCGCGTAACCAATCGTGATCGGGAAGAAAGTAAAAACCAACATGATCAATCACCATCAAAAAAATTCCGAGAGCCTTGAGCAAATCGTAACTAGTCAGATTGCTGGGTAAGTTTTTTGCGGGAAAAAAAATTCGTGACATTTGTTATCCTTTACAAGAAATTTTGTGGATCAATATCAATGGTCAAATCCGTCCCCGATGGGGTTTTTTGATGTTCCAACCACATGGTCAGTATATCTTGCAACTTCACACCACGCAGAGCTTGGATCAAAATACGGTAACGATATCGCCCCTTAATCCGTGCCATTTGCGCCGGCGCCGGGCCCAAAACACGCAAGCCTTCAATAATGGGCGCGCTGTTCACAAGATGGGTGGCAAAGTTTTTAACCCGGCCCTCGTCACGCCCTGTGATGATTAATCCTGCAAGCCTTGTGAAGGGCGGCATCATCGCACGCTCCCGCTCCCCGCTTTCTAATTTCAAGAATGCATCACGATCATTGCGCGCTAAAAGCTGCATGACTTTATGATCTGGATTCCAACTTTGAAGATAAACAAAACCTTCATCTTTCTCACGACCCGAACGCCCCGCCACTTGGTGCAGCAATTGAAATGACCTCTCGGCCGCGCGCAAATCGCCGCCACTTAAACCTAAATCTGCGTCAACCACGCCAACACATGTAAGGCGTGGAAAGTGGTGCCCCTTGGCAACAATTTGCGTGCCAATGATAATATCAACTTTATGATCGTGAATATCTTGCAACGCTTGCTTTAATTTCGGCGCGGAGTCGGTAATGTCCGATGCCATGACCAAAACGCGCGCGTTTGGTAAAAATTCCTTTACCTCTTCGGCAATACGTTCCACACCCGGGCCACAGGCCGCCAACATATCTTGCGCCCCACATGATGAACAGTGATGAGGTTTGGGCATTGCATATCCACAATGATGACATTGAAGTTTTTGCTTGCTGCGATGCTCCACAAGCCATGCGGTGCAACGCGGACATTCCACGCGATGGCCACACGCACGACATAAAGTGAGCGGCGCATAACCACGCCGGTTCAAAAAAAGCAAGCTTTGCTGGTTTTTAACCAACATGTCCTGAAGCGCGGTTTTCAAACGTGGTGATAAAAATTGATCCTTGCCCAATTTATCTTGGCGCAAATCAATCACATGAATATGGGGTTGTGCGGCCTCACCAAAACGCGTGGGCAAAGTAAGATGGGTATATTTTTTGGTCCATACATTATGCATGGTTTCCAAAGACGGCGTTGCGGAAGCAAGAATTACGGAGCAGGATTCAAAATTTCCACGCATGACCGCCATATCGCGGGCATTATATAAGACACCGTCTTCTTGCTTAAACGCCGCATCATGTTCTTCGTCAACAACAATGAGGCCAAGATTTTGGAACGGTAAAAATAAAGATGACCGCGCACCAATCACCACTTTCGTTTCCCCCTTTTGCACACCCCGCCAAGTTAATTTGCGTTGCCGTGGTGTCATGTTTGAATGCCACATTGCAGGCGCCACACCGAACCGTTCTTGAAAACGCGTGACAAAGGCTTCTGTTAACGCGATTTCCGGCATAAGGATTAAGGCTTGATGGCCTTTTTGCACGGTTGTTGAAATTGCCTCAAAATAAACTTCTGTTTTTCCGGCACCCGTCACACCATCAAGAAGAAAAACTTCATGCCCGCTGGCTTGC
Source organism: Alphaproteobacteria bacterium (assembly GCA_027482195.1). Lineage (GTDB taxonomy): Bacteria > Pseudomonadota > Alphaproteobacteria > Micavibrionales > Micavibrionaceae > Micavibrio_B. The sequence goes on along the minus strand of JAIXWE010000048.1, from coordinate 25,380 downwards.
ATGCGCGCCGTAATGCGCTGTGCGGCGGCGAATTGATCGGGTGACAACGCGCGTTGCCCATGATCATAAATAAGTTGCCGACACGGAGGCGTAACAACTTGACCCTTGCGGTCTTTTACATCGCCTTCAAGTGCCGTTGTCACAGATACCGCCATTTTCAAAACGGATCCAAGCGGGGCAAGATAATAATGTGCAACCCAAGCAATGAATGCACGCATGCGCTCCGACATGGGGGTAAGCGCGTAAGCCTCATGAATGGTTTTTAGTTTTTTTACGTCATAAGATTGTGAGGGATCGGATTCCCACACCACGCCCGCAACTACCCTTCCCCCAAACGGCACAGTGACATAAGCCCCCACCGGTAATGTGGTTGGGCTTAGATAACTATATGCCTTTTCCACCGGAGCGGCGGGCAAAACACTTATTTGCAAGGGTATATCGGCCATATTGCTTTCTCAATCGTACAATGCCAAACTTTGCCAACATTCACCAACCCTTAAGTGAGATTCAAAATGAAATTTTTTGTTGATACTGCTGATATTGCTGAAATTCGTGACTTGGCCGCAACTGGGCTTCTTGATGGGGTGACCACCAACCCGTCTTTGGTGATGAAAGCAGGCAAGCCGTTTATCCCGTTGATTGAAGAAATCTGTTCTATCGTCTCCGGCCCCGTCAGTGCGGAAGTCGCGGCGACCGATTTCGACACGATGATGAAAGAAGGTTTGAAATTGGCAAAAATCGCACCAAACGTTGCGGTGAAAGTTCCCCTCACCCCCGCAGGTTTAAAAGTATGCAAGACCTTATCCGATCAAGGCACAATGGTGAATGTCACGTTGTGTTTTTCCGCCGCCCAAGCCTTGCTTGCGGCAAAGGCGGGCGCAAGCTTTATCTCCCCTTTTGTTGGGCGTCTTGATGATATCGGTACCGATGGTTTGGCATTGATTGCCGAGATTATGCAGATTTATGAAAGCTATGCAGATTTTGAAACCGAAGTGCTTGTCGCCTCGGTGCGCCATCCAATGCATATTGTGGAAGCTGCAAAAATGGGCGCACATGTTGCCACCTGCCCCCCCAATGTGATTCGTCAACTTTATAACCACCCTCTCACTGATAAAGGCTTGGCCGCTTTTATCGAAGATTGGAAAAAAACCGGCCAAACAATTTTATAAATGTGTTAAGATTACATGATGACCGAGACTTCTCACGCGACTGAAACGGACGCGCTGGATGCCCAGCGTGTGGTGGCGTGGTTGAAACAAAATCCTGATTTCTTAAAACAATACCCGCACGCGTGCGATCTTCTCATTCCACCCACATTGAATGCGGGAAAAGGTGTGGTTGATTTTCAATCTTATATGATTGAGCGCTTAAAAGCCGATAAATCTGAGGCGGTTGAGGTTGCGCGCGAAATTGTTGAAAATGCGCGCTCGAACATGAACAACCAAACACGCATTCATCGTGCGGTCTTGCGTGTATTAGAAGCGGAAAATTTTGATGAGTTTTTACAAATTATCACCCATGACCTCAGCACCTTATTAAATGTTGACATCACCACCTTGGTCACGGAAACAGCCGGACGCGCCATTCCGCATATTCATACGAACGGTATTCGTGTTGTGCCCGACGGGACGATTAATAATTGGATGCAAAATAAAACTATTTTACTTCAAGATAATATTGGCGGCATCGAAGCCCTTTATGGGCCGGGTGCGGCGTTGGTGCGTTCCCAAGCTTTGGTGCGGATTGATATTTCACAAAAAACCCCACCCGCAATTTTAGCATTCGGAAGCCGCGATCCCGAGACTTTTTATCCGCAACAAGGCACCGAATTGGTCGGGTTTTTGGCGCGCGTTGTTGAAAACGAATTTCGCTCATGGCTGTATCTTCCCTCTTAAACATCTGTGCTGGCGATGTTGTTCACCATGTTGAACGCTGGCACGCATGGCTTAAGGTTGAAAAAAATGTTTCCCCACATACGTTTCGCGCTTATGCGCAAGATGTTGTGCAATTTCTCAATTTTCTGGCCACCCATGAAGGGCGGGAAATTAGTTTAAACGATATATCATCGGCGAATATTCAAGATTTTCGTGCGTGGATTTCATCACGTGCGTTGGATGGGTTATCAAGCGCCTCGCGTGCGCGCAATCTATCGGGTGTGAAAAATTTTCTTAAATGGCTTGATCGTATGGGTGTTTTGCACAACCCGGTTATCGCCGGCGTGCGCGCGCCAAAATTACCGCGCAAACTTCCCCGTCCGTTGGAAGAATCCCAAGCCCTGCGCTTAACATCTGCTCACGCAACTGATTGGATTACCGCGCGTGATAACGCCTTGATGATTCTTTTATACGGATGCGGGGTGCGCGTGTCGGAAGCGTTAAATTTGAATATTTCGGATTTGCCCCGCGATGGATTTTTGCGCGTCATGGGTAAAGGACGTAAGGAACGGCAAGTTCCCGTGATGGATATTATCACCGAAGCCTTAACCACTTATCGCGCGCTCTGCCCTTATGCCGAAACCCCCGATCGCCCCTTATTTATGGGGGAGCGTGGCGGAAGATTGCACCAAGGTGTTGTGCAAAAATTAATGCGTGATATGCGCCGCGCGCTTCATCTTCCCGAAACGGCAACACCGCATGCTTTGCGCCACAGCTTCGCCACACATCTTTTACAAAATGGTGCGAATTTAAGAGAGATACAGGAATTATTGGGACATGCGTCATTGAGCACGACACAACGTTACACGGATGTGAACGCGCAAGAATTAATCCGCATTCACAAAAATTTTCACCCGCGGTCTAACACGAAATAAAATACACGCACACCAGAATTATCGACACATTGCGCCGGCACACGATCACATCCAGGACAATTAACAGCCGTGATGGGTGTTGAGCCATTCACAAAAAGATCATCCACACTGCCCGTGAAGGTGGGAATGGTATTTGATCCCAATAACATTTGGTTTAACTGCGTGCACACACCGACCGGCACTCGCACCAAGGTCAAAAGCCGCATGGTCGCCCCCGCGCCCACATTCGGAATTGTGTTCATCGGAAACGCCCAATCGGTTGCGGTGGCTTGGCTCACATCATCAATCTCACTCCAAACGGGCAAAAATCTTGCCCCGCCACCTTCGGGATGAAAAATTTTTGTTGTATGTGGGGCGGTGTCAAAGCCCCCATCAGTCGGGCGAATAAAATTAACTGCTGATGGCGGAATACCGCTTAATTTCATGTCAACCACGCCAAGTTGTACCGCGCGCGCAAAATCTAAAATATTTCCCGCATTTAAACGTGCCGTGTCCTCAGAGGCGCGGTCGGTTGTGCCCGTCCCCACCTGAAAAGATTGCATGACCGTGTAAGACAAGGCGGCAAAAAGAACGATGCCAATCAGAATGAAAATAATTGCACTGCCGCGTTGCGATTCCATGACACTCACATATGAATAGGACGTCCGGAAACCGCCAACGCCGCTTCCTTCACCGCCTCTTCCAATGTTGGGTGCGCGTGACAGGTGCGCGCAATATCTTCGGACGAAGCTCCGAACTCCATGGCAACACCTACTTCGGCAATCAAGGTTCCGGCCTCGGGCCCCACAATATGAACACCCAAAACTTTATCGGTGCGTGCATCCGCAAGAATTTTTACAAAACCTTCGGTCGCGTTCATGGCACGGGCGCGCCCGTTCGCGCTGAATGGAAATTTACCGGTTTTATATTCAATGCCCGCTTGTTTTAACTGTTCTTCTGTTTTGCCAATTTGGGCAATTTCAGGCCATGTGTAAACCACACCCGGCACAAGATTATAATCAATATGCCCTGATTGGCCGGCCAACATTTCGGCCAACACAACACCTTCATCTTCAGCCTTATGTGCCAACATCGGCCCGGCAATGACATCACCAATCGCGTAAATACCCGCCACATTTGAACGGAAATGATGATCGGTGATGATGCGACCGCGGTCATCGCGCGCAACACCCACCGCATCAAGGCCAAGCTTATCCGTATAAGCTTTGCGCCCCACCGCAACCAACACAACATCCACATTCATTTTTTCAGACGCACCACCGGAGGCAGGCTCTAACACAATATCAACGCCCTTATCGCTTGCGATCGCAGATGTAACTTTTGTGGAGAGTTTAAAATTCAAACCTTGTTTTGCAAAAATTTTCTGAGACTCTCTGGAAATCTCCAAATCCATGCCGGGAAGAATGCGGTCAAGATATTCCACAACCGTCACTTCAGCACCCAAGCGATTCCACACACATCCCAATTCAAGGCCAATCACACCACCACCGATAACAATCATCGATTTTGGCACAGACCCCAATTCCAACGCGCCGGTAGATGACACAATGCGTTTTTCATCAATGGCAATATTCGGAAGGGAAACAACATCAGAACCAGTGGCAATAACAATATGCTTCGCCGCATAGATTTTGCCCTCCACATCAACCTGATTGGCGGCCGCGATCTTTCCAAAACCTTTCAACCAATCCACTTTATTTTTCTTGAATAAAAATTCGATACCTTTTGTGTTGGCTTCAACCACTTTTGTTTTATGCGCCATCATGGCGGGAAGGTCGAGAGTGACACCCGAAACCTTAATCCCCATATCGGATAATTTATGTTTGGCTTCGTGATATTTTTCTGAGGCCGCAAGCAAGGCCTTTGAAGGGATGCAACCAACATTCAAACATGTGCCGCCCAGAGTTGACCGTTTTTCAACACACGCGACCTTCATCCCCAGCTGAGCCGCACGAATGGCGCACACATATCCGCCCGGGCCAGAACCAATCACAATCACATCATAAGAATTTTCAGACATAGTAAACTTTGCTTTAAAGGTTGATTTCCAACCCATCATAAGCAAGAAACACGTTCTCTGGCAACTTGGCAGAGATACGATCATAATCCATTGTATAATCCAAATGTGTTATGTAAGCCTTGCGCGGCTTAAGGCGTGCAATCCACTCCAATGTCTGCTCCAAATGACTGTGCATTTTGGTTGGGCTTTCGCTGTCTGATTCGACAATCCATACATCCAAATCCTTCAACTGATCCCAGCTTTGATCCGGCATATCATTCAAATCTGTGCTATAGGCAAAATTGCCAATCCGATAGCCAATTGAATTCATCTTTCCATGATATTGCAGCAAGGGAAGAACAGACAACGACCCAACCATGAACGGAAAATTTGGAATAATCTCAACCCAATAAGGTCTTCCGTTGCCGTAATATTCAACATCAATTTTGGGATCATTTTGAAACCACCATACTTTTTCAATCTCTTTCTTGGTGGCGCGGTCAGCAAAAAGAGGAAGGTTTTTATTATCATAGTAACGCATCAACATCGGAAGATGAAAATTGCCAACAATGTGATCCGCATGAGGGTGTGTGTAAAGAATACCGTCCAAAACTTTGATCGCGTGGCGTTCCGCCTGTACGCGAAAATCGGGGCCGCAATCAACCATGAATTTTGTGTCGCCCTGTTCCACCAAAATTGATGGCGTTGTCCGTCTGTTTTTTGGATTGCTTGGGTCACATCCGCCCCAATCCCCGCCGATAAGGGGAACGCCATAAGCGGAGCCGCAGCCAAGAACTGTTACTTTCATTATTCTATTCCAATCTTATTTAATTAGGTTGTGCGATCTGCCTGAACGGCACAACTGTATTTTCTGGCCGCTCATAAGACGGATCAACTTTTTCTTTTAACTCTGCAAAAACCACTTCAAATTCCTTGACGAGTTTCGGGAAAAAATCGTGAAGATAGGATTCAAGAAAAGAAATTGTTTTAATGATCTTACCTTTTGAAGGAAGCTCCATTCCCAATTCCGAAATATTTTTTCCCATCTGCTCAACACGGTAATCGCGACTGTCTGAACAATCTTTCAAAAGGGAGTCGCCACAATAAAGTGGGGTGTGATGTGTTTTATATCCCAATTTAATTTTAGCCATTTCAATCATTTGTTGAGTGATGTGGTGATCATCATTGCGCGCGCGCATAAATTGGCCGCGGTTAAGATGTTTATTCTCAATAAAAAGAGCGATAAAAATATCTTGAACCAAGTGATGAACATTTTTCTCATCCTGGCTTAATTCTTGAGATTCAAGGTTAGCCAGCAATTTTGCAAAAGGTTGCTCTACGTAAGGCGCTTTATTTTCCTCACAGAAAACGGAATATTTTGAGCTCGCCGAGAAAATGCGGGGTGCATTCCAAATATCTTGAAGCGGCGCTTGCCCTTCGGATACAAGATACACATCACACTGCACCAAACGTCCTTGGGAGTCTTTGATCACGGCCATGAATCCAATTCCGCCGTAATCTTTTACCAATTTATCATGGCAAATCGATAATACGTTATACGTGCTTTGCAGGTGATCTAAAAACTTACCGAATGTATCTTCGATACCGTCTTTTTTAGTCACAAGAAATAAATCAATGTCGGAATAATCATCCGCTTCACCGGTTGAGAAGGATCCTCTCAAATACGCTTCCAAAAGATTATCATCCGAAACGGCCTTTAGAAGTTTTGAAAGAATTCCAGCTTGGGGCAAATGTGAAAGCGAGTGTCTTTCAAGGTGGCTTTTTAAATCCGTATCCAAAATCCCCAACTCTTTATCCCGTTGGGTTCTTATTGCCGTTTGTGGACATGCGGCACGTGCATGAATGTTTGTTATTCCCTGGCTTGGCACTGCGTTATTTTTCCCCATTACTCATCTCCTCACACAGGTTGAAAGCATTAGATTAAAAAAAATCCCGCAGCGGGCGGGAAAAGAAACAGAAGAATCAAAAAAAGCGTCGGGCGGGCAGCCGTGGCCAAGGGATGGAGAGGCCAGTCTTTGCCCAAAAAGATTTGAGCCTTGAAAGACTTTTTTAAATGCAGATTTGAGAATATTGCTTACCATTATATCCCCGAAGCGCGTTGCCATCGAATTTCAAGAAGTTATAGAAAATTAAGTTTATTTTGTCAATCAATAAATTAGCTAAATTTTTCCTTTCTTATGAGATACTAAGCCCCAGTTCAAGTCTTTAATTTAGGCCTTTGTAATTTACCCACATGTCTCAGATTTTTACGCCCCTTTCCCCCTTTTCCACCATGCAAATGGCGGTGGATAGCGTCGCCACCAGCGCGCATCCCAGCAATAAAATTGCGGCCTGTATTTATAAAGGCCCTAATTCTTTGGCGCATGCCAATGGCTGGCCGCCCGCCATTGCCACCAATTTCCCACCCGACGCCCGAATCGGCAACAGCAGCGGGACCGTGCATGCGGAAGTGAATTGCATTCTCAAGGCCCCCTTCGCCACTGATGGCTCCAGCTTGTGCATCACCGACCCGTTCTGTCCGAATTGTGCCAAGAATATTGCCGAGGCCGGGATCAAACATATCTATATCGACCACAAAGGTTTCGCGAAAGATTTTGCGCAACGCCGCGGTGATGATTTTGAAAACATGTCATTGCGTATCGCGGAGCGCGCCGGCATTAACGTGACGATGGTCAATCGTAAGGAAGAGACCCTCACCCCGATCATTACCATCAAAGATGGTTACGTGCCGCGCGAAGATAACCCGATTAAAATCAAAAAATTTCCAGATGAGATAATCAGTCATGCCCTTTTGCAAAAAATTATTACGAAGGTGGAACCACGCCATGAGCGTTGGGGCGTTGCATTAAGTCGTGATAGTAACGGGATCACAACGGCGTTGATTGCGTCATGCCATCCGGCGATTGGTTACTCACAAAACACGCAAACCCCGTTGAATGCCGAAGGAAAATATAATTTCTGGCTTGAGCCATTAAACCGGCTTTTGATGGGGGCAAAACGTTTTGGCTTAAACATCCCGCCCAACCTTATTTTCACATCGCAAATTCCCACATCACGGGAATTGGTGAATGCCGTGGCCGCCGATATCAAGGAAATCTATTGCGCAAATCCGCATACTGCGCGAGATGCGGACTCCCTCGCCGCCGCACACTTACTGTCTCAAAGACAGATACTTGAAATCAAAGAATTAAATATCCAACACTAAACGCTGGGGATCTTCGATCGCTTCTTTGATGCGGACTAAAAAGGTCACGGCCTCGCGCCCGTCAATAATCCGGTGATCATATGACAGCGCGATATACATCATCGGCCGCGCTTTGATCGTGCCGTCTTTCATCACCATCGGACGCTCTTGAATTTTGTGCATTCCCAAAATACCCACTTGTGGCGGGTTGATGATGGGGGTGGACATGAGGGATCCAAAAATACCGCCATTGGTGATGGTGAATGTACCACCCGTCATCTCATCCATGGATAATTTTCCGTCTCTCGCTTTGCCGCCCAAGACACCAATTTCTTTTTCAATAGATGCCATCGATTTCACATCGCAGTCGCGCACGACGGGTACCACCAAACCTTGCGGTGTGCTCACCGCCACCGAAATATCATAGTAATTCTTATAGATGATATCATCGCCATTGATTTCGGCATTCACCGCGGGAATTTCTTTGAGCGCATTCACGGCCGCCTTCACAAAGAACGACATGAAACCAAGCTTCACGCCATGTTTCTTTTCGAATTGATCTTTGTATAGATTGCGCAATTCCATCACCGCACCCATATCCACCTCATTAAAGGTGGTGAGCATAGCGGCGGTGTTTTGCGCTTCCTTCAGACGTTGCGCAATACGTTGACGAAGACGCGTCATCTTCACGCGTTCTTCACGTGGGGCCAATGCACGCGGTGTAACAGGAGCCGCAGTCGGCGCAGGTGCCGCGGGGGTTTGAGCCATGAAATTCATCACATCTTCTTTTGTCACACGCCCGTCACGCCCACTTCCGGGAACAGATGCGGGATTGATATTGTTATCATCCATCATCTTGCGCGCGGCCGGACCCGATTGCGCCTCAGATGCCGCGGGGACAACAGGCGCGGCAGGTGCAGATACCGGTGCAGGAGCCGCAACAGGTGGCGGATCATTCGCGGGCGCAGATACGGGCGGCGCAGAAACCGAACCCGAAGCCCCTTCGGCAATTTCACCCAACAACATCCCGACCTTCACAGACGCACCACTTGCGGCCGTGATTTTTGTAAGAACACCGGCTTGCGGTGCGTTAACCTCTAATGTCACCTTGTCGGTTTCCAACTCCACCAAAGGTTCATCGGCCTTCACGGCCTCACCTTCTTTTTTGAGCCACTTGGCAACAGTGGCTTCGGAGACAGACTCACCTAAAACAGGGACAAGAATTTGCGACATGGGGGACTTCCTCAATATTAAAACGGTTGCCAAACAATCGCGCGGATTGCTCTTTAGGTCAAGGGGGTGGGTGCGGGATCTGGCTGAGTTTTCGGAGAATTTCGGCGGCGATTTTCACGCGCCAACTCCAAAATATCGCCCTTTGCAACTTGGGCGTGGTCATCCACGCGCATATTGAGGAACACCATATTATTCCCGCTTTTATTTTTGGGGCTGTGGGCGGGAAGATCACTGCGGCGGGCATAACCAAGAACAAGGTAACGCCCTGCTTGAGAAAACTCATAACGCAACATATCATTCTCAACATAAATGCGCGGTAAGATATAATTCGGCCGCCCCGTGTGAGGGTCAAAACCATCACGCACACCTTCGGGTTTTACGCACAAAGCTTGATATGTGTTTTTGGGCCACGCCCCTTCTTTCAACTCAATCTCAATCAAACACGGAATTTCTTGATTGGGCCTAAGGCGCTTCACAAAATTTTTGATACGGGAATCGCGATCTTCCTCGGCCAATCCTTCGCGGCGATTTTTGAACAACAAAAAATTATCCCATTGAATCACATGGCCACGATGCACCACCACACTCTCACGAATACGCGCGATGGACTTGGTGCGAAGAAAATCAGCGAAATCCTGAACAGATCTGATTGAAATACGCTCCATCCCTGAAAATTCTTGGCGGTATTTGTCTAAAAGATGCATGCGTTTATCATCACCCCGCATGTAAGGGCCGCGCGCGGCTTTGGAGAAAGCCCCAAATAAATCATCTTGTCTTTGAAAACTGTTCAGATTGATCACAAATCCTTTATTGGAATCAATTTTTTGTACGTCGCGGTCTTCGCGCGCCAATTGCCCCGACCTGACACGGCATTCATCTTTATGAGTCTGCCCCGGGTTTGTATGAAAATGGGCAGATTGCCCCATCAAATTATCCCCGCCGCGTGATGGGTTGCCCTTATTAAAATGAACGGTTGCCTCACAATCCGGGCATTGCAATTTTCCTTTATGCGCGGCCTCATCATAATGAACATCATTTTCTGTGCGCAAATAATCATGCGGCAAACGCACAACCGCCCCCGTTTGCTGATCAATCGCATAGGGGATTAAAAAACTCTCAGCCGAACCGGATCTGTTTGCCCGACCGCTCTGTTGATTGAAAGAATTATGGTTATTATTGATGCCCATTGCAATGTATTTACATTATGAAAACATTAAAATCAAGTTTTTTATGAACCCCTCGGTCGTTAAGGTCTTTGTGGACATTTTAATGACTTATGCCTAGAAATAGGTCTTCGCAAAAGTTAAACACCGCAATGGTCTAGGGAGACATATACATGCGTCGTCAGAAAATCTGGGTTGGGGCGATCCTCACTCTCGCAGTCGTTGCCGGAATGTTTTTGTTTTCAGGAAGTGACGCAGTTCAAGCAGATCCCGCATCGGCTGGGCCGGGCGGCGCACCGCCACCCCCACCCGTCAGTGTGGCCGTGCCGATTAAAAAAGAAGTCAAGGAATGGGATTCCTTCACGGGGCGTTTTGAAGCCATGGAAAAAGTGGATATTCGCTCGCGCGTTTCCGGATATTTGGAAACGGTTCATTTCAAAGATGGGGACATTGTCGAAAAAGGTGCGGTGTTATTCACCATCGACCCCCGGCCTTTTGACTCTGCCGTGCGGGAAGCGGAAGCCGCATTAAAAAGCGCGGAAAATCGCCGTACACTTTCCAACACTGAATTTGCACGTGCGCAAAAATTGAATGAACAAGGATTTGCGTCAAAACAAATTCTTGATCAACGCCGTGAGAATAAACAAACAAGTGCCGCCGACGTTGAAGCGGCCAAAGCGCGTTTGGAACAAGCGAAATTAGATCGCGAATATGCAACCATTACCGCCCCCATTTCCGGGCGCATCAGCCGCACCTTGGTGGATGAAGGAAATCTTGTGACGGGTGGAACGCAAGGTGCCACCATTTTGACAAATATCGTCTCCCTCAACCCCATTCATTTTTACTTTGATGTGGATGAACAAACTTATTTGAAATATGCCCGCCTTGCCGCCAGCGGCGAACGCCCCAGCTCACGGCAAACACAAAATCCTGTTTACGTCGAATTGGCCGATAACAAAGTTTATGACGATGTTGGATATATTGATTTTGTTGACAACGCGCTTAATGAATCATCGGGCACAATGCGCGGACGTGCTTTGTTTGAAAACCCAAGTTACACATTAGTACCAGGCATGTTTGGCCGCGCCCGAATTTTGGGAAGCGGAAGTTATAATGCTATCCTCATTCCGGATGAAGCGGTTGGGTCTGATCAATCACGTAACTTTGTTTATATCGTTGATGATAAAAATACGATTGCCACAAAAAATATTACGCTTGGGCCCATGGTCGAAGGATTACGTGTTGTGCGCCAAGGCTTAAAAGGCGATGAGCGTGTGGTGATCTCTGGTGTGCAGATGTTGGGTGACGGCATGCCGGTCACACCTGAGGTGAAAAAAATTGAAGCAAAACCCGATAATTCAATTCCATCCAACATGGTGTCTGATAAACCAGAGGGTCCAAAAATTAATCCGCAAACCATGTTGCCGGAAGAAGATACCGCCGCCGCTGCACCTGCTTCTCCTGCGGCTGAGCTGAAATCTTCCGAACAAATCACAGAATCTGAACCAGTCCCAACAGCACCAAAAGCTGGAGAATAATATGAAGATCTCGCATTTTTTCATCGACCGGCCGATTTTCGCGGCCGTGCTATCCATCATCATGGTCATCATCGGCTTGATCGCGTTTCGTGCTTTGCCGGTTGCGCAATATCCGGAAGTGGCTCCGCCCACGATTGTTGTCTCCGCTGTTTATCCGGGTGCGAACGCCCAAACAGTAGCCGACACGGTCGCCACACCGCTTGAACAAGAAATCAACGGGGTTGAGGACATGATTTACATGTCCTCCTATTCGACATCGAGCGGGCAAATGTCCCTCACCATCACTTTTAAAATCGGTGCAGATTTGGATAAGGCGCAAGTTCTTGTGCAAAACCGCGTCAATACCGCCTTGCCGCGCTTACCGGAAGAAGTGCGCCGTTTGGGTGTGGTCACCAATAAAAGCTCACCAGATTTGATGATGGTGGTGCATTTGCTTTCGCCGGATGAAAGTCTCGATCAACTTTATATTTCGAATTACGCTTCTTTAAGAATTAAAGACCAGATCACCCGCCTTGACGGGATTGGATCTGTGACATTGTTTGGCCAGCGTGAGTACGCCATTCGTATCTGGCTTGATCCGGATAAAATTTCCTCACTCGGCTTAACAGCGGGTGATGTGATTGGTGCGTTGCGTGAACAAAACGTCCAAGTATCGGGCGGTGGTTTGGGGCAACCGCCCATTGATATGGGCAACGCGTTTCAATATACGGTCATCACCCAAGGCCGTTTCGAAAAGCCCGAACAATTCGAAAATATCATCGTCCGCAATGACGGCCAAGGCCGATTGATCCGCGTGCGCGATGTCGCCAAGGTGGAATTGGGCGCACAAGATTACGTGACCAACAGTTATTTGAACGGAAAGCCTGCTGTTGCTATCGCACTTTTTCAACGCCCTGGATCGAACGCCTTGGCTACGGCTGAAGGCGTTTTGAATAAAATGGAAGAGCTTTCAAAGGATTTCCCAAAAGGCTTGAAATACGAAATCGTTTACAACCCAACCGATTATATCGCCCAGTCAATTGACGCTGTTTATACAACAATCTTCGAAGCCGTACTTTTGGTTGTCATTGTTGTTCTTATCTTTTTACAATCGTGGCGGGCGGCGATTATTCCCATTATTGCGATCCCTGTTTCGCTGATCGGCACATTCGCGGTGATGGAAGCGTTTGGATTCTCGCTTAATCTTCTCACCCTTTTCGGGCTTATTTTGGCGGTCGGGATTGTGGTGGATGATGCGATTGTGGTGGTCGAGAATGTGGAACGCCACATCCACGAAGGCAAAACCCCAAAAGAGGCGGCACATATCACCATCAACGAGGTGGGAACGGCCGTTATTGGTATCTCACTTGTCTTATGCGCGGTCTTTGTTCCCACGGCTTTTGTCCCGGGTATGTCGGGGTTGTTTTATAAACAATTTGCCATGACGATTGCGGTGGCGACCGTTATTTCCGCTGTCAATTCGCTTACCCTCTCTCCCGCTTTGGCGGCCCTTTTACTTCGCCCGAAACACCAAGATGATCCGCGCTCTTTAACGGCAAAAATCTTTGGTGGTTTTGCGCGGCGTTTTAATACCGGCTTTGATCGTTTAAGCGAGCGTTATGGACGTTTTGTGACCTTCCTCACCCGACGCGCCGTCTTATTTTTGGTTTTGTACGGCGTGCTTTTATTGGCAACGGTGGGGCTGTCGCGCATGGTGCCAACGGGATTTATTCCCATGCAAGATCAAGGTTACGCGATTGTGGTGTTAAACTTGCCGGATGGCGCATCTCTTCAACGCACGGATGAGGTAACCCTCAAAGCATCCGAAATTTTACTCAAAATTCCTGGCATTACGGGTGCTGTTGCCTTCGCCGGATTCTCGGGTGCAACCTTTACCACCGCATCGAACGCGGCCGCGATTTTCATTCGTTTTGATGATTTTGAAAATCGTATCGGTAAGCCTGGGCAAGATATGATGTCGATCATTGGTGCCGCACAAGGTGCCATGATGCAAAATATTCGCGAGGCCTTTGTCTTTGTTATTCCCCCGCCGCCCGTGCGTGGAATTGGAAGTGCTGGCGGATTTAAATTGATGATACAAGACCGTATTGGCGTTGGCTTGGATCAGTTAAAAAATTCGGCTTATCAAGTGATTGGCACCGCCAATAACCCGCAAGCTGCTCCTGAGACCACGCGTGTCTTTACAACCTTCACCATGACAACACCGCAAATTAAAGTGGATATTGACCGCACCAAGGCGCAAATTCTCAACATTCCGCTTTCAAATGTGTTTGAGACGCTTCAAGTTTATCTTGGTTCATCCTATGTGAATGATTTCAACGCTTTTGGCCGTATTTATCAGGTGCGCGCGCAAGCCGATATGCGTCACCGCTTGGAACCGGAAGATATTTTACGTCTCAAAACACGCTCCGCATCCGGTGAATTAATTCCTTTGGGAAGTTTTGTGACTATTGAACGCGTCACCGGCCCTGACCTTATTCAACGTTACAATATGTTCCCATCGATTGCGGTGTCGGGTGATACCAACCCGGGTTTCAGCTCGGGACAATCCTTAAACCGGATGGAGCAAATTGCCGAAACCTTGCCGAACGGTGTGGGTTATGAATGGACGGAATTGGCGTTGCAACAAAAAGAAGCGGGCAATAAGGCTGCTATTATTTTTGTGCTCTCGATCGTCTTCGCCTTTTTGTTCTTGGCGGCGCAATATGAAAGTTGGACATTACCCATCGCCATTATCTTGATCGTGCCGATGTCGATTTTGGCGGCTTTGTTCGGTGTGTATTTACGCGGCATGGATAACAATATCCTCACGCAAATTGGCTTTGTGGTTTTAATTGGCTTGGCCGCAAAGAATGCCATTTTGATTGTCGAGTTTGCAAAGCAACGCGAAGAAGAAGGCGAAGATCTTTTGCAATCGATCATCGATGCGTGCGTGTTGCGGTTGCGCCCCATTCTCATGACCTCGTTTGCCTTTATCTTGGGCGTTGTGCCGTTGGTGATCGCGCAAGGCCCCGGGGCGGAGATGCGTCAATCAATGGGAACGGCCGTGTTCGCGGGGATGTTGGGTGTCACGTTCTTCAGCTTGGTGTTCACACCGGTCTTTTATTACGTGATCCGCGTTTTAACCAAAAAATTCGTGAAGGTGGATCGCATCTCGCGGGGGCTTACCTCTCACACCGGGCATCAAGTGGAATAAATAAATCGTTCACACAAAGGCCGCTAAGACATTCGCAAAGGCCACAAATATTTTTTCTCAAACAACCTTGCGTGCTTTGCAAAAAACTTTGTGATCTTTGTGTGGACGATACCTTAAGTTTCCTCAAACAAATGCCCAACCCGCTCTGCCAATGTTGGCGTGCGGCGTTGGCGTGTCATCTCAAGCAAGCCAAGCTTTGTAAAACCATGAATCTGAACCGTGCACGGGTCAAGGTTGATAAGCTTTTCCATCTGATCCAAAAGCTGTTGGCGTTCTTTGTCATCTTTTAAATTAAGAAAATCAACCAACACGGCACCACCCAAATTGCGCAGCCGTACTTGGCGCATAATCTCAATCGCGGCTTCAATATTGATGTTTAAGTTGCTGTTACGATCGGAACCGCGATTCACATCAATGGTGACACAGGCGGCCGTGGGTTGAATGATAATATTCCCGCCACCACTCAAAACTGTATAGGTTTGGAACAAACTTTCCACTTGGCGGATAAGGTCATGATGTTCAAATAAGGCCAAATCCATCGTCGCATTTTTTAATTCAACGGGGCGAATTTTTGTCACCAAATCGGGAGCAAATAATTCACACCAATCTTCCGCCGTTTGAAAATGATCCATGATCACAACTTCGATGCGACGCACTGTTCTTTCCGCATTGTCAGACAAAGCGCGTTGCAATGCGTCGGGCCCCTCCATAATCAATAAAACGTCTTCCCCTTGGGCATGTTCCGACAACCCATCCCAAATCGCCTTGAGAATTTTTGACTCGCGGATAAGCACGTCTGATTGTGTGTTCGCCGCCGATGCGCGCAAAATACACCCATCAACATCCTTCAAGGCTTTGATCATCACCTCCAAAGATTTGCGCAATTTTTTATCGCGGATGCGGGCTGAAATGCGGTTGCTATCATCAAGAGGCGTGTAAATCAAATAACGCCCCGGAATGGCGACATCCATGCTGACGACCGGTGATTTTTCTTCCAATGGCCGGTTATCTTCAAAATCTGGCTCCAAATAACTTTGCTTGGCTTGGACAAGAATAAATTGCCCCGCCTTTAAAAGTTTTGAGATGGGTTGGCTTCCGCCTTTAATCAGCTTGCCCGATTTATCACGCACGCGCACATCGCGGTTGTAAAGAATACCGGTATTGTCGCCATCCAGATTCAAAAAAGCGGCATCAAGTTTTGAATCAATGCGTGTCACCTTGGCCCAATAAATGGATCCCCACCGCACATGTTCATGTGCCGGATCAACGTCCAAGCTTTCGATGCGATTGCGTTCAACACCCGCAACCCACAAACATCCGTCTTGTTCTTCGATGATGATGTCCACGGTCTAATCCTTTGCGAACCCCGTTCCACGCAATAAATTCATTGTATCATAAAGTGATAAACCTACCACATTTGTATAAGACCCATGAATGGCCGCCACAAAGCTGGCGGCGCGCCCTTGAATGCCATAGCCTCCGGCTTTGCCAAACCCTTCGCCGGACTCACTATAACCTTGAATTTCTTCTTCTGTTAAACGCTTAAACTGAACCGTTGTTACAACACAGCGCGTGATAATTTTTTGTTGTGGGGTGATTAATGTGAGGCCACCAAAAACTTTGTGCCGCCGCCCAGATAAGATTTTTAAAAACTCTTTCAACTCAAGATCATTCTCAGGCTTGCCTAAGATACGGCTTCCCACCGCAACCGTCGTATCCGCCGCCAAAATAAAACTATCCGGATATTGCAAGGCAACAAGCTGTGCCTTCGTACGTGAAAGCCGCATGACCATGTCGCGCGGCTTTTCTTTATGATGAGGGGTTTCGTCAATATCGGCCGCGACAATATGTGCGGGTGTAATTCCAACTTGTTGAAGAAGTTCCAAACGCCGCGGCGATGCGGACGCGAGTATCAGCTTATCACTTCTCACGGAAAATGATCCGCCCCTTGGTCAGATCATAAGGGGTCATTTCCACCACCACCGTGTCACCTTGAAGAACACGAATGCGGTTTTTGCGCATCTTGCCGGCTGTGTGCGCCAAAATCTCGTGATCATTCTCCAACTTCACGCGAAACATTGCGTTGGGGAGAACTTCCGTGACGGTGCCTTTAAATTCAATAAGATCTTCTTTTGCCATAGGGCTTGTTTAAAGAATTCGCTTTAGAAAAGCAACGGGGTGCAGCCAGAAAAAACGAAAATTTACACGTATTTCTTAAATTTTTTTGTTCACGCAAAGAACACAAAGCAAAGTACAGAGTGCACGAAGGTTCTTTTAACAAAAAGGCTTTGTGATCTTCATAACTTTTTTGCGCTCTTTGTGTGGACTTTGCCTTTCAAGCCTCAAGGTCGTCCGCATGCCGGCCACGGGTTACATCGGCGCCACATGCTTGAAGTTTACCCACCAAATTCTCATAGCCGCGATCAAGGTGATAGATTCGGTTTACAATCGTCTCACCTTCCGCAACCAACCCCGCCAAAATAAGAGACACGGACGCGCGCAAATCTGTTGCCATCACTTCGGCGCCTTTTAATTTTTTAACACCGCGAATAATGGCCGAATTTCCCTGAACTGTGATATTCGCACCCATGCGGCATAATTCGGGCACATGCATAAAACGATTTTCAAAAATGGTTTCCGTCACCATTCCCGCACCTTCGCACATGGTCAACATGGTCATGAATTGTGCTTGTAAATCCGTAGCAAAACCGGGATAGGGTTCGGTCATGATATCTGTCCCGCGCAATGGTTTTCCATTACGGTGAATAATCACATCATCGCCGTCCGATTCAATCGTGACATTCGCCTTACGCAGTGGGCCAATAAGAGATGTCAAAAATTGCGTTTGCGTTTTCTTGAGCTTGACCGTGCCGCCCGTTAACGCCACCGCCACCATAAAAGTGCCCGTTTCAATACGATCCGCAATCACATCATGCGTGCAACCCGATAAATGCGGCACACCTTCAATCGTGATCGTGTCTGTTCCATGGCCAGAAATTTTTGCACCCATTTTAATAAGGGCTTCGGCTTGATCACTGATTTCCGGTTCACGCGCGGCATTCATCAAACGTGTCGTGCCTTTGGCCAAGGTCGCCGCCATCATCACATTTTCGGTCGCACCCACGGAAACTTTCGGGAATAAAATCTCGGCCCCCATCAATCCCCCTTTTGGGGCAATGGCGCGCACATATCCTTCGTGCAACTCAATCTCGGCACCCATCGCACGAAATCCATCAAGATGCATATCAATCGGACGCGTGCCAATGGAACACCCACCGGGCAACGACACTTCCGCATGTCCCATACGCGCCAATAATGGCCCCATCACCAAAACACTGGCGCGCATTTTGCGCACCAAATCATAAGGCGCAGTGGTTGAGGTAATCTGATCCGCTTGGAAAATTCCTGATCCGTTGGCATTTAATGATACGCGCACGCCCATTTCTTGAAGCAACGCCGCAAGCGTTTGAATATCTTTGAGTGCTACGGGAAGATTATTAAACTGAACCACATCCCCCGTCAGCATCGTCGCACACAGATGTTTCAGTGCGGCATTCTTCGCCCCAGCAATCGGAATTTCGCCGTTCAATGTGCCGGAAGCTCTGACGCGCATGTAATCAAGGTTCGACGGCTTCATCACCGTTTCAGGATGAAGCTCAACGGATTCTGCCGTCTCGTTTTTCTTCAACGCGACTTTAAGTACGGGGGAGTGTGACACCACGTTGCCCCATATATTTTCCGGACCGGTCGGCGTATGACACTTCACACGCGCTTGATCCTTTGAAGAATAAAAATTGACACAAGCCTTCATGCGCATAAACACGCGCGGGAAGCGGCGTTGTATTTGATATTTCCAACGTCACATGGCCTTCCCATCCGGGTTCCAATGGCGTGACATTCACAATCAAACCGCAACGCGCATAAGTGGATTTACCCAAACAAATCACCAAAACATCTTTAGGAATGCGGAAATATTCCACCGTGCGCGTTAACGCAAAACTGTTTGGCGGAATGACGCACACATCTGTTTTACGCTCCACAAAACTTTGTGTTGAGAAATCTTTTGGGTCAACAATCGCGTTATCAATATTTGTGAAAATCATAAACTCATCCGAACAGCGCGCATCATATCCGTAAGATGACAACCCATAAGAAATAAGCTTCTTGCCGCCTTGTTCGCGATGTTGTTTTTCAACGAACGGATCAATCATGCCGTAATTCACGGCCTGATCCCTTATCCAATGATCGGGCATAATTCCGGGCAAGGCTTCCAACGCCGCATTCGGTTTAAGATTCGCTTGTGTCATTCTTACTCTGCTCTTTCTTGCTTTTCCGCTTTAACAAATTTGCGCGCAAAGCGTCTGCGCGTGCCCCTGCACTGTCTCTTCGGCTGATACCTTCGGGGACGGGTTTTTTATCCATTTTTGCATCAATCACATTGGTTTTTGGGAAATATAGCTTTACCTTATCCAAGGCCTTGGGGGAATTCCAGAAAAATGGTTGATCAACCCCCAATTTTGTTGTAACTGAACCCCCTATGCTGCCGTAGCTCAGTGGTAGAGCACTCCCTTGGTAAGGGAGAGGCCGGAAGTTCAATCCTTCTCGGCAGCACCATTTGGGTTTTCACCTAAATTTTCAAATGCCGTAACGCACGCCCAAACCATGAAAGACTTTTTCCCTGAGCCTTCAAGATGGCGTCTTATGCTTCCCAGATGTGAGAACGGCATGTTTTTTGAAATTCGCCTTTTGTATCATAATAATCACGCTCAAGCTTAAGTTCCGACGCTTGAGCAATCTCATCAATAAATTTTTCTTCCTTGCGAATAAACAACTCCACTACGTGCTGCGATTTCCCCTCGTAATAAAAAGATTTGTCTGACAAACCTTCAATCATCACAGCATCTGGATTTTCTTTAAAAGCTTGCTGGGGAAAACGATGATAGTCCCCATGAACCAACACCGGAATCACAGCCATACCTTGTGCACGAAGATAATGCGTAAGTGATGTTTTATAACTTAACCCTTCACTCAAATGACCAAAAATATGATCGAGTCCCGTTGTTTGTACGGCTAAATTTGAATCGTGCGTCATCATAAATTCACCCAATTTATTCGCCATGAAATGGTTTCTTAGGGTCATACCTATTTTTGATACTGCATCTATCATTTCTTCATCAACATTTTGCGGCACAAAGCTTTGATCTTGTTGTGATAAAACATCAGATACTATAGCCCTATCCGCTTTAAACATTCTTGACGAATTTCTACTGACATCATTATGAATTGTGGGAATATTCATTCTATAAGACAAAACATCGCGTGCATGTTTCGCCACCGGTGCCATCGTTGACGTAAAATAAGCCAAATAATAAGCCATTTCTTCCCTTACTGATAACTGAGAAAAAATATCTTTAGCATAGGGTAATAATTTTATCTTTCCCGACGCATAAAGTTCTATGGCCATCTTGATGCCATTGAGAGGCAATGCGTGGTCACCTTCATGTGCAACCACCAAATTTTTCCACGGCGCGTTGCCCGCATCTTCTTTCTGCCTAAGAGCGCGAATAACCGCAGCTTGTAAAATTTTATGAATGGAGAATGTATGGCCTTCCCCCATCACCACGACAATTTTCTGAGCAGATCCTTGATCGCGCAAAAATTGGCTTACCGCCTCAACACGCGCCACAATCGCATTGACGGCCGGGCGAATATCAAGCGGCGCGTTAGAACAATCTACCCGCAATACATCCTGTTTCTTTTTACACTTACTCATTTTTGTAACCTTACCACAGTGCCGCGCCGCGACCTTCAAACATGAGGCTGTGCCGCACGAAGATTGCTTTTATAAACGCTGAACGTTACAAATTCTTTATCATTATGTCAATAAATTAAAATGGGGGATTTTCTGTGACCACAACGTTTCTTATTATATGGTGCATTCATGCCCATAACAGTCTCAAATCTTAAAAGGAGTTAACATGTTGACAAAAAAAGACTTTCTTGCCCTGACCCTTGGTCTTGGTCTTTTGGCTTCCCCGGCCTTTGCCCAAGAAGGCCCAGCGCGTGGCGAAGGTGGCCGCGGCGATGGCGGGAAAATGTTTGAACGTATTGATAAAGACAAAAAAGGGTACATTACCAAAGAAGATATGTTGGAATTTCACAAAGAACGTATCGACGAAATGTTCAAAGATTTGGATGTTGATAAAGATGGAAAACTGACCCGCGAAGAATTGGCGAAGGGTCGCGAAAAAATGCGTGATAAAATGCGCGACCGTTTGAAGGAGCGTCAAGAAAAACGCGAGAATAAAAGCACAGAAAAATCGGAAGAGAAAAACTAACCAACCGATGTTTTTTAGACACGAGTCATGAAGAACGATCACAATATACCATTAATGACTCAGGTGGCGAAAGGCGACGCGAACGCCTTTCGTTCACTTTCTTATAATTTAAATGCGAATATGTTTGGGATGTGTCTTCGGCTGATGAATGGCAATCGCGCGATGGCTGAAGATGCCTATCAAGACGCGTTGATCAAATTGTGGCAAACAGCGCCGAGTTGGAAGCCGTTGGCACCAGTGTCCGTGTGGGCGGGGCGTATTGTGTGGTCAGTGTGTATGGACATTCACCGCAAACAAAAATCAGCACGTCACATCGGCATGGATGCGATTGAAAATTATGCCGATGATCACGAATCTGCCTTTGAAACATTGGCGCAAAAAGACGAACATCATATTTTGTTACAACATCTCAACACTTTGCCTAAACGCCAACAACATGCACTTTTACTGACTTATTTTCACGAGAATAAACGGCGCGATGTCGCCGCAATCATGAAGCTTTCAGAAAAAGCCGTGGAACATCTTGTCGCGCGCGGTTTGGAAAATTTACGCGCGACAATGAAAAAACCTGACCTTGATCTTCAAAAAGATTCACAATCGCGGAGGATGTCCTTATGACACTACACCCTTTCTTATCAAATGAGCAATTTGATCGCATGGTGACCACGGCCACAAGCCACGCACAAATAAATGTCACCCCGCCCATAAGCGTCATGGAAAAAATACGCATGTGGTTTTTAAATAGAAATGGCCGCAAGGTCATAGCGATGGCGCTTGCTTGTGTCTTTATGCTGATGCTCAGCATGCCGATGATGACATCATCCCTTAACGCTGCGGAAGATGAGTCACTTGATATGATGAATAATATTATCTCTTATGATTCATTAAACCAACTTGGGCATGAAACCCTCACAAAAAACCCCGCTTGAAGCGGGGTTTTTAAATTCTTACGTGATGGCAAAATTACTTGCCAACAGCTTCTTTCAATTCTTTCGCAGGGCGGAAAGCAATTTTCTTCTTCGCAGGAATTTTGATCTGCTCACCGGTTGCAGGGTTACGACCCATACGTGCGGCGCGTTTACGTACTTGCAAGATACCCAAACCAGCCATGCGAATACGCTTGCCTTTTTTCAAGTTCTTTACGATGTGCTCAACGAGCTGGTCCATCAAAGAATTTGCATCTTTTTTGGTCATCTCGTTTTTCTCAGCGAGATCAGCCGCGATTTGCTTTAAGGTTACGGTTTCAGGTGTGGGTGCTTTTGCAGCAGGAGCAGATCCAGCGGCACTTGCTTTTGCAGGAAATGGCATTGTTTGACTTTCCAAAGTTGAGGTTGAACAATTTACCCCCGCCACCACATTTCTTCTCTTTTATAAAGAGGCGGAAAATTGCGTGTGCGAGAATGATTGATTCATGGCGCGTTTTTGCGCAAAGGTCGAGAAATATTTTTGCAAAAAAGGCTTTTTTCGGGGGTTTTTCACATCTTTTTGCAAAAAACCATTGAAAAACCGCCCACTTGGCCGTGCCCTGGCGCGGGGAGAGTGGAAAAATCCTTCAATCACAGGGATTTTTATAAGGGTGATTCGATTCGGCGTAACAAGCAGATGTTGGGAAATTCACTCGGTTTATTTGTCTGAGAGCGTGATGATTTTGTTTAAATTTGCAATTTCTTACTTGACTCTATGTTCTTACTTTGTTCTTATAAGAACACATTAAGAACATTAAGGAGTTTGACATGATGAATTTACGCTTACGTTACATGCTTCCCTGCTCGGGCACGGCTTTGATGCTTTTGCTTTATGGCTATTATCAAGCTTGGACGGGCTGAAGCTGGGCACTTAAGAAACGCCCGCCAATCTCTAAACCTTCTGCATTAATACTGTGTGGTAAGCCATTGATAATGCTTCCATCAACAGGAAAGCCGGCATGCTCTAAACTGGCTTTCGCGTGATACCATGCAGCCACCGGCACCACCGTGTCCATGTCACCATGAACAAGACAAATGGGGGGTTTTTGAATGGACGGCGTATCGATCAACACTTCGCCGCCCAACAAAGCACCGGAATATCCCACAACACCCGCCATTTTCTCTTTTCTACGCGGTGCGGTATAAAGAGACATCATCGTGCCTTGCGAAAATCCCACCAGCGCAATTTTATCTTCTGAAAGCTGATAATTAACCTTCACTTTATCAACTAAGTCATTGATAAATGGGGATGCTTTCTCCGCCCCTTGAGCCATAAGGGCGGGTGTCCAATTCGCCAAGGAAAACCATTGAAACCCAAAACCCACTTCACATTTAAACGGCGCATCGGGTGACAAAAAAATTGTTTCGGGAAGCTGTCCCGCCCAATAGGGTGCCAAATCCATTAAATCCTGGCCGTTCGATCCATAACCATGAAGCAAAATCACGGCACTGGCTGGGATACGTCCTTGTGTTGGTTTATGTTCATAAATCATCGGGTACTTTCCATGACGCTGGTATATTTAGGAATGATTGATTACAAATTCATTATATTAAGACAAAAGGCCTTATCATCATGTCCTCACCCGCGCAAGACACCCCCCACACCCCTACTGCATTAAAGGCCTTGGTCATAGGTGCCATTGGCGTTGTATACGGCGACATCGGCACAAGCCCGCTTTACGCATTCAAAGAAGCCTTTAACCCGGCGCATGGGCTTATTCTGAACGACATTCACATTCTCAATATGCTGTCATTGATCTTTTGGTCGCTGATGATTGTTGTGTCATTCAAATATGTTGTGCTGATGATGATGGCGGATAACAAGGGTGAAGGTGGAAGCTTGTCACTTTTGGCACTGGCAAGCCGCATTTCCCATGAATCAAAATGGCTGTCACTTGCGATTCCGATTCTTGGCATTTTTGCAGGCGCACTTTTTTATGGTGACAGTATTATCACCCCCGCCATCTCGGTTTTAAGTGCCGTAGAAGGAATTAATGTCGTTGCTCCGGCCTTGGAAAAACTGATCATTCCCGTGACATTATTTATTCTTGTGATGCTGTTTGCGATACAAAAATATGGTACAGGCAGTGTGGGGAAATTATTTGGCCCAGTTACCATGATTTGGTTTTTAACTTTGGGGGGCCTTGGCGTTGTGAACATCATGAAAAACCCGGGTGTGTTGGTGGCACTTAATCCAATGTATGCCATTGAGTTTATGCTGGTCGATAAATGGATTGCGTTTTTAACACTGGGAACGGTGGTTTTGGCGTTAACAGGAGCCGAGGCACTTTATGCCGATATGGGGCATTTCGGCAAAAAACCAATCCGCATCGCCTGGGCCGGACTTGTTGGCCCGGCCTTGGTGTTGAATTATTTTGGCCAAGGCGCCTATGTCATGGCCAATCCCGATGGAATTGAAAACCCCCTCTTCCGCATGGCACCCGATTGGTTTGAATGGCCGATGTTGTTTTTGGCCACCGCCGCAACAATCATTGCGTCCCAAGCCGTTATCACCGGCGCGTTTTCGGTGACACGTGCCGCTATTCAACTGGGCTATCTGCCGCGCATGTCGGTTATTCACACATCCGCCAAAGAAATGGGGCAGATATATATTCCTTTTGTGAATTGGGTGTTGATGTTCTTCGTCATTCTTTTGGTTCTTGGATTTGGCTCATCAAGCAAGCTTGCCTCGGCTTACGGTGTCGCGGTAACGGGAACGATGCTCATCGATTCTCTTCTTTTGGGGGTCGTGATGTTTCGTTTGTGGAAATGGAATCCTCTGTGGGCGGTGCCTCTCATTGCTGGTTTGATTTTTATTGATCTGGCTTTCTTTTTATCAACCGCCACCAAAATTACCCATGGCGGTTGGTTCCCGCTTGTCTTTGGTTTGATGGTGTTTTTATTACTGACAACATGGAAACGCGGGCGGGAATT
>JAIXWE010000006.1 GCA_027482195.1 Alphaproteobacteria bacterium | reverse complement strand
TTCACCACATTAAACTCAGCCGTAAAGCAGCCCAGGTTTTTCCACCCTTGCGCCCAACGCGCAATCCAAACACACACGGCTTTCGCCATGATGATGTATGAAAAGCGTAAAATTTCTGCGCGATGATCCGCACTTAAAACGCGATCTGAAATATTTACTGACACATGATCGCGTATTTACGGCGATAGATTTTGATTTAAAATCTTATAACCGCAAGGTATCGCCATTAAGTTTTGCATCTCTTATCAGAACGATCGCGGGACAGCAAATAAGCACAAAGGCGGCCGCGTCCATTTATCTGCGCGTGAAAGATTCGTGCGGTGGGTATGTGACACCAAAAAATATCTTGAAATTGTCGGATGGAACATTGCGCAAAGCGGGCTTCTCGGCACAGAAAGTTCGTTATGCCAAGGAATTGGCAAAAGCAGTGATTGCCAAAGAATTCTCACCCGCCAAGCTTAAAAATTATACGGATGAAGAGGTCGTCGACGCCATCACCGCGCTTCACGGTTTTGGGGTGTGGTCAGCACAGATGATTTTGATATTCGCCTTGTGCCGGCGGGATATATGGCCGGTGGGCGATTTGGGAGTGCAAATCGGCGCGCGCTATTATCTCAAGCGCGAAAAAATCACGCTTGCGGAGATGGAAGAATTTGGCAAAAAATTTGCGGGCAAGCGCACAGCCGCGGCACTTTTACTATGGTGCTATAAAGATCATCATGAAAACAAAATGCGCGCGCATAAACTTAGCCGATAAATTGTTCTTGCAACGCGCGTTCATGCAAATGATGGCGCGGGTTGAACAATAATGTGCGCTGGCCCGACATATCTTCGGATATATCGACGCGGTGAACATCACGAATTTCTGTGGAATCGGCTGTTACACTGACGGGGCGGGTGCTTGGTTCTAAAACTTCAAATGAAAATTTTGTTGTGGCGGGAAGAATAGCCCCCTTCCAACGCCGCGGCACAAACGGATTATTCGGTGTCAGGCTTAAAAGCCCACATCCGATTGGTAAAATGGGGCCACCGGCCGTCATGTTATACGCGGTGGAACCTTGCGGGGTTGCCACCATCACCCCGTCGCCGATTAATTTTTCCATACGCACGATACCATCAATGGTGATACGGATATGCGCCGTGTGGCGTTCTTCGCGAAATAAAGATACTTCGTTAAATCCAAGTGCGCTGTGTGCTTTTCCGTCCCCGGTTGTTGCGATCATGCGCAACGGCGTTACACTCACGGGGTTTGCTTGAGAAATCAGTTGCGGCAAATTGTCATTTTCATTCATGCGCGGGTTTAACAAAAATCCAACAGTGCCGTAATTTAACCCATATAAGGGTTTTGGGAAATTTTGCGTATCTTTTAACGCATCCAACATGGTTCCATCGCCACCCAAAACAACAATCACATCGGCGTCTTTTATATCAACAGGGTTATATTTTTTTGTAAGCTGTGCAAACGCATCAGCGGCCAAATTATTCTGGGGAGCATGATGGAAATAAATTTTCATGAGCTGGCTTCTGATTTTTGTGGGGCGCGATGTGCATTTTCCTGTGCCCACAGATCGGGATTATGCAGGAAAGATTCTACTGAAGACAAAGTCTCCTGATCAAAATACTGATCACGTTTGGCAACTTCCAACACCGCCCACCAATCGGTCAAAGCGTGAAGGGTGACATTCATGTGCTTCATATTTTCCAAAGATTGCGGGAAAATACCGTAATGAAAAATAACGAATGCGTGTTCCACCACACACCCGGCCGCCCGCAACGCATCAATGAAAACTTTTTTGCTCCCGCCATCGGTTTGCAAATCTTCCACCAACACACACCGCAAATTATCTTGGTCAATCACACCTTCAATCTGGCTCATGCGCCCAAAACCTTTTGGTTTTTTGCGCACATACACCATGGGTTTTTGCAAACGATCGGCAATAAACGCGGCATAGGGAATGCCGGCCGTTTCGCCCCCGGCGACAATATCAACCGCGCCGCATGAATCGCGCAACATTTTTGCTCCTGCATCCATTAAAAAATCACGTTCTTTGGGGAAGGAGATAAGGCGGCGGCAATCGGTGTAAACCGGGCTGATGCGTCCTGAGGTAAAAACAAAAGGTGTTGTCGCGTTAAACAAAACAGATTTTGTATCAAGCAGAATTTTCGCGGCCGCTAAAGATTCGTGAGAGAATGTCATGATTTTATCCTTTATTTTGCAATGATATAAATCTTTCTGGCGTCTGTCTATGTCTTACTGGCTGACCCAGGCAATGCGCGCCATCCATGTCACGTCACTTAAGGATAATGTAATCACTGCATGGGCCGGGTTGAGTGATTTAAGTTCAATTTTCGTGGCCGTTTGACGCAACAATTCCTTTGCCATCACTTCACCTTTGATGGTTTTTACAACCACACGGTCACCACGGCGCAATGGCGCGTTGGGGAGAATAATAAGACGATCACCCGCACGATAAAGCGGCTCCATTGAGTTACCGGAAACTTCCAACGCATAAATTCCGTCTTTGTGAATGTCTGTAAAGGGGGCGGTGATGTGATCCCACCCATCACCAATCGGATATCCGGCATCATCAAAAAAACCATCACGCCCCGCTTGGGCATAACCGATCACAGGAATTAAATTTTGCGCAGGTGTGTTATTTTTTTCATCTTCAACTAAAGATAAAAAATCACTTAAAGTCGAATTTGTTGCGGCCAAGATGCGCGCAATACTTTCCGTGGAGGGCCAGCGCGGCTTGCCGTCATTGGCCACACGTTTGCTGCGGTTGAAACTTGTTGGATCCAATCCGGCTTTGCGCGCAAGGCCGGAAGTTGACAACCCATGCGCCTGAGCCAATCGGTCAACCGCAGTCCAGATATTTGCGTGATTAAAAGCAGTGTCGTTCATGGGGAAAGCATACACGAGTGTTAAATTCCTATAAATAGGAAAATAATCATATTTCTCTTGACATCAGGTTTTTTTTCACTTAAAACTTAGAACATAAACGGAACAACTGCGTCTTTTTCATCACATTCTTTTAACGGAGTCTCACGAATGCCCATTCTGCCTTTGCCTGCCCGTGCCGCGCCCATTCCTTTTAGTGATTGTGGGGCCGATACGGTTCCCTTTGATTCGGTCGAAGCGGCGTGGTTTTGGTACATCGCCGCCGCCCAAGCCATGGCGGATGGCGCGCGTGTTAAGGCGGGTTTATCGGTTGTGCGCCCGTGTGAGCCTCTTGATATTTTTCGGGCGGTTGAACGTTTATACCGCGCCAAGGAATTGGCAATGGATCATATTTTGGTTTTGCGTCATTACGGGCGACGCGGCATGGCGCCCGATATCACACGTGCCAAAGAGATACGCGCCGCACGTTTATGGGCGGAAGCCTTAAATAAGCTTGAAGCTGTTCTTGTTCATAAAAAAATCATTCGTGAACAGCGTAATTTTTTTCACAAGGTGATGTAGACAATGCAAACATATGATGAAAGTTTTTCAGCCCAGGCAAAAGCCTGGGTTTTGTTTTGTGAAGCGCATGACAAAGGAATTTTGCGCTTTTTGAAAAAAGGTTTTCGCCACTGTGCCATTCTTTTTATTCAAGATGGATATGCGGTTGTGGTTGACTCCCTCTCACACCGCCTCATTTGTGATGTGATGAAGGTGCAAGATGAGGCGGATTTGATCAGTAAAATCAAAGCAAAAATGCATGTTGTTGCCATTGATCAAGCGCGGTTTGAGCCGCAATTTCACGCAATATCCTTGCGTCCCTTTACCTGTGTTGAAGTGGTCAAACATTTTTTAGGCATTCGAAATTTTTTCATTTTCACGCCTTATCAACTTTATAAATTTTTGAACAAAAGATCGGAGCATTAAGATGGATGAGAATATAAAACTCGCAAACCTTGAGGTTGAAAAATTCTCAACCGCAAAATCAGAACGCCGCGCATGGGAAAGCTTGTGGCAAGAATGTTACGATGTGGCTTTCCCGCAACGGGGTGATTTTTCCGGTCTTGTGTCATACGGCAAACGTCGTGGTGAGAATCTTTTTGACGGAACCGCTCTTGATGCGGTTGATCAATTGGCGGCAAGCTTGATGGGGAATTTGGTGCCACCTTTTTCAATGTGGTTTGGGCTGCGCCCCGGCTCTGATGTGAGTGCTGCAGAAGCGCGTGCGCTCAACCCCGTTCTTGAGAAAGCGGCACGCACGATTCATAATCATTTTGATCAATCGAACTTTGCGGTTGAAATTCATCAATGTTTTCTCGATTTGGTGGTGGCCGGTACGGCGTCTTTGGTGTTTGAAGAAACGCCAATTGGTGAGAATTCCGCCTTTCGTTTTTCGGCTCTTCCCTTGCGGGATGTTGTCATGGCGGAAAATGAATATGGCATGTTGGATACAACCTATCGGAATTTGATTCTCACGCCGGGGCAAATTCGCACACGCTATAAATTATCGGAATTTGACTCTGATTTTTTTGGCAAAGATGCCCAAGATAAAAATTTTCATGTGATTGAGTCTGTTCAGCCCAACACACAAGGATATATTTTCACAGCAACCTTGCATGATTCTGAGAAAAATAAATCAGTAATCTTGACGCGTCATTTAATGAGTGGTTCGCCGTTTTTAAATTTTCGTTGGATGAAATCACCCGGCGAAGTTTATGGCCGCTCCCCGGTGATGAAGGCGTTACCCGATATACGCACCGCCAACAAGGTGGTGGAGCTTATCCTCAAAAACGCGTCCATCGCCGTGACAGGTATTTGGCAAGCGGAAGATGACGGCGTCTTAAACCCTGCAAATATTGAATTAGTGCCCGGTGCAATCATTCCAAAAGCGGTCGGGTCAAAGGGCTTAACTCCACTTGAGA
Source organism: Alphaproteobacteria bacterium (assembly GCA_027482195.1). Classification (GTDB taxonomy): domain Bacteria; phylum Pseudomonadota; class Alphaproteobacteria; order Micavibrionales; family Micavibrionaceae; genus Micavibrio_B. The sequence continues at coordinate 18,613 of JAIXWE010000006.1, read as the reverse complement.
TGCCGGGGCGGTTTGATGTTTCACAACTTATCCTAAGTGATTTGCGTGCACGCATTCGTCACGCTTTGTTGGTTGATCGTCTTGCGCAAATTGATGGGCCACGCATGACAGCAACGGAGATTTTGGAACGCAGTGCAGAAATGTCGCTTCTTCTTGGGGCAACTTATGGTCGGCTTCAGGTTGAGTTGTTAGCTCCGCTTTTGGATCGCGCTTATAACATCTTGCGTCAACGTGGTGAGATTCCGGATCTACCTCTTGATGGGCGCATTGTACGCCTTGATTTCCGTTCCCCCATTGCACGCGCGCAAAGTCAAAAACAGGCTCAAAATATTTTGGCATTTTTGCAAAATATTCAAAGTCTCGGAGGTGAGGCGGCATCCCGCGTTGATTTTGACGCGGTGACAAACCACTTGGCCGACACACTGGGAATCCCTTCTGACTTTTTGCGCATTGCCGCGCCCCCATCTTCACCCCCAGCCTCTGATATCGAAGGAGACCTCTCATGACTGATATAATTGAAACCACTGAAAATAATGATGAAACGGCTGTTGCCTCACGTCCTGCACACATCCCCCAAAAATTTTGGGATGCGGAGAAGGGCGAGGTACAGGTTGAAAAACTTTTATCTTCCTATCTCGCTTTGGAGAAAAAACTCTCACAAGAAAATGAGGAGATGGATCAAGCTTCACTTTTAAAACGCCTTGGTTGTCCTGATACGGCGGATGAGTATGATGTCAAAGTTCCGGATGATATTTTTCCGCTCGATCCGGCTTTGCACGCACGGCTTCATGAAAAAGGCTTTACAAATGAACAAGTTCAAGAAGTTTATAATTTAGCGGCCGAGACACTTCTTCCTATTTTGCGTGAGATGATGATGGAATTTCAAGCAGATCGCGAGATGGATAAATTGATCACTTATTTTGGCGGTGCGGATAAATATGCACAAATGGCAAAACAAATGCTCAATTGGGGCCAGAAAAATCTTTCTCCCCAAATGCTTAATAGCCTTTCAAGTTCTTATGAAGGTGTGTTGACGTTATTCCAATTAATGCAAGGAAAAGACCCCAAAATCGCAGGTGGAACAGCTTTGCCACGTGACCCGGAACAGGACTTGCTCAAGATGATGCGTGATCCACGTTATTGGGAAAGGCGTGATCCAAATTTCATTGCAAAAGTCACGCAAGGTTTTGAAGAAATCTATGGATAATTAGATTTGTGAATTTGCAAATTCTGCGGCGTTAAAACGATCAATGACTTGTTGAAATTTTTTACGTTGGTCCGCGTTGAGCGGTAGGAATTGCAAGGAAAAATTCTCGGCCGCACGGCGAACAAGCGCACCCGAATGTTCAATGTCCATGATTCCGGTTTCGGTTTCGAAACGCATTGTGATATCCATTTGGGTGCCTTGATCAAAAATGCGGGCGTCGCCAAAAATGCGCACGCCGCCCAATGACCAATCCAAAACGGGCATGGTACGGCCATTAACAACGGCGACACACCGGTCTGTCTCACGGCGCGGCCAAGCGCGGCGCGATGTGAAATCGGGCGTGGCCGAAGCGGATGAGTCAGAACCAAAACCAAACGGGGTCATGCATGTGATCCTTTATGCGTTATTTGTATTATGTAACACGAATAAAAGATTTTGAAAAGAATCTTAGAAACGTCATGAAAATTAGTTGACTTTATAGGAATATTATCCTATAATGTCATTATAAAGCTAAAATTACGTCTGAATTTCGCCGGATGATAACGGGGCGGGGGTCTTAACCCTGGCTCCGCCATCCGGTTTTTTATTGCGCCCATTGCATGCCCGCTTCGGACAACATGCGCGGCGCATTTTCCTTCAACCTCAAACTTTGAAAAGGATGACCCATGTCGACCTTAATCACAACCGCGTTCGTGCGCCAGTTCGAACGTGAAGTTCACGAATCGTATCAACGGTTCGGATCAAAACTGCGTTCCACTGTTCGCAATGTTACCAACGTACGCGGATCTTCAACGACCTTCCAACGTGTTGGGCGTGGTGCGGCCGCTACCAAATCGATTCACGGAATGGTTCCGGTGATGAATATTTCTTACACCTCTATTGAATGTCCGTTACAAGATTTTTATGCGGGTGATTGGATTGATCGTCTTGATGAATTAAAAATTAATCACGATGAACGTCAGGTAATTGCAAATGCCGGAGCCTATGCTTTGGGCCGTCGCACTGATGAGATGATTGTCACATCATTAAACAGCATGAACATTGCTCCGAATATTATCGCGGATGGCAACGTCGGCCTTACGCGCGATAAAGTTTTGCGTGCGTTTGAAATTTTGGGGCGCAATGATGTGCCGGATGATGGCCAGCGCTTTGCGGTGATTGGATGGCAACAATGGGCCGAATTACTGCGGATTCCTGAGTTTTCTTCCGCGGATTACGTCGGCACCGAAGACCTTCCTTATAAGGGTGCGCAAGCACGCCGTTGGTTGGGCACAACGTGGATTGCGCATTCGGGATTGCCAACAGATGCGAACGATATTCGCCGTTGTTTTTGGTTCCACCGTACTGCGGTGGGGCATGCATCGGGTTCGGATGTTGTCACGGATGTCACCTGGCATGGTGATCGTGCGTCGTATTTTGTCAACAACATGATGTCACAAGGATCTGTTCTGATCGATGGGACGGGTGTTGTGCGCATTGATTGTGACGAGACCCCAGACTAAGCGAGCATGAAAGGAGAAACCCATGCCATTTTTATCAAAAGACCTGAGTGTTCTGGCCTATGCCAACAATTTTACCTTGTGGCATTACACAACCCCAGACACAGCGGCCGCGGTGATTGCCGCGAACTATTTCAACAATGCAGCCTCGATGTTACGGGTGAATGATCTCATCATCACCAACGTGAATACGGGCGGTACAGCCGCGACAAACTTTTATGTGGTCACGGCGAATAACGGTACCACCGTTACCGTAGCACTTTTTGCCGCGTAATTACTGCATTTTTTTGAATTTCTACCCTTTCACAATGCGCCCCCTCTCTCCCCTGTCTGTCATGGGGCCATTGTGTTTCGCAGGAGCCGCGCCTCCCTCCCGCCTGTTCACGCACTGGTGTGGCTCCTGCCTCTTTTTTTGAAACATTTTTGAGATAAAGGAAGTCATCATGGCGTTATCGTCACTGGATTTATGCAACCGTGCTTTGGTACGTGTTGGCGCACGTCCCATCACCGCGTTTAACGACGGATCAACCGAAGCCGATATTTGCAATTTATTATATACCCCCACGCGTGATGCTGTTTTATCTGCCTATGGGTGGAGTTTTTCAACCGCACAAATCAATCTGACAACACCCATTGCGCCACCGCTTGCGGATTACAGTGTGGCTTTTAATTTACCAAGTGATTTTTTACGTGCTTTGTCATTGGGCGCCGGCGGGCGCGGGCGGGGTGTGCCTTTTCGCATTTTGGGAAAAGTTTTGCACACCGATATGAATCCCGTAACCTTAACCTATATTTTTCGTGCGGTTGAGGCTGATTGGCCAGCTTATTTCGACATGCTGATTATTCAACGTTTATCGGCAGAATTGTGCATTCCTTTGACCGAAAATACATCGCGTGCAGAAAATTTATTGCGCATGGCGGAAGTTGAGTTTGCCCGTGTGCGCCAAATTGATGCGCAACAAGATACGCCGCAACGTATCGAAGATTTCTCTTTGATTGATGCGCGAGGTTAATCATGACACGGTTTAAAACAACCCAAACAAATTTCACCGCCGGCGAAGTGTCGCCCGATCTTTTGGGGCGTGGTGATTTGCGTGCCTATGAGAATGGGGCAAATCGCTTACGCAATGTGATTATTCAACCAACGGGCGGGGTCACGCGCCGTGCGGGGTTGCGTTACGTTGCAAACGCCTTGGGAAGCGGGCGTCTGATTGCATTCGAATTTGCAACCAACCAAACGGCATTACTGGTTTTGTCGAATGTGCGTATGGATGTGTATGTGAATAATGTTTTTGTCACCAATCTTGTAACACCTTGGGTCACGTCGGTTATTCCGCAAGTCACATGGACACAATCGGCCGACACCTTGCTATTGGCGCACCCTGATTTGCCCGCCATGCGTTTAACGCGCTCGCCGGCGGGTGTGTGGGCCCTTAATCAATTTTCATTTGCGGTGAATAATACCATTGCAAATCAGCCTTATTTTAAATTTGCGGACCAGGCCGTCACACTCACACCTTCGGCCACAACGGGGACAATTACCATCACTGCCTCGGCCGCGGTTTTTGCGGCCTCGATGATCAACACGCGGCTGCGTATCAATGATCGCGAAGTGATGATCACGGCCTTTACCAGTGCGACCCAAGTTGGGGCAGTATGTCTGCAGACCTTGATCGGCACCACAGCAACACAAAATTGGAAAGAACAGGTTTTCTCAACCTTGCGCGGATATCCGGTTTCGTTTGCCTTTCACCAAGATCGTTTGGTGATTGGCGGAAGTCGGTCTTTGCCAAACCGTTTATGGATGTCGCGTTCGGGTGATCTTTTTAATTTTGAATTGGGAACTGGCCTTGACGATGACGCGATTGAATTTGGTATTTTCTCGGATGAGGTCAATGCCATTCGTGGATTGTTTTCGGGTCGTCACTTGCAAGTTTTTACATCGGGTGCGGAATGGATGGTCACGGGTGCGCCGCTCACCCCCACATCTGTGCAAATCACCCGTCAAACACGTGCGGGGTCGCCCACGGCGCGTTATTTGCCACCCGTTGATGTTGATGGCGCAACGCTTTTTGTCAATAAAAACGGGCAAGAATTGCGTGAATTTGTTTACACGGATGTGGAGCAAGCTTATCAATCAACCGATCTTTCGCTTTTATCACGTCACATTATTCTCAATCCCATTGACCAAGATTTTGATCAACGCCGGCGTCTTTTGATACTTGTGCGTGAGGACGGACGTTTTGCAACGCTCACTGTCTATCGTCCGGAACAAGTTGCGGCGTGGACGCTTCATGAAACGGATGGCGCCGTCATCTCGGTTTCGATTGCGGGTGATGCAACCTATTTTCTTGTGCAACGTGGTGTAAATTTCTTCATTGAGCGCATGGATGATTCCGTTTTGCTCGACTCCGCGGTGACAGCCACATCGGGTTCGCCACAAACGGTGTGGACAGGGCTTGGCCATCTAAATGGGCTGACCGTGCGTGTGATTGCTGATGGCAATTTACATCCAGATCGTGTTGTGACAGGTGGGCAAATTACTTTGGCCGCACCCGCAACATCTATCCAAGTGGGTTTAGGTTATACGCATATTGTGGAACCTCTTCCGCTTGCAAATACAGGTGCGGGCGGCGAGGGGCGCAGTGTGCGCCCAATCAGCTTTTTATTGCGTTTATCGTCAACGCGTGCGCTGACATTTGACGCCGGGCGGGGTTTACGCGCTATCGCTTTAGCACTTAATCAAATTATCCCAGGAACGCCTGTGTCACGTGATGTGAAAATTGGCGCCTATGGTTGGGTGCGGGATTTTTTAACACCGCTGTGGCGCATTGAACAATCGCAGCCGCTTCCCTTTACCTTGTTGTCGGTAACAACAGAACTCAAAGTCAACGAATAATTTTTTTTGAAAGGAATATGTTATGGGTGGTATTAGCTCAGCCTTAGGATCATTGGCAAGTTTCGGTTCCGCCGTAAGTGGTGTGGCGGGAATTGCAACACCGTTCATTCGTGATGCGCAAACATCGCGCCTTGCGCGGCAAATGAACGCCACACAACAAGCTCAGATTGAAGCCGATGCGCGTCTGCGTTCTGAACAAAATCGTCTTGCAACTGAGGTGAACGAGCGCGAACGCCAAACGGCCTTGCGCCGTGCAGTGGCGCGGCAACGCACCCTTTTCGCCGCACAAGGAATTGGAGCCGAAGGCGGGTCATCAGAAGCGGTTTTATTGGGTTTAGTCAATGAATCGGATGCGGAGCGGGAACAGCGCACGGCGTTGGATAATTTACGCTCACGCGCTTTGTCACAAAATCTTGACCAGCAACGCCAGCTTAATTTGCTTCAACAAAACCAACTGCAAGAACGGCAACGCTTGCGTCAAATTACTGGCCTTTTGGGGGAGATCTAATGTATGTCCATTCGTCTTTCTTCTGCGCCACCCGTAACAAAAGCTGTGCGCGAGCGTGTCGCGAAATTTTTACCACAAGCTCTTCATGCCGCAATTGATTCGTATCACAAATTTTCTGATGAAGATGTGCCAAATGATATAAAAGGTTTTTCGGCACATCACACAGCCGCAAAAATCGCCATCGCCCATATTGAACTTCTTATCAAATTAGCCGCATGGGCGGATATTGAACCCGATACTGCGAGTGGCGAGCTGGCAACCTGGATTCAGCTTGCGGAGACGGAAGTCAAAGCCTTCAAAGATGAAAAAGATATTTATGATGATGATTGATTTCCCTCTTTTTGTGAGCGTATGGAATATTCAGCAAGGCCTGAGCACACCCAAAATTCATTACCGCATGGCGGAGTGGTTGATGCGTGCTTTTCTCAATAATGACAAGCGTTTATTGCTCATGGCGTTTCGGGCTTGCGGCAAATCAACCTTGGTGGGGCTTTATTGTGCGTGGCTTTTATACCGTGATCCCAATCTGCGCATTTTGGTTTTGGCGGCGGATTTAGATTTGGCACGCAAGATGGTGCGCAACATTAAACGCATCATTGAAAAACATCCGGTATGCCGACCTTTAATTCCATCACGCAAAGATCAATGGGCGGCGGGCCGTTTCACGGTGTCACGCAAAGCGGAATGGCGCGATCCATCCGTCTTGGCACGTGGTGTGGGTACAAATCTTACCGGATCACGCGCCGATGTGATTATTTGCGATGATGTTGAAGTTCCCAAAACATGTGACACAAGTTTAAAGCGTGAGCAATTACGTGAGTGGTTAAAGGAGCTGGATTTTATCCGCACACCCGATGGCACACAAATTTATATGGGTACGCCGCATAGTTGGTATAGCTTGTATGCGGATACACCCCGCAAAGAGATAGGCGAAGAAACCCCATTTTTACATGGATTTTTGCGACTTGTTGTTCCAGTTTTGAATACGCGCCAGCAATCCGTATGGCCGCAGCGTTTTTCAAACGAAATGCTGTCGCAAATTCGTGCCTCATCGGGTGAGGCTTATTTTCAAAGCCAGATGATGTGCAAACCCAATAATTTAAAAAATGCGCGTCTTGATCCTTCACAGCTGATTACCTATGACATGGAGCATGAGTGTGTTGAGCGCAATCGCATTCCCGTTACCACCTTGGGTGATAAAAAAATTATCGCTATCAATGCGTGGTGGGATCCCGCCTTTGGTCAAGCGCAGAATGATAAAAGTATTTTGGCCATTGTTTTTTCGGATGAAGACGGGCGCCATTATATTCACGATGTTGTTCAACTGAAAATATCGCAAAGCAGTGAAAACAGTAACGCAATTCAGCAATGTCATCAGGTCATTGCGAAAATTAAGCAATATCGTTTGAACGCAGTAACCATTGAAAATAATGGACTTGGGCAATTTTTGCCAAGTCTGTTGCGTCAAGAATTGCGCAACCTTCATCTCACCTGTCGGGTGATGGAAAATCATGCGCGGGTGTCAAAGTCGTTACGCATTTTACAAGCTTTTGAGGTGCCCTTGGCCGCACAAAATTTATGTATTCATACGCGCGTTTTTGCAAGTGGCCTTATTGAGGAGATGCAAGATTGGCGTCCAGAAAAATCATCTGGGCGCGATGATTGTTTGGACGCGGTTGCGGGAGCTTTGAGTTTAGCGCCCTTGCGCCATGCGCGCAAAAAGATCTCACATAATTTTTCAATTCCAATGACGGAGTAAATCATGGAGCTTGATCTTCAATGGTGGATTGTGGCGATTGAAATTCCCGTCACCTCGGCAATTTTTTGGATGATTTGGAATGGGCGGCGTGAGGTGGAGACAAATTTGCGCCGTCTTCAAGAGGCCACGGCCGATCATAAATTGGAAGTGGCAAAAACCTATGCTCGGCTTGCGGATTTGCAAATGCTGGAAAGTCGTTTAACCGCACATTTATTGCGCATTGAAGCAAAGTTGGATGTTACCGCGCTGAAAACCGAATCTTTAATTCACGAAAGGAAAAACTATGAATGATAAACCGGTTTTAACCCCCATTCATAATGATGAAACCGCACCCGCGACACAAAAAGAATTGGAAGTTGATGTGATGGCGCGCACCATTTGGGGCGAAGCCCGCGGCGAAGGTTTGGCGGGAATGCAGGCAGTTGCCTTTGTCATTCTTAATCGTGTTGCGGTTGCCGAGATGGCGGGAGGATTTTGGTGGGGCAACACAATTTTACAAGTCTGTCACAAGCCGTATCAATTTTCATGTTGGAATAAATTTGATCCGAACTTTAAAAAAGTTATTTCCGTCACAGAAGAGGATCAATTTTTTAAATTAGCGCGTCAAACCGCACGGCGCGCCGTATTAGGTTTTTTGAAAGATAACACGAATGGTGCAACTCATTACCATGAACGCAGTATTGAGCCTTATTGGGCGAAGAGTATAACACCCGTTGCGCGCGTGGGCCGCCATATTTTTTACCGTTTAATTTAGAAGAAAGAGAGAAAATCATGCCCGCACCATTGATTGCCCAAATGGGTTTACCCCTTATTATCAAAGGTATTTCCGAAGCGTTATCTAACATCAAGCACCCGGCCGCACAAGGCGCAGCCGCCGCATTGAAAGGATTGGATGAGGCGATTGCGCGCGGACAAATCACACCCGAACAAATGGCAGAGATGAATCGCCACACGGAAAAATTAGAAGAAATGGAAGCAGACGAACGCAAAGAATCCATCCGTCAAGTGAATGAATCGTTACGTGCTGAAGTTGCGTCATCAGATCCTTATGTACGGCGCATGCGCCCAACCTTTGGATATCTCATTGCCTTGACATGGGCGTTGCAAATGTCGGCGATTGCATGGGTGATTGTTGTTGATGCGGCGCAAGCACCGGTGGTGATTAATGCGATGGCATCTTTGGGAACAATTTGGGCGGTGGGGTTATCCGTATTAGGCATTTATGTGTATAAGCGTTCTGAGGATAAAAAAACGGAGCATACTTATTATAAAGATGTGCGTGCACGAACACCGCTTAATTCGTAACAATCTTTTCCGGTTTCATTTGACATCAAGGGGGTGCGTGGTATCTTGAAAAAATGACATTGCTTACGCGCTCACGTAATTTAGTTGATATGACACGCCAATTCCTGCACATGGAAGCGGCGGGCGGAATTATATTGGTGATTGCGGCTGCGTGCGCGTTGATAATTGCCAATTCTCCGTGGCATGATGCCTATCATAATTTTTTCAACGAAATTTATTTCTCAATCGGTTTTTCGTTTGGTGAAAATAGCGGCGCGGTTTTAACAAAATCTGTGTTGTTATGGATCAATGACGGGTTCATGGCCATTTTCTTTTTGTTGGTGGGTTTAGAGATTAAGCGTGAAATTTTACGCGGCGAATTATCGTCACGCGATCGGGCTATTTTACCTTTGTTTGGCGCGCTGGGCGGAATTGTTTTACCCGCCTTGATTTATCTTTTTCTCACCCAATCTCATCCGGAATTGAAAGCGGGTTGGGCCATTCCGGCGGCAACTGATATTGCGTTCTCGCTCGGTGTTTTGGCGTTGTTGGGAACGCGTGCACCTTTGTCTTTGAAAATTCTTTTAACCGCCATTGCGATTATCGATGATTTGGCGGCCATTCTTATTATCGCGTTTTTCTATTCGGGTGATTTAAATTACACCGCGATGATGATTGCGGCTGCGGCCGCCGGCGGATTGTTGGTTTTGAACTTAAGTCACGTCACCCGCATTGCGGCTTATATATTGGTGGGTGCGGTGTTATGGGTTGCGTTGTTGAAATCGGGTGTTCATCCCACCATTGGGGGCGTTTTAACCGCTTTTGCCATTCCGTTGTCGTGCCCGCGTTATCCGCAACGCAAACCCCTTGAAAGTTTGGAACATGGGTTGCACCCGTGGGTGATTTACATGATCTTGCCTCTTTTCGCGTTTGCCAATGCGGGTGTTGCCATGCATGGCTTGGGGCTTCATGATTTACTTCACCCCGTGACTGTTGGGATTATGGGTGGGCTTGTGATCGGCAAGCCGGTCGGCATTATGGTGTTGTTGGGATGTGCCATGCTGTTGCGTATCTGCACAAAGCCGGATGATTTATCATGGGCGCATTTGTTTGGCATGAGTTTCCTGTGCGGAATTGGTTTTACCATGTCGCTCTTTATTGGGGAGCTGGCCTTTGGTGGGAGTGAAGATTTGCAAATGCATATTCGTTTGGGGGTTTTGGGCGGCTCGATTCTCTCTGCCGCGCTTGGATATATGGTGTTACGTTATTTCGCACCGGTTAACGTTTCGCCAAAAACGTCATAAAGCGAATTTACAATTCCTTAAGTGTGGTGTCTTATAAAGCAAGAAGACTTATTTCTTGCAAAGGACCCAACCCATGACCAAAACCCCCATTACCATCGCACGCGGTGACGGAATCGGCCCCGAAATTATGGATGCCACACTGAAAATCTTAGAGGCGGGCGGGGCGCAGTTAAGTTATGAAGAAATTGAAGTCGGGGAAAAAGTTTACGCCCGTACCGGGTCGGTGGGTATTGAACCATCTTCCTGGGAAAGTTTGCACCGGACAAAAGTTTTGCTCAAAGGCCCGATTTTCACCCCGATGGGTGGTGGATATAAATCGGTCAACGTCACCATCCGCAAGGGCATGAGTTTATATGCCAATGTGCGTCCGTGCCAATCCTTTGCACCTTACATTGACGGGTTGCATGACAAAATGGATATGGTGATTGTGCGTGAAAATGAAGAAGATTTATACGCCGGCATCGAACACCGCTTGACCCAAGAAGTGACCCAAGCGTTGAAGTTAATCTCCCGCCCAGGATCGGAACGTATCGTGCGTTACGCGTTTGAATATGCGCGCCAAAACGGCCGGAAAAAAGTCACCTGTATGGTGAAAGACAACATCATGAAAATTGCCGATGGCCTTTTTTATCAAGTGTTTCAAGAGATCGGTGAACTTTATCCCGATATTCAAAAAGATCGTATGATCATTGATATTGGCGCGGCGCGTATTGCGTCCCGCCCTCAAGATTTTGACGTGATTGTCACTGAAAATCTTTATGGCGATATTGTCTCGGATATTGCGGCGGAAGTTGCGGGATCGGTTGGTCTTGGAATCTCGGCAAATATCGGCGAAGACGGTGCGATGTTCGAAGCGATGCACGGCACCGCCCCCGACATCGCCGGAAAAGGTTTGGCAAATCCGTCGGGTGTGTTGTTGGCGGCTGTGATGATGTTGGTGCATATCGGCCAAGGCAAAGCTGCGACACGTGTGCATAATGCATGGCTCAAAACCATTGAAGACGGAATTCACACGGGCGATATTTTCCGTGACGGCACATCAAAAACACGCGTTGGCACCGATGATTTTTGCAAAGCGGTGATCGAACGTATGGGCCAAAACCCCACGCATTTAAAAACCGTCTCTTACCCGGATGGTGGCGGGCAATTGAAAATTCCCGCTCTTCGCACCATTGCACCCGTGAAGAAAGAATGGGTCGGTGCCGATATTTATATTGAGAATGTCTGGGAAAAAGCCGAGATGATTGCCGCGCGTTTTAATGAGGGTTGGACGGGAAGCGTTAAGCTCGCCCTCATGTCCAATCGTGGTGTGAAAATCTGGCCCGATGGACAACCCAACACCAAAACGACCGATTTATGGCGGTTGCGTTTCAAGGGCGCGATGAATGCGCAGGATTTTTTAAATCTGCAAGCGCATATGGTGGCAAAAGGTTTAACCCCTGTGAAATATGATGCGCTTTATACGTATGACGGCGCGGAAGGTTTCACGGCCGCCGCGGGTTAAGAGTTTTACAGCACGGGTCGTGGGTGAAAGGCGGTATCTTGCGCCAAGATGTCCCGGGCGTGATTGTCGGAGACAAGCGTATTAGGTTTTCTTTCTGTCATCGAAACCACATCGCGCAAACCACCACGTAATTCATCGGTTTCGCGCGCGCCATCGTTAATGGATAAAGGTTTTCCGGTTACACCCGCTTCAATCAAACCTTTTTCTTCCAATGCGCGCACATTCCTGAGCCATGTTTCAACACCGTGAGAAATTTTTTTCTCAACCTGATATACGCGCGGATATTCACTTTTTGCAAAAGCATGGGAGTATGTTTGAAATATGACGGCAGCGTTTAAAAAATCATTCAAATAATTTTGATCGGTGATCATATCGATGATCTTGCCACTGTCTTTAATTTTCATGCCGTTAAATTCACCGCGTTCTGTAATATCTTCGAAATTGAGTTCCATCATCGTGCGCATGTTCTCAAGCGACTCTTCAACACTCATGCGCCCGTCATAACCTCTCACACGGATGGAATCTAAAACATCGTCAATAAGTAACGGTGGGGTGGTGCCCGCACTGGTGAAACGTGATTTAATGGTCATGGCTGATACCCTTATCTCAATGTAACTTTATTGACTTTATAACAATATTACGATTATGTCAATAAATTCTTGTGTGCGGCGCTGAGGGTATTGTGCATCAGGTAAGCAATGGTCATCGGCCCCACGCCGCCGGGCACGGGGGTGATCGCCCGGGCGATGGGTTTTATTGCTTCATAATCAACATCACCCACAAGCCGCCCATCCACACGGTTAATCCCGACATCAATCACCACCGCACCGTCTTTGACCCAGCTGGCCTTGACCAAGCGCGGGCTTCCCACGGCCGCCACCAAAATATCGGCCTCACGGCAAATGTCGGGCAAATTTTTTGTCTTTGAATGAGCGGTGGTAACCGTGCAATTTTCAGCAAGCAAAAGCTGGGCCATTGGTTTTCCGAACAATAAAGACCGGCCAATCACCACCGCATGAAGCCCTGTAAGATTTTTCTCCACCTGTCTGATCAGGTGCAACGCTCCTTGGGGGGTGCAGGGCTTAAGCCCGTCTTGACCCGCAACCAAACGCCCCACATTTAAAACATTAAGTCCATCCACATCCTTATCCGGATGAATGGCTTGCACAATGTCATCGCCCTTCAAGGGCGCGGGAAGGGGAAGTTGAAGCAAAATTCCGTCAACGGAATTATCACGGTTTAAATTCTCAATCAGCGCAGTGATGGCGTGTTGGGTGCTGTGAGCCTCGAGGCGATATTCGCGGGATGTGATTCCCACCCGCTCGCACGCTTTGATTTTATTGCGCACATAAACATGAGATGCCGGATCATCCCCCACCAAAATCACGGCCAAGCATGGCGGACGGGGAAGGGCGGCCACTTTTTGGGCAATCTCTTCCAAAACCAATAAGGCGGCTGCGCGCCCATCAATAATTTGCGCCAATGTCATGGGAAGAGATAACCCCAACATATGGACGGGCGCAAGAGCTTATGTTATCCGATTAAGTATGGCATTTGTTGATTCGTTCCCTTCTGTTTTAGAATTGCTGGCTGATCACCTGGCGCGGCGTTTTAAAATTGTCGGGGTTGTGGCGGGCGTTTTGATTTTGGCGGCCATCGGCACATGGATTGCGGGGCAATATCAAATTGGCAAATTGGATGAGGTGAGCGGAAAATATGACACCGCCTTGACCGATTACGCCGCAAGTTTTGCAAGCGCAAAACCTGAGTCAGTCGAGCGCGATGTTTTGGAAGCTTGCAAACAATCGCAAATTGGATCATGGCTGCAAACAACCGATGCGTTGCAATTCAAAGACCCCATTTCGGGCAACCGCGTTTTGGTGGAACTTGACCCAAGCCGTGGGTTCATTGATTTAAACGGGCGCGAGATTTCAATTTGTGTCCAAGATGAAATTGAAAATCGTCAATTTGATATCTCCGCCATGACATTTAATTGGGCGGGTGTGTTGATGATTTTGGGCGCGTTGATTGGCGGGGCCTCGTTTTACGGGTATCGCCGCATTCACCCAAAACCTGTGCCACAAGTGGTTGATGTGGTTGCCGAACCGGTTGAGCCCTTACAAAGACCTGACGCGCTTATGTCAGAATCCCCCACACCAAACGATCCAGAATCTGAATCCCGATAATCACAATGATGGGCGAGATATCGATACCCGCAATCGGCGGGATATATTTTTGAACGGGCTTCATCACCGGGTCGGTGGCTTTCGCCAATAATTCCACCAATTTTTGTGCTTGCGGGTTTGATGTGTTTAAAACGCCAAACGCGACCAACCATGACAACGCAACATGGATAATAATGATCCAAAGATAGATGGTCAAAGCAAGGCTTAATAATTCGGCAATCATTGTCATGTGGCTTTCCCCCTTATGATGAAGGGGAGTTTAGCGCAAAAGAGACGTGCTGACAAACGGGCATTCCTGCGCTACACTTAAAAGATATGCGCTTTTTTCTTATCGTGTTTTTGATGATGATTCTGGGTGGTGCGGCAAGTGCGGCGCAACCCCAACCCGTGCAGCCGGCCGCATGGTGTCGCCCCGATAAACCGGCGCGGGTGGATGTGCGGGCGGGGTCGGAAAATATCCGCTGGGATTTTTCAAAATCAACGGATCAGCTTAAAAATTTCGATATCGATACCAAAAACCCCTACGGAAATCATGGCCATTTTGAGGTTGGCGGCTTAATGAAGGGCGGAATTAATATGGAGCAAACCATGCGCTTCAGCTCGCTCACCCATCAAGGCTTGCGGCAAATTTGTGTCTATTACGACAGTGTCAGCGTGCGGTTTAACATCACCCCCACCATTTACATCGCCAATAAACACCGCCCCGGCACGTGCAAGCACAACGCGATCAAAGAACATGAAATGAAACATATCGCGGTGGACCGTAAGATCGTCAATAAATATGCGGCTCTTGTCGGACGTATGATCAAGGCCGAGATTGATCGCGCCGCCGTTTACGGCCCTGTGTCCATCGCGCAAGCAAATCAGGTACAAAACCACATGAAAAAAACCATGGAAAATATTTTGCGCACCGCGTCCAATAAAATGGAAGCCGAGCGCGCCATCTTGCAACAACAAGTCGACAGCCGCGAAGAATATGACCGTGTGTCACGGCAATGCCAACCTCAATTGCGTTAAATTCTCAGATCGGATTTTTTGAATGTTTTCACACAATGTGATGGATTTTTTTGCATTCAGCGCATTGCTGTTGGGTGTTGTGGCCTATATCCCGTACATCCATTCGGTGTTAGTGGAAAAAACAAAACCGCACATGTTTTCATGGATCGTGTGGGGGTTGTTGCCGACCATCGCCTTTTTCGCACAAAGTACATCGGGTGCGGGGAAAAGTGCGTGGGTCACCTTGATGACGGGCGTGTGTTGTTTGTTCATCGCCGCTCTTGCTTTTTTTAAAGGTGAGAAAAATATCACGCGCTCGGATTGGGTTGTGTTTTTATCATCTCTCGCCATCATCCCGATTTATTTGACAACGCAAAATTCTTTATTGGCGGTAAGTTTGGTGGCAACGATCGACACGCTTGCTCTTATCCCAACTTTGCGCAAATCATGGCACAAACCGGAAGAAGAATTTTTATTCACCTATGTGATCAATGGTGTCAAATGGGTCTTGGCATTTCTGGCGTTGAGTGAGGTCAGTGTAACAACCGCACTTTATCCGGCTGTGTTGATTTTCAGCAATGGCGGCTTCGCGCTCGTCAATATTTTGCGCCGGCGTTATCTTGCCCTTATCCCTCAAAAACCAAATCCCGCCAGCGGGAGGAGCCACTGACGGGATTCAAAGTTGGTCTTAACCTTGGTCTGTAAGGAGGAGCTGAAACTCTATGAATTCCTTATCTTCAGAATGCCAAAAGAATGTGGCTTTTCTTTGGGCGATGTGCGGGAATTTTTGCCTTAATTACGCCATAGTTTGATAGAGTTTCACGCAAAGAGCACAAAGGTTTATCAAAGACCACGAAGAAGGCTTTATTCAATTATATTCTTGGCTTTGTTTGCTCTGTGGCCTTTGTGTGAACTATTTTTTGACTGTTGCAAACAATTTTTGTTGAATTTTACGGATATAGGCTTTGGCCTCATCCCCGTCCCACGGGCCTTTATAGCTTCCCGTGTCGCGCCCGACCCACCAACCTTGACCAGGAATTCGGTCTGATTCGCGCACCACCAATACCGCGAGTTCAGGTTGCTTCAATTTGGCGCGGCGATCATCAAGGGCGGTCAAAGCAACACACAGACTTCGCATTTTAGGGCGTGAAAATTCATACCCCAACGCGTTTAACAACCGCGCGTAAGAAATATCTTGTTGCTCAGAGGCGCACGTGATCAAAATTTGCTCAATCTGATCAAGATCATATAATCTTGCCCAACTTGGCGCGGGCGCGTCATCATGAGCGAGCACAGATTTTTTAAAGCGTGGCTTTGGCAACATAAAGCCAGTTTATCCGCGCGACCTTTAAGATACAAACGGTTTTAAAATCGCTTCACGTGCGGCTTTCCTGATATTATCAGTATCTTCTTTTATAGCGCTCACAAAGCTTTCTGATTTCAAAACGGCATGAATAAAATCAGGTGACAGATTTGAAAATGAGCGTGGAACATCCCAATGGCCTTCTACCCAATCACAAAAACTGTTTGGAGGGTAGCTTAATGCCGCTTGTATGCCATGCGTGTCGTTCTCAAGAGAATTTTTTATTTCATTTTGAACTGATTTTACCGCAGCGTTGAGAATTGAGGCTGCATGGCTTTCCACGGTGATATTGAATTCTTTTGATGTTAAAGTATTAAGAATATAGTCCGCTTTGAAAAGGTTTATGGTTCGTTGTCCGGCGGATGTATATTCCCCAGTCAGCCAAGCAATATCATATTTGCTTGCAAAAAACTTTCTCTCTGATGTGTCGGCTATCTCGGGCTCAGGGGGTACTCCATTTTTCTCGCGCAAGAATTTATCCACGAATTCCTCAACGGACAGATTATCATCGCTAACACCTGTTTTATTTCTAGCCATACCAGTTCCAAGCCCGTGACCTGCAAGAAACTCTTTCAACTCATTGAGACTTTTGCGTCCAAAGTTGGGCACGCGTAACAACTCGGCCTCGGTCATTTCAATGACCTCAAACATTGTCTTGATATCTTCATTATAAAGACAGGTTTTTATACGCTGGCTGAGCGCGGAATGTGTGCTTGGGGATGATTTCAAAAACGCGATGAGTTCTTCACGTGAGTCTGCTTTTATAAGTGCAGCTACGGCGGGCTTAATCTCTGCGCCTGCGGACTCATGTGTGGCGAGATCACTTTCGAATTGTGTTTCCTCATCAGGCTCCTGAACCGCAGCCGCTTTCGCAAAGGGTAAAGCTTGGCCGAGAAGAGTATCAAGAATTTCATTCACAAGTTCTGGTGCATTATCTTTCGAATCGGTGATGGGTGTGGAAAGATTCTCACGCTTTAATTGGCCTAATTTTAATCCTAAAGTTTCTAAATGTGCATGAAGCATCAAAACAGCATTTCGACTTAAATCATTTTGGCGAATATCAGACCCTTGAAAATACAACAATTGAAAATTGTAGGTAATGCCAAGATCAAGAAGACCGGCCAGATTTTCATCATCAATGACCTTGCCATCTTCTTTGATGCCATATGTGTCGTCATCAATCTCGGCCAATAAGAATGTTTTGATATCTTTGCGCAGAATTTTGTCATTTGCTTGTTGTGCGACATACTCTTCTGCAAATTTTTCGATTGCGCGCAATGTTTCTGTTACATCAACATCACCGCGCCCTGTAATAATTTTTCGGCTAATTTTTGGTTCATATGTGTCGGGGTGCATATTGCGTTTAAGACCAACACTTTCCAAAAAACTATCGATATGTTGCGCGGTCATATCGTTAAATCTTTTTGCCTTCAGACCATTTCTAATTCGCTTGATGTTTCCTTTGCCAAGAAGATCAAAAACTGTGTAAAGCGGACGGCTTTTAAAGCGGGGGGCATAAAAATAGCGACGCGCGGTGGAAGTGAGTTCTTCCACATCCTTCACATTGGTTTTTAATAAGGTGACCAACTCTTCTTTTGTCCAAATTTTACGCATAAGGAACTCCTAAGTTACATAAGTCTTGGGTTTACCTAACACAAACATTTTTCTTATGCAAACTTTTTGCTCCGACTTTTACCCTTTTTTATGGTTTTGCGGTGATTATAATGATCCCACCTCTTCTGCGTGGGTAAGTAATTGATTTTTTAACGAGATTCCAAACCGCCGTTTCATCTTAAGGAGCCTTTTTCATGACCAAAGCCGGACACGACACGCTGCAAACCCGCAAGACCCTTACCCTTGACGGGAAAAATTACGATTATTTTTCGATCCCTGAGGCCGAGAAAAAATTGGGTGATGTGACGCGCTTGCCTTACTCGCTGAAAGTGTTGCTTGAGAATCTTTTGCGCTTTGAAGATGGCCGCTCGGTGAATGTCGAAGATATCGAGGCCGTCAAAGCCTGGCTTAAAACCAAAACATCCGATCACGAAGTGGCTTATCGTCCGGCGCGCGTATTGATGCAAGATTTCACGGGCGTGCCGGCCGT
>JAIXWE010000116.1 GCA_027482195.1 Alphaproteobacteria bacterium | reverse complement strand
TCTTTTGGAAACGTTGCGTCGCTTGCGCGATATCGGAAATACTGTGTTGGTGGTTGAACATGACGAAGACGCCATTCGTTCGGCGGATTATTTGGTGGATATGGGTGTGGGTGCCGGCACACATGGTGGTGAAATTGTTGCCCAAGGAACGCCCGAAGAAGTTTTCAAATCCAAAAAAAGTATTACAGCAGCTTATATGAATGGCACCAGATCTATTGCCGTTCCGACAAGGCGGCGTACCGCAAAAATGCAGGGTAAAAAGCCGCAAATGCTACGTATCATCGGCGCGCGGGGCAATAATTTGAAAAACGTCACTGCAGAAATTCCCTTGGGTACATTTACATGTATCACCGGTGTGTCGGGATCAGGAAAATCAACTTTAACATTAGATACCTTATTCAAAGCGACATCAAAAAAATTGATGAAGACGCATGATGTTCCTGCACCTTATGATAAAATTGAAGGGATCGAATTTTTGGATAAGGTGATTGATATTGATCAATCCCCCATTGGTCGTACACCGCGCTCAAACCCCGCAACCTATACCGGATGTTTCACCCCCATTCGTGAATGGTTCTCCGGTCTGCCTGAATCAAAGGCGCGTGGGTATGAAGCGGGACGTTTTTCGTTCAACGTCAAAGGCGGGCGTTGCGAAGCGTGCCAAGGGGATGGTCTTATCCGTATTGAGATGCATTTCTTGCCAGATGTTTATGTGACATGTGAAACATGCCACGGCAAACGTTATAACCGTGAGACATTGGACATTAAGTATAAAGATAAATCGATTGCGGATGTTCTTGATATGTCGATTGAAGAAGCCGCGAGCTTCTTTAAAGCCGTGCCAAGTATTCGCGATAAATTGGAAACTTTAAAAGATGTGGGGCTTGGTTACATCAAAGTGGGGCAACAAGCGACAACGCTCTCGGGCGGGGAAGCACAACGCGTGAAGCTTGCAAAGGAACTTGCAAAGCGCGCCACCGGCCAAACACTTTATATTTTAGACGAGCCAACAACGGGACTTCATTTTGAAGATGTACGCAAGTTATTGGAGGTATTGCATCGCCTTGTTGATCAAGGAAACACGGTCGTTGTCATTGAACACAATTTGGATGTGATAAAAACAGCCGATTGGATTTTGGATATCGGCCCCGAAGGTGGTGCGAAGGGCGGAAAAATCATTGCAACGGGCACACCCGAAGATATTGCCAAAAATAAATCTTCGTGGACCGGGCATTATCTTGCTCCTCTTCTCAAACAAAAATCATCCTTAAAAAAGGCTTCATAAATGACCCAATGGACACCCGCAAGCTGGCGCAATAAACCTGCCAAACAACTTCCAAGCTATGATCACGCCCCAAACCTTATGGACATTGAGGCGGAGCTGTCACATCTTCCGCCGCTTGTCTTTGCGGGCGAGGCGCGCGCGCTAAAATCACAACTTGCGGATTCATGTATGGGCAATGCGTTTGTTCTTCAAGGTGGGGATTGCGCCGAAAGTTTTTCTGAATTCTCCGCCAATAAAATTCGCGACACGTTTCGTGCATTACTTCAGATGGCGGTGGTCATGACCTTTGCGGGATCTATCCCCGTGATCAAAATGGGGCGCATGGCCGGACAATTTGCCAAACCGCGTTCCGAAGATATGGAAGTGCGTGGCGATGTCGCCCTTCCCTCTTACCGTGGTGATATTGTCAACGGGTTCGAATTTGATGCGCAATCGCGCACACCGGAACCTACACGCATGCTCAAAGCTTACCATCAATCGGCGGCAACATTAAATTTATTGCGCGCCTTTGCCTCGGGCGGTTATGCGGATTTGCACGCTGTTTCAAAATGGAATTTAGAATTTATTGCCGAGTCACCGCAAACCGAACGCTATAAAAAATTGTGTGAGCGGATTGAACAAGCACTCGATTTCATGACTGCGTGCGGATTTACCAAAGACACCGTGCCACATGTCTTGCGCCAAACGGAATTTTATACGTGTCACGAAGCGTTGTTATTGCCTTATGAACAAGCCTTGACACGTCAAGACAGCTTAACCGGCGATTGGTATGATTGTTCGGCTCATTTTTTATGGGTGGGCGCACGCACCAATCAAAATGATCATGCACAAATTGAATTTGTGCGCGGCATACAAAATCCGCTCGGCCTTAAATGCCCGCCGAATTTGGAAGCCGATCAACTTATTCGCATTATCGATACGCTCAACCCAAAAAATGAAGCGGGTCGCTTGACACTCATTACCCGCATGGGTGCGGGCAATGTTTTTGCAACACTTCCCAAACTTCTTGAGCGTGTTCAGAAAGAAGGGCGCGTTGTTACTTGGGTTTGTGACCCCATGCATGGCAATACGCAAAAATCATCAACCGGATATAAGACGCGCCGCTTTGATGATATTTTATCGGAAGTGCGCGATTTCTTTGCCGTGCACCGTGAGCTTGGCACACATCCCGGTGGCTTGCATATTGAAATGACGGGGCAAAATGTCACGGAATGTACGGGCGGTATCTCGGATGTAACGGACGAAGATCTTTCGGCGCGTTATCATACCGCGTGCGACCCGCGTTTGAATGCCTCACAAGCGTTGGAGCTTGCCTTCTTGGTGGCCGATGAATTGAAAACCTTGCGCAAAGATAAAAAAACGCTTTTAAATCTCGCCGCATAAGATGACCCAGAAACGCTTTATCATCACAACAGCCCAAATCAATCCCACTGTGGGGGATGTTGTTGGTAATGCAAATCTTATTCGTCGTGTGCGCGATGAGGCCCCACCACATTCCAACCTTATTATTTTTCCTGAGCTTATTCTCACCGGTTATCCGCCCGAAGATTTGCTTTTCTCAGAATCTTTTTTAAAACACACAGAAGATCATTTACAAAAATTGATTGATGAAAGCCGCGGGCGCGCCACCGCCATGTTGATCACCGCCCCCTTTTATGACCCAGTAAATCGCGCATTATATAACGCCGCACATCTTGTCCATGATGGCAAAATTATTGGCACAACTCTTAAATATCACCTTCCCAATTACGGCGTTTTTGATGAACAGCGTTACTTCACCCCCGGCCCCTTGCCGCAACCTTTGTCGTTCATGGGCATCAAATTGGGCGTGATGATTTGTGAGGATATGTGGTTTCCCGATGTGGCCGAACATCTCGCCCAAAAGCACGCAGACATTCTTATCGTCAGCAATGCAAGCCCTTATGAAGCACAAAAACACGCTATTCGTTTGCAACATGCGCGCTTGCGCGCGACAAAAACGGGCTTGCCACTTATTTTTGTCAATCAATTTGGCGGGCAAGATGATTTAATTTTTGATGGCGCGAGTTTCATGATGGATGGAACAGGCCGGGTCATTTTACAATCCGAAGAATTTGCGCAGGAGTTTCAAGATCTCACCTTCTCCTGGTCGGGCGACGAGACAAGCGGGCGTTGGTTGATTGCCACCGAAGATCGTTTTCCGATTCATTCCGAAACGGACGCGCTTTATTTGGCGTGCATGATTGGCTTGCGCGATTACATCCGCAAAAACAAAATTGATCATGTTTATTTGGGTTTATCCGGCGGGATCGATAGTGCCGTGGTCGCCGCAATCGCCGTTGACGCGTTGGGGGCGGATAAGGTACGCGCCGTGATGATGCCGTCACCCTTCACCTCACACGAAAGTATAAAAGACGCTGAAAGTTGCGCCCAGAATTTGGGAATTTCGCTTGAAACGCGCCCTCTTCATACAATGCTAGAAAGTTTCGAAAAAATTATTCCTGAGGCCGATGGCCTTGCGCATGAAAATTTACAAGCCCGCATTCGCGGCACAATTTTGATGACATTGGCCAACCAAACAAATGGGATGGTTTTATCAACCGGAAATAAATCTGAGATCGCAGTTGGTTATTCCACACTTTATGGGGATATGTGCGGTGGATATAATCCGATTAAGGATGTTTATAAGACCCAAGTTTATAATCTTGCCAATTGGCGCAACGCCCATAAACCCGAACATGGCTTAGGGCCATCCAAAGAAATTATCCCTGAATCCATTCTTACCAAAGCCCCAACAGCGGAATTGCGCGCGCATCAAAAAGATCAAGACAGCCTTCCCGCTTACGAGGATTTGGATCAAATTCTGATGGGCTTAATTGAGGAAGATTTAAGTGTCGAAGATATCGTTTCCGAAGGGTTTGACCGAGCAATGGTCGAGAAAGTTGCAAAACTTGTGAAAGCGTCGGAGCATAAACGCCGGCAGTCCCCCCCGGGACCGAAAATAAGCTCCCGCGCCTTTGCGCGTGAACGGCGTTACCCGATCACGAACGGTTTTTCCGATCTACCCGTTGATCTTGGAAATAAAAAAAGATAGTGTCGCATTATGACAGTTCGCGTTCGCTTTGCCCCTTCCCCCACCGGTATGCTGCATGTTGGTAATGTGCGCACCGCCCTCATCACATGGCTTTTTGCCCGCAAAAATGCGGGACATTATTTGTTGCGCATTGATGATACCGACACCGAACGCTCGAAGAAAGAATATGAAGACGCCATTCGCGAAAGCCTGACATGGCTTGGATTAAATTGGGATGAAGAAGCGTGGCAAAGCAAACGGCTTGATCGTTACGCCGTTGTTATCGAGGATTTGAAACGTGCGGGCCGTTTATATGCGTGCTATGAAACACCGGATGAACTTAATCTCAAGCGCAAAGCTTTATTGTCACAAGGGCTTCCGCCCATTTATGATCGCGCCGCTTTAAATTTAACTGCGGAGCAAAAAGCGGCTTATGAATCGCAAGGCCGCAAACCCCATTGGCGTTTCAAACTCAATCTTGAGCCCATTATCTGGAATGATTTGGTGCGCGGATCTGTTGAATTTGATGGTGCGGATTTGTCCGACCCTGTTCTCATTCGTGAAGACGGCACACCGCTTTATCATCTTTGTTCCGTTATTGATGATATTGATTTTAAAATTACGCATGTCGTGCGTGGCGAAGATCATGTCACCAATACCGCACTTCACATCCAAATGTTTAAGGCGATGAACGCTACCCCGCCGCAATTTGCGCATCTTCCGCTTTTATCCGACCCCGAGGGCGGCAAACTTTCGAAACGCCTGGGGTCAATGAGTATTATTGATCTGCGTGATCAAGAAGGGTTGGAGCCGATGGCTATTCCGTCCCTTCTCGCACGCCTTGGCACGTCCGACCCGATTGAAGCTTACTCAAGTTACCAACCCTTGATTGATCATTTTGATTTCTCAAAATTCTCACGCGGCACACCCAAATTTGACACAGATGAATTGGAGCGTTTAAACGCGCGCATCATTCACACACTTCCTTTTGCAATGGTAAAAGACCGTCTTGCGGTGATGGGATTATCGGAGCTTGATGAGAATTTCTGGAATGCCGTGCGTGCGAATTTGGAGCGCGTGCGCGACATCACCACATGGTGGCAAGTGGCCAAAGGCCCCATCACACCGATTATTGATGATGCCGATTTCACTCAAACGGCCGTAACCCACATGCCCCCCGAACCGTGGAATGAATCGACATGGGGGGAATGGACCAACGCGGTTAAAAATGCCACGGGGCGCAAAGGCAAAGATTTGTTCATGCCGCTTCGCAAAGCCTTGACGGGAATGGATCATGGGCCGGAGCTCAACACACTTCTTCCCCTCATTGGCGCAGAGAAGGCCAAGAAACGCCTTTCCCAACTTGCCGCGTGATTGCGTTTAATGCCGAACGCGCCCATTTTCATTCTGATTGAACCGCAAATGGGGGAAAATATCGGCGCATCAGCGCGCGCGATGTTAAATTGCGGAATCACGGAATTGCGCATTGTTAATCCGCGCGATGGCTGGCCGAGCGAGAAAGCGCACGCCATGTCTTCGGGGGCTCTTGATATCATGCCGCCCGTTCAAATTTTTGAAAATGTAAAAGATGCAATCCGTGATTGCCATACGGTTTACTCGACGGCCGCACTTCCCCGCACGATGGTCAAGCCTGTTATGACGCCGCGCGCGGCTGTGCGTGATATGGTTGAACATGCACAAAACCATGAAAAAATTGCGGTGCTTTTCGGGCGTGAACGCTCAGGCCTCAGCAATGAAGAAATTGCTCTCTCTCATGCACTGATCTCCATTCCCGTGAATCCGGAATTTTCATCACTCAATCTTGCGCAAGCGGCTCTTTTAATTGGGTACGAATGGCGGATGATGGCGGATCAAACGCCGCCCGTTGATATTCCGATGGGAAAATCATTTCCCGCCACCCAAAAAGATTTTGATGATGTGATGACGCGGTTAGAAAATGAGCTTACCCAACATGGATTCTTTCGTGTGGATGAGATGAAAGATTTAATGAAACAAAATATTCGCAACATGTTCATGCGCGCGCAACCAACCGATCAAGAAATCAAAACCTTTCACGGTATTATCACCGCTTTGTTGGGCAAGAAATTAAAATAAAAAAAACCGCCCTTTTGAGGCGGCTTTTTGTGAAAAATCTCAGAATTAACGGCTGTAGAATTCGACAACCAAGTTTGGTTCCATATGCACCGCGTAAGGGACATCTTCCAATTTTGGTGTGCGCAAGAATGTCGCCTTCATCGCGCCGTGATCAACAGTGATATAAGTTGGCACATCACGTTCTTGTGATTGGCTTGCCGCGATAACAACAGCCAATTGCTTTGACTTTTGCTTCACTTCGATCACGTCACCTTCTTTGACAAGGTAAGACGGAATGTTCACTGATTTACCGTTTACGGTAACATGTGCGTGGCTCACGAACTGGCGTGCAGCAAAAACTGTGTTCACGAATTTTGCACGATACACAACCGCATCCAAACGACGCTCAAGAAGACCAATCAAATTCTGACCTGTGTCACCTTTCAAGCGAATAGCTTCTTGGTAATAACGGCGGAACTGACGCTCGCCAATGCTGCCGTAGTAACCACGGAGTTTTTGTTTCGCGCGCAACTGAAGACCGTAATCGGTCGGCTTGCCACGGTTTGCACCATGCATACCAGGGCCAGTTTGACGGACGTTATAAGGTGATTTCGGACGACCCCACAAATTACATGCCAAGCGGCGATCAATTTTATATTTTGAACTTAAACGTTTGCCAGCCATCGCCAACACTCCTTTTTTGTTTATTGCAAAGAAACCATTAGTTTGCTTCACAGGTTTTTGTCCCGATATCCTTATGGTTTGAAGATGACTTCAACGGATCTGTTGCCAAATCACATCTCGGGAATGAGGGATTTATAGGGAAACGCCCCCATCTGGTCAAGGGAAAAGAGGCAAAAAAGCTTAATTTTTGCTGTGAAGCCGGGCTTCCAAGGCCTTAACCGCCTCAAAAAAGCGGGTTTTTGTGACCTCAACATACGGATTTTCATTTTGA
Organism: Alphaproteobacteria bacterium; assembly: GCA_027482195.1. Taxonomy (GTDB): domain Bacteria; phylum Pseudomonadota; class Alphaproteobacteria; order Micavibrionales; family Micavibrionaceae; genus Micavibrio_B. Next base: position 6,092 of record JAIXWE010000116.1, on the reverse strand, counting down.
ATAGTGCGAAACAATTCATCGGAGTCATAGCGCACAAGCTCAACCATATCTTGCAAATAATCAAAGGTGCGGGTCGTGAGTGTTAAATCCGGCAAATTCATCGCAACAAAAACTTTTGAAATCATGTGGGTTAAGCCCTGAACATACGCCATTTGTTCATCATGATCTTCGGGTGTTGTCAAAAAGCTATTGAGCTTTAATTCCTCACGCAAAAACCTATCAACCGCCTCAGCCCGCGCGCCGCGCACAGGACACACGGCAACATTCAAACCCGCAATTCCATTCTTACCCGATTGCGGGCCAAATAACGGGTGAAGCCCGACACAATCCACATACTCCGGCAAAATATTTTGCATGATTTGTGTTGGAATAACCTTGACCGACGCAACATCCATCACCAACTGCCCCGGCTTTAAGGACGGCGATATTGTTTGCAAGATCTCTTCAAAAGTTTTTAAAGGTGTTGCGAGAATAAGAATGTCACACGTGGCAATTTCCGCCAATGTGACGAACGGCACGTTCAATTCGTGAGAAAGATTTTTATGGGCGTCATAAAGCTTCACATCAAAATAAGATGTAAGATGGGGCACCATAAATGCACCAAATGCCCCAACCCCAATAACGCCTAAAGATTTTTTCATGAAGAATTTCAAAGATCTTCAAAAGATCAAAATTAAAAACGGCCGGCAAACACTGCTGTAGAATTTCCAATGGTCGGAGTGGAGGGATTCGAACCCCCGGCCCTCTGCTCCCAAAGCAGATGCGCTACCAGGCTGCGCTACACTCCGTCACTGGATGCAAAGCTTTAGCATAAAAACCTACGGCGCCGCAAGCATGGGATGACGAATTTTTTGACCTTTTTTGAGGCCAAAACGCGCGGCTTCGCCGGCCCCGACCTCCAAAACCGCGATCACAGGAAGATCAGAAGGAATGGCGGTCAGATCATGCGGGCGTGCATTATAATGAATTTTGCCAATGCTCAGATCGGGTAAAATAAAAATAATATCCAAAGAGACAAGGGTATTTTTCATCCAAAAATTTACAAGCTGGGGCTTTGTGAATAAAAACAACATCCCCGTGCCGCGTGGGACATCCAATCGATTCATCAATCCCTGATCACGCTCGATATCATCATCGGCGATCTCAACCTGAATTTTTGCAACGCTGTTATTTTTTGAGTTTAAAACCGTCAATTGGCTCATGTCAGAAGCCAAGCAAGGGCTTGAGAAGAGGATAAGAACGGTAAGACTAATCCTTAAGGCCCGCATGATACATCCGTGCATAAAGTCCATTGCGTGCCATCAAATCATCATGCATGCCAGATTCAACGATCTCCCCGTGATCAAGAACCAAAATATGATCTGCATTTTGAACCGTGGTTAAACGGTGTGCGATGATCAACGTCGTGCGATCTTTTGACAAAAATTGTAATGCTTCTTGAACCAAACGCTCGGATTCATTATCAAGTGCCGAGGTTGCCTCATCAAGAAGTAAAATCGGGGCATTGCGCAACATGGCGCGCGCAAGGGCGATGCGTTGACGCTGGCCTCCTGAAAGTTTTACACCCTGTTCCCCCAAAATCGCGTGATAGCCGTTCGATAAATTGCGAATAAAATCATCGGCGGCCGCGAGTTTGGCCGCGGCGATAATTTGTGCCTCACTCGCTTCTGATCCATAAGAAATATTGGATAAAACCGTATCATTAAAAATGGTGATATCTTGCGACACCAAGGCCATAGCATGGCGCAAATCTTTTAAAGAGACATCACGAATATCCGTACCGTTGATTGAGATCACGCCCTGTTGCGGGTCATAAAAACGCAACATCATATTCAAAATTGTACTTTTACCGCCACCCGATGGCCCAACAAGCGCGGTTGTTTTTCCCGCTTGCGCTACAAAAGATACATTCTTTAACGCGGGGCCATCCGTAACATCATAAGAAAAAACAACATCGCGAAATACGATAACGGGATGAGAGGCCTCAAGATTTTTTGGTGTGTCTTTTTCTTGAATAGCACCCTTCACTTCAAACATTTCTTCAATACGCTCCGCCGCACCGACGCCAAGTTGAAGTGCGTTATTCAACTTTGCCAATTTCTTCATCGGCTCATACGCCAAACCAAAAGCCGCGATGAAGGACAATAATTCCCCCGGTGTTAAAATTCCCCCCGCAATACGATAAGCCCCATAAACAATGACACCAAAAACCACAAAGCCCATCAACACTTCGTTGATCGGCGTTGATAAATTCCCAATCTGGACAGCCTTGATATTCAAATCACGCACACGGTTCACGGCCCCGCCCGCGCGCTTACGTTCCGCATCTTCCATGCCATAAGCTTGAACCTGGCGAATGCCTTGAAAAATTTGAATAAGAATTGCCATTAACCCAGCCGTCTCGCTTTGAATGGTACGCGAAACTTTGCGCAACCGCTTGCCCAATTTCATCACCAAAAAAGCTGCGAAGGGAAAAATGATAAAGGCCGCGGTTGCCAAATGCGCATCTTGGTTAAACATGACCGCCACAAGAAAAATCAGCGTAAGTAAATTTGCACCCAATCCGGTCATGACATCAGACACAGCCGCACGCATCACGTTCACATCGTTGGTGATACGCGAAACCAACTGCCCGCTGGGATATTTGTGGAAGAAAGCAAGATCAAGATTGAGAAAATGAGAAAAGACATCACGTTGAATATCGGCGACAATATTCTGGCTGATCCAATTCATGCGCGTGGTGTGTGTGTAGGTTGCCAAACCCCGCACAATAAATGACAACAAGATCAAAAGTGCCAGTGGGATAACGCTTGTGACCGTTGCGGGGTTTTGTTGAACCCCGATCATGGCTTTATCCAAAATAGGTTGGAGAAGGCGCGCAAAGGAAGCCGTCGCAGCCGCCGCAAGAAGCATAAAAATAAAAGCAACACTCAGCTGTGCGCGGTAACGCCAGAGATATTTTTTTAAAAACGGCCACAAAACCGAAAGCGTGCGCGAGCTTGAAATGAATTTCATCTTTTGAAAATAAGAAAAACCCCGCTCTCTCGCAAGGGCTTATCACGCATTTACCCGGTTTTACGCTTTTTATGCTTGCGATCAGGCAAGACACGCCCCCATTTAAGTTTATCAACCAAATAAGTCGGCTTGATATGATTGTACTGCGAAACCAACATATTCAAAAGTTTGTTGAGCTCAGCCGGTGAGGTGGCTGTCTTAAAAAGCCCTGCATGCATACCATCACGCACAAGACATGTGTCCATATTCACCAAACTCGCCCCCAAAATGTCGTGCGCCATGGCGTCGCCGATCATTACGGTTTGACCCGGATAAATATCATTTTTGTGTAAGGTCTTAATTGCTTGCATAAAAATTGGGCGATAAGGCTTGCCAATAAAATGAATAACGCCACCAAATTCTTGAAGACGGCGCGTAATTTGATTGGTTCCTGTTGTGTAATTCATTCCGAGTAATGCGCGGCTGTCTGGTGTGACACAAATTGTTTTTAAACGCCGGCGCACCGCTTCGCGCAAAATCTCATCATATGCATGGGGTGTCATATCAAGTTGATCCCACCCCGCGATCATCAAAAAGCTTGCATCCGCTATTTTATCAACAACGTCAATCGGAATTGATTTTAAAAAATGCCGTGTGCGCTCACCGCCAATTAAAAAGCATTTATCACCCAACCCCATGAACCCATCGGTGTTTTGTGATTTCAAACCTTCCCACAAAATTTCCCCGGAGGTGATAAGTGAATTATAAAGATCGGGCGCGATACCCATTGCTTTGAGTGATATGGCGCTTTCCGCAACGCGTTCTTCGGTGTTGGAAAGAAGCATCACATATTTATTACGTGCTTTAAGTTCCTTTAAACACTCAATCGCAGAATCATATGCGTGCTGGCCATTGTGCAACACACCCCACGTATCAATGATGAAACCGGTGTAGCTATCAGAGATATCGGAAATACCCAGGCAGAATTTCGTCGAGGGCATGTGATAAGGACTCCTCCATGTTGCTCACACTCAAAGTGTAACGCGCCATGTCTGAAGAAAATATTACCAAAGACGCAAAAAATGGAAATTAAGCTTTTGTTAAATTATAAACGTGACGGACGGCCCGCGATATCACACAAAATCCGGTAAAGTTTTGCCATGTCGGAGGATGCAAAAGCCCCCGAAAGCAATTCCCCGTGATCAAGTGTGCGGGCTTGGTCGATCATGTCTTCAAATTGGCGCAGGTAACGTAATGTGTAATTACGAAACTCGCCATCGTTTTGGAATTTTTCCTGCGCGCGCTCAAGCGGAATATGGGGTGCTATATCAATGAGACGACGGGTAAACGACGCCACATCTCCTTTTTGGAATGACTTCCATGCCTTGTCATCAATATCTGATTCCAAATGGCGCGCCACATCAACTGCTAAGGAATGCAAGCTTTCAACTACAAACTTGACGGATGCCAAGAAGCTTTCGCGCTGTGCTTTGCTTTGCGTTTCTTTTAAACGCTCCGTTTGCTGAGAGATATCGGCCGTTGCTTTTAAAATAAGGTCGCTGTTGCGCACGAAAGATTGCGCCGTATCTTCCGCCGATTGGCTGGCTTTGCGCGTGACTTGCAACAAACGCTCTGACTCGGATGCCAATTTCTCACGCGACAGATCAACATTTTGAGAAATGCGATCACCCATCTGGCGGGTTTCCTCGGCCTTGGATGACAAGCGTAAAATGTGATCAACAATGGAATCCACCGTCTTCGCCGATTGGGTCGCCACCGCTTGAACTTGCGTTTTCAACGCATCACTTGTGCTTTGCGTGGTGCGCAAAGCGGTCTTCATATATTCTTCAATTTCCCGGGCGCGCGCGGCAAAGGAATCGCTTGCTTGGCGCAAGGAGGCCAATGATTGATCCGCAACATCGGCAATTGAGACCGATTCATCACGTACCGATTCAACAACACGCACAGCTTTGTGCGCCGCTTGCTCCGCAAGTAACGACAAACGATGCCCCTCTTCGACGAAATCTTGTGTCGCAAGGCGCAATTTCTCGGATGCTGCGCGTGATTTTTCATCAACACCATGTGCGGATTCGTGCAATACATCATTGACGGAAGAGAGTTGCGTAATTGATGCCGCAACATTTTGGGTCAGATCCTTCACGTAAGAATCAAGTTGTTTGCGCAAAGATTCCAAACGCAAGGCCGCTTGATCAGAAATAAGTTGCACATCTTCCGCGCGGGTTTTCAACGCCACCTGAAGACCGCGCAATTTCTCATCCGCAACATCGGCCGCCGCGATAATATGATCCGTCTGGCCTTTTAATCCATCCGATAATTGCGCCAGATTTTGTGTTGTCGTTGAGCTTTGAATATCAAGATTTTCCAAATTCTCTTTGATCAAGGCGGCGATATCTTTCATACGGACATTCACATCACCGGCTGTTGCACGCACCGTTTCATCAAGCTTGGTAAAGCTGCGCTCTAACTCATGAGCTTGTGTTGTTGCTTTCTCGTAAATGGGGAAAGTTTCGGCGGCCGCATCGCGCAAAACTTTTGCCACGTCTTGAACCGTAAATTGGGTTTGTGTGGCGTTGGCGGCCAAGGCGACAAGACGCTCCAAAATCTCATCTTCCGTGGCGCGTAACTGCGATGTGGCCTGTGCCGCTTGCGACAAGGTTTGCGTGCTTTTCTCGCTGAAACCCTGCCCTAAATTTTGAATGGCGGTTTCGGTTTCGCGCACCTGAATCATTAAATTTTGTGATTGTTCCGACAGACGTTTTTGCAAACCTTCCAATTTCGAGGATGCTTCTTGCGTAAAGCCGGAGAGGCTTGAACGCTGGGTTGAAATTTGCGATTCAATCGTACGCGTTTGGCCAATAATTTGCCCCGTCAATGTCGCAAGCTCTTGCACATGTTGTTGCATATGCGCGGTCAAACTTACCGCATTTTCTTGAACTTTTTCACTTCGTTCTTGCGCATCTTGTGCGCGGGTCTCCAACATTTTTGCCATGTCGGAAATTGTCTGCGCCATTTGCGTGGTCATTTCACGCAACACTTCCACCGGCGCATCGGCAGCCGATTTTAATTGATCCCCCGAC
>JAIXWE010000001.1 GCA_027482195.1 Alphaproteobacteria bacterium | reverse complement strand
AACGGATAATAATCCGCCGTCATGCCATCCGTTGAGGTGACGGCGCGCAACGCACACACATAATCATAGGTGCGGCCATCGCCCATCACACCAACACTGCGTACGGGCAATAACACCGCAAAAGCTTGCCAAATTGAGTCATAAAGCCCCGCTTTTTTAATTTCATCGAGATAGACCGTGTCGGCTTTGCGCAAAATCTCTAACTTCTCCGGCGTGATCGCACCGGGGATGCGAATGGCCAAACCCGGGCCCGGAAACGGATGACGGCGAATGAAATCAACCGGCATGCCAAGTTCCAACCCCAAGGCGCGCACCTCGTCTTTAAACAGCTCCCGCAACGGCTCCACCAATTTCAAATTCATACGCGCAGGCAAGCCGCCGACATTATGATGAGACTTAATTGTGACGGATGGCCCGCCCGTGAAAGACACCGATTCGATCACATCGGGGTAAAGCGTGCCTTGTGCTAAAAACTCGGCCCCACCCACACGTTTGGCGCAATCTTCGAACACGTCAATAAATAACGCGCCGATGGTTTTGCGTTTCACCTCGGGGTCTTCAACGCCGTTCAGCTTTGAAAGGAAAAGGTGCGATGCATCTTCGTGAATCAATGGAATGTGGTAATGATCACGGAACATGTTGACCACCTGTTCCGATTCCCCTGCCCGCATGAGGCCGGTGTCGACATAAATACATGTGAGTTGATCACCCAAAGCTTCGTGAAGAAGAATGGCGGTGACGGAGCTATCAACCCCGCCCGAAAGCCCGCAAATGACTTTTGCCGAACCCACCTGCGCCCGAATTTTTGCAATCATTTCCGCGCGAAAGGCCTTCATCGTCCAATCGCCTGCACACCCACAAACATGAGTGACGAAATTCTTGATCAATTGTGCGCCGTGCGGTGTGTGTACCACTTCCGGGTGAAACTGAACGCCGTAAAATTTGCGGTCATCATCCGCAATCGCCGCATAGGGTGCGCCTTCGGAAACCGCAACGACGCGAAAACCATCCGGAATCTTTGTGACACGATCGCCATGTGACATCCACACCTGTTCCGTATTTCCTTTATGCCAGATATCGGTGAAGACATGACACGAATCTTTAATCTCAATCACCGCGCGGCCAAATTCACGGTGGGTTGAGCTTTCAACCTTACCGCCCAATTGCGCACACATGGTTTGTTGACCGTAACAAATTCCAAAAATTGGAATCCCCAAATCAAAAATAAAATCAGGAGCACGCGGAGAATTATTTTCCGTGACTGATGATGGCCCGCCGGAAAGAATAATTCCGCGCGGTGAAAATTGCGCGACTTTTTCTGGGGTGATACTTTGAAATGGCCAAATTTCACAATAAACGCCCGCTTCGCGCACACGCCGCGCAATCAATTGTGTGACTTGAGATCCGAAATCGATAATTAAAATATGATGATGCGCAAGGGTCATGAGATCGCCTTTCGTTGTAACACGGCTGCAAAAAATCCATCCGTCTGATGACGATGGGGGGTTAAGCGCATGACATCACCCGCACAAGGTGGCGTTAAACCTTGCGGCCATGCTTGTGCGAGGGGCAATAATTCAAAATCAGTGTGGCGTTTGAGAAAGGATTCAATTTGATTCTCGTTTTCTTCCGGCAACAACGAACATGTTGCATAAACCAACCGCCCGTTGGGTTTCACAACATGAACCACACGGTCAAGAATATCAGATTGAATCGCACATAATTCTTCCAAACTTGGCCCATAGGTGAACCAGCGCATATCAGGATTGCGCCGCCACGTGCCCGTACCTGTACAGGGCACATCCGTTAACACCACATCAAAACTTTGATCTTGGCGTTTCAACCATTTGCGATGACGCTCATCGGTTAAGGGGCGCAGTTCAATAATATCTGACACACGCGCGCGGCGAAACCTCTCCCGCCCCTTTTCCAAACGGCGTTCTTCCGTATCCATGGCCACAATACGCCCTTTTACCTGCATATGATTGGCCAGCGCCAAGGTTTTTCCACCAGCGCCCGCGCAATAATCAAGAACTTGCATGCCCGGCTTTACATCACACGCAAGTGCAATGAGTTGCGACCCTTCGTCTTGAATATCAATCCAGCCTTTTGAAAACGCCTTGGTGCGTGACAGAAAAACTTTCCCCTTCACACGCAAACCATTTGGAGCAAATTGCAAATCTTCGACCGCGACATTATCGGCCGCCAAATAATCTTTTACTTTTTGAAGGGGGGCAAGATTTGTGTTCACACGGATATCTAAAGAACCACTTTGAAGAAGTGCGTGCATTTCTTCTTCGAACGCAGAACCAAAATATTTTTGCAAGCTTTGCGCATAGTGAGGCGGGCATTCCGTACGTGCCAAAAGAGGCAAAGAAAAATCATCGAAAGATTTATCAGAGATTTTTGAAAGAAACTCTTTTTCCTCTTCGCTTAAAATTTCAGACCCGTAACGGGAATCATCAAAAAGATCCTCAATGCGGGGACGCTTTTCAACCAAGCTTAAATAGACCAACATATAATGGCGGTCACTGGGCGAAACCCCTTGTGTTTCAAGGACAAAAGCAAGGCGCGCGCGGTGGCGCATCATTTCATAAACTGTCTCCGCGATATAATTTCGGTCTTTTGATCCGATGTAACGGCGCACGCGCATATAATCCCCCACCACCGTATCCATGGGCACGCGGCCTTCGTGAAGGCGGGTGAGAATATCGAGAACAGCTTTGATACGGGCGGCAGGTGTCATGAGATGTTTGTAGGCGGATTTTAAAACCAAAGCAAACCCAATAAAAAACCCGTCACAAGGACGGGTTTTTCAAAAAGAATGGAGAGAGCGAATTACTTCGCGATTTTGCCGCCCATTGTTTTTACTTTTGTGCCGTCAGCCAACTCGTGCTCGCCGTCTGGAGCAGGTGTTTTTGCACCATCAGCGCCAACTACGAATACGTTTTCGCCTTCGATCGATACTTTTGTACCGTCTTTCAAGGTTGCTTCTTTTGCTTCCATTGTTGCAGCAGCTTCAGTTGCAGCAGGAGCTTTAGGCTCCATAGCAAGAGCAGGAGTTGCAGCGAGGAGGCCAAGAGCGGCCAATGCCAACAATTTGTTCATGTTCAGTCCTTTTACAGTTTTGAGTTGAAGATAATGTGAAAACACACAAAGACTTGTATGTCTCTCACGTCCATAGAGAATAATATTCCTGTGAGAAAATCAATGGGTCAGAACAGGTATTCCTGAGAAAATTTTATGACGAAGTTTTGCAGCCTCCGCCTTCCATAATTTTTCCGTAATTATTATGTCTCGGAGCGGTAGTTCGGAGCCTCGCGGGTGATTGCCACATTGTGCACATGGCTTTCACGATAGCCCGCCCCGGTCATGCGGACAAAGCGCGGTTTTGTTTTCATCTCGGCAATGGTTTCACACCCCGTATAGCCCATGGATGCGCGAAGCCCCCCCACCATTTGGTGGATAACCGCGCCAATTGGGCCTTTATACGGCACGCGGCCTTCGATCCCTTCGGGAACCAACTTCCCGCTATCCGTCACTTTACCTTGGAAATAGCGATCAGCGGACCCGCCCGCCATCGCGCCAACCGACCCCATGCCGCGGTATGATTTATAAGACCGGCCTTGATATAAAATCACCTCACCGGGGGATTCGTCCGTGCCCGCAAACATGCTTCCCATCATCACGCAATCGGCTCCGGCCGCAATCGCCTTGGCCATATCACCCGAATATTTGATCCCGCCATCGGCGATGACCGGAATGTCGTGATCGCGGCAGGCCTGAGCCACATTCATAATCGCGGTCAATTGGGGCACGCCCACACCCGCAACAATACGCGTGGTGCAGATGGACCCGGGGCCGATCCCCACCTTGACCGCATCCGCCCCCGCATCGATCAAAGCCTTAGCCGCGTCAGCGGTTGCGATATTACCCGCAATAATTTGAAGGTTTGCGGGGCAATTTTTACGAATTTTCGCAACCGTTTCCAACACGGCTTGGGAATGGCCGTGGGCGGTATCCACCACCACGATATCAAGTTCCGCATCCGCAAGCGCCACCGCGCGCTCAAACCCGTTTTTATCGCCCGTGCCAACGGCCGCCCCAACCAAAAGCCGGCCTTTTTCATCCTTGGATGCAAACGGGTAGTTTTTCGATTTCTCAATATCTTTGACCGTCATCAAGCCAACACAACGGTAATGATCATCAACGATCAAAAGTTTCTCAATCCGGTGCTTATGAAGAAGACGTTTCGCCTCAGTGCGGTCAACCGTGTTCACCACCGTCACCAAATTTTGTGACGTCATCAAATCTTTCACAGGTTGATTGGGATTATCCGCAAAGCGTACATCGCGGTTTGTTAAAATGCCAACCAGCTTGCCGCCCTTCTCCGTCACCGGAATACCCGAAATGCTGTACCGCGCCATCATCTCTAATGCTTCGTTTAACGTGGCATCGGGATCAATGGTGATGGGGTTCACAATCATACCGGATTCATAGCGTTTAACGCGGCGCACTTCTTCCGCTTGTTCTTCAATCGAAAAATTGCGGTGCAAGATTCCAAGCCCGCCCGCTTGCGCCATTGCGATACTCATGCGGGAATCTGTGACCGTGTCCATCGCCGCCGAGATGATCGGAATGTTCACATGAATTTTTCGCGTGACACGCGTCAGGGTTGAGACATCCGCCGGAGCAACCGTGGAATGTGCCGGCACAAGCAATACATCATCAAAGGTCAAGGCCTCAGAAGGTTCAGCAAAACGTGCGGTGTGGGAAGAGGACATCATGGCAAATTCCTTTTTTAAGCGGTAATTTGCAAGCCAGTTATAAACCGATGTTCCTTTAAGTCAATCTTTTTCCGAGTTTAAATCCCGCGGAAACCCGTTGCCACCAAATAAATCTCGGCCGACTCGGCGCGCGATGCCGGGGGCTTGATGTGTTTGACCACTTTAAAATCGCGTTTGGCTTGGCTCACGAAATCGGACCCCGCCCCACCTTGAAAAACTTTTGATACAAACACGCCGTCAGGTTTCAAAATCTGAACGGCAAATTCATACGCCGCTTCGACCAGATTCATAATGCGCAGATGATCGGTTTGTGCGTGACCCGTTGTGTTAGGCGCCATGTCGGACAACACCACATCTGCATTGCCGTTTAATTTTTCGTGAAGAGCCATTACCGCTTCATCCGTCATGAAATCCATTTGCAAAAATTCCACACCTGCGATGGGGTCGATGGGAAGAAGGTCAATCGCAATAATTTTATCCGCTTTTTTTTGAACGGCGACTTGGCACCACCCGCCGGGTGCGGCGCCCAAATCAACCACGCGTTGATGGGGTTTTAAGATCTTACATTTCTCATCAATCTCAAGAAGTTTATAAGCCGCGCGCGAACGGTACCCGTCACGTTGCGCCGCATGCACATAAGGGTCATTGATATGGCGATCCAACCACGCGGCGGATGACACTTTGCGTTGCTTGCGGTTTTTGACTTTTTGGGTGGGGGTGCGATCTTGAGGCATTAGATGATCATTACAACAAAGCTGGTCACAAAGGCCATGAAAAAGATACTTAAACACGCGGCCAAATAAACGGGTCCGCGCGTCATGGGTGAAAAAATGGATAAAATCAAAAATAAGCCAATGAAAAACCCGTATGTTATGAGGCCGCGGTGATAAAGGCTCATGTCAATCCATCCCGTAAAGCCTTTAGCAAAGCCGGTTGATTGAACAATCTCAATTTGAAGCCGCATGACCAGCATGCACAGCAAAATAAAACCAATCACCTTTAAACGCTGGCCACGATTGACAACCAAAGCGGCCAATGGGATCCACGCCGCATCGGCATAATGATTGAGGAAGGTATAAAAAAGCGCGCTCACATATTTACTCTTTTCCTCTTGAATTTAGCGCAAAATTAGACATGTTTATAGGACGATGTTGTGCTTTCCCGGTTTTTTGCGCGCCTTTGTCCTTTTTGGCCTTGTCATGGCCATGGGGGTTGCTCCCGCTTTTGCCCAACCGGGACGTGTTCTTATCCGCGACACCGAGATTGAAACAAGCTTGAGAGAATGGAGCAAGGGCGTCACCACCGCCGCCGGCTTAACCCCGGAACAGGTGCGGATTATTTTGGTGCAAAGCCCTGATGTGAACGCTTTTGTGGCGGGTGGGCCAAATATTTTCATCTATACCGGGCTTATTCAAAAAAGTGAGAACCCCGGCGAGGTTGTTGGCGTGATTGCGCACGAATTAGGGCACATTGCCGGAGGACATTTGGTGCGCACACGTGCGGTTGCCGATAATGCGTCATTCGAGGCGATGTTGGCCACCGTTTTGGGGATTGGCGTTGCGGTGTTATCGGGCGATGGTGGGGCGGCTGCCGCAGGAACGGCAATTGGGCAAAGCGCAGGACTTAATCGTTTTCTGTCTCATTCGCGCGTTCAAGAATCAAGCTCCGACCAAGCCGCGATGAAGTTTTTAGAAACGGCTCAGATTAACCCAACCGGCCTTGTATCTTTTTTAAACAAACTCTCCTCTGAGGAATTGTTGGACGTGTCCCAGCAATCGGCTTATATGCGCACCCACCCCATTACATCGGATCGGATTGAAGCGCTTAAAACCCGACTTGAGCAATCCGCATTGAAAGATCAACCTTACCCCGCAAATTGGGTTGAGCAACATGCGCGGATGAAAGCAAAATTACTCGCCTTCATTTCCCCACAGCAAGTCACATTGGCTTATCCCTCTTCCAACCCATCTTTTGCCGCGCGTTATGCCCGTGCCATTGCGGCTTATCGTCAAAATCGTTTGCAAGAAGCTTTGAGCCAAGTTGATGAACTTATTCAAGAAGAGCCCGACAATCCTTATCTTTATGAATTAAAGGGCCAGGCTTTGTATGAAAATGGCCGTATCAAGGAATCGGTTGCGCCCTATCAAAAAGCTTTGGATTTGAAACCTCAATCCGGATTGATCCGCATGTATCTTGCGCAAGCCATTATGGAAGCCTCACCAGACCCGAGCGCGCAAAAACGTGCGATGGAACTTTTAAAACGGGCGGAGCGGGATGAGCCGCGTACGACCCGCATCAAACGCTTGCTGGCGACCGCCGCGGGACGTTTGGGACAAGAGGCTCAAGCCCGCGTTTATTTAGCCGAAGAAGCCTTTATGCAAGGGCGCAAAGGCGACGCCCGGGCGTTGGCGAATGCCGCATTGAAAGGTTTGCCCGCACAATCCCCCGAGACATTGCGCGCGCGAGATGTTATAACCACACTCGACCAAGACGGCGAACAGAATTAAGTTTTTACCAAAGGAGAAAAGCACCGTGTCACGTTCTACAAAATTCACACTCATCGCAATTGGTTTTGCCTTATTAATTGGCGGAGCTCCGTTATTTTTAGAAGTGAAAGCCAAAAAGAATGAAGCTGTGGCTTCAGCGGAAACGTCCGCGCCCACAACCGGCGCAGCCGTCGCCTTCACACCAGAACAAAAAACAGAGATGGAAGGGATTATCCGTACCTTCATCCTCAACAACCCCGAAGTGTTGATGGAATCCGTCAATAAAATGCGCGAGCGGGAGCAACAAGCACAAAACGAAAGTGCGCAAGCCGCCCTTAAAAGTGAGATTGCGTTTTTAACTGGCCCGGACATGCCCGATGCCGGTAACAAAAATGGTGATGTCACAATCATTGAGTTTTTTGATTATAATTGCGGTTTTTGTAAAAAAGCCTTCACCGATTCCGTTGCACCCGCAATCGAAGCCGATAAAAATCTGCGTTTCGTTTTTATTGAATTGCCGATTTTATCCGACTCATCGCGCTTAGCGGCCGAATGGGCAATGGCGGCAGCAGAGCAAGGAAAATATTGGGAATATCATAAGGCTTTGATGAATTTCAAAGGCCCCAAAACCGAAGAAACCTTGACGGCAGAAGCTCAGAAAATTGGTTTGGATGTTGCCAAATTAAAGCAGGATGCAAAAAGCCAAAAAGTGCAAGATCTGTTGAAAAAGAAAACCGAATCTGCACAAAAATTGGCGATCTCCGGCACACCAGCCTTTATCGTTGGTGATGAGATCATCCGCGGCTTCATCCCTTATGATGCGATGAAACCCATGATTGAAAAAGCGCGTGCGGCTGCGAAAACAGCTCCGGCACAATAATGCGCATATTTGTTTTAAGTTCTTTAGGGATGGCCGTAATCTTTACGGCCATCTTTTTTTATCAAAGTTTTTCATTCGCAAAAAATTTCACGCAAGCCGAGACATTAGATTCCTATAGCCTTCTTATCGGTGATGAAAACGCATCGTTACGCGTTGTGGAGTTTCTTGATTATGGTTGTCCGTTTTGCCCAAGCGTCCATCAAACTTTGGTTGAAGCAAGCCAGCTTGAGGGCGGTGTCGCACTTGTGGTGCGCCCCGTGGGGTGGAGCAGCCCCGAGTCAGAACAAATGGCCAAATTTTTGATGGCAACCGCCGACCAAGGAAAATTAAAAGACCTCCATGTGCGTTTCATGCAATCCCCCACACCCTCTTTGGTGGCATTGAAAGCCATGGCGCAATTGGAAGGTGTTGATATTGCAAAAGCCGAAAAGGCGATGGCGGAAAATCAACAGCCGCTTTATAATGAAATCTTGATGAACAAACTTAACATCAAAAAAATACCGGCTGTTATTTTAAACAAAGATGTTTTTATACCCAATGACACTCTGCCCACCGTTAATCAATTTCGTTTGATGATTCAGGAGATAAAAAAATGAAAATAATTCTTCTTGTTTTAACTCTTACTTTTTTTTCTTTCAGCGCACGGGCGGAGATGGTCATCACCAATCCCTTATCTTTTGAAACAGCTGAAGGTCAAAAAGTCGGCGCGGCTTTGATGACATTGCAAAACACCAGCGCGGATGATGATAAGCTGATCAAGGCGTCTGCGCCGATTTGTGGCCATGTGGAGCTTCACACAATGGCCGAAGAAAACGGTATTATGCGCATGCGCGAAATTCCCAAAATTGATGTGCCAAAGGGGGAAACGGTGGCACTGACCCATGATGGTTTGCACCTTATGTTGATGGATTTAAAAGCACCCCTCAAAGCGGGGCAAGTTTTCCCGCTGACCTTAGTTTTTGAAAAAGCGGGTGAAAAAACCGTTGAGGTCAAGGTGCAATCCCGCTCCGCCCTTCACAAGATGATGAACAATGGCAATTAAAAATATTATTTTCGATTTATATGGCGTTTTGATCAATCATGATGGGTTGATGCATGACACAGCGGATATTTTAAAACTTTGCGCGCACCATCACGGGCTTACATGTTATGGCCTCAGCAATATCAGCAATCGCCAGCGCGATCATTACGTTCACACGTTTCCCATTCTACGAAATTTAAAAATGATTGCGACGTCGGAAGATTCCGGGTTCTCAAAGCCTGAGGCGATGATTTTTCATTACCTCACTCAAGTTACAAAGATTGACCCACACGAAAGTATTTTTATTGATGATAATCTTGATAATTGCGCCGCCGCCAGTCGTTTAGGTTTTCGCGCCATTCACTTTAAAGATGCCTATCATTTAGGTTTAGCACTTGATCTTGAAATTGATGATTTGTTCGAAGACCCGCATAAAGAAAAGTGCGAAAAAGGATGTTCATGTCATCCCAAATAATTTTCATTCTTAATGGCCCGAACCTAAATATGTTGGGCGCGCGTGAGCCGGAGATTTACGGCACAACCACGTTGGAAGATATCAAAACTTTGTGCATGCGCACGGCTTTGAGGTTAAATCTTGAGATTGATTTCCGTCAATCAAACCACGAAGGGGATTTGATTGATTGGATTCACGAAGCCTTTCGCCAAAAATGCGCCGGGGTGATTTTGAATGCGGGCGGGTATACACATACATCTGTCGCCCTTCATGATGCGGTGAAAATTTTATCATGCCCCGTGATTGACGTGCACCTCACCGACCCGACCACGCGCGAAAATTTTCGCCAGACAAATTTTATCGCACCGCTTGCGAAAGCTCATTTTACCGGCCATGGCGCACAAGGTTATGTTTTGGCTTTGGACGCGATGAAGGCGTTGCTGGGCTGAGCAAAAGAGACGGCTTTGACAAATCTGTTCAATTTCATTAGGTTTGGGAGTCTCGGATCAATATTTACATAATCCGAATAGAGAAACATTACTGATAGACGCTTTTAATTTTTATTAGTCAAGGAAGATGCAATGAAAGTTGATCAAGATGCCATTCGCCAATTAGCCAAATTGTTGGATGAAACCGGCCTGACCGAAATCGAAGTGGCCGAAGGCGAGAAATTGATCCGTGTCAATAAAGGCGGCCCTGTGGGCCATGCACCCCATCATGGTTCTGGGCCTGTGATTATGGCCGGGCGTGACGTTATGCCGTCTGACCCAACTGTGCCGCAACCTGCGAACACCAACCCACCCGCGGCCGTGGCCGCCAACCATCCGGGTGCCATTACATCACCGATGGTGGGAACTGTTTATTTGCAACCCGAGCCCAATGCCCTTCCCTTTATCTCAAAAGGCGCGAGCGTAAAGCCCGGTGATACATTGTTGATTATTGAAGCGATGAAGGTGATGAACCCGATCAAAGCATCAAAGGGTGGAACGGTGACACAGATTTTGATCGAAAGCGGTCAACCGGTTGAGTTTGGTGAAGTTCTTGTGGTGATTGAATAATCATGTTTAAGAAAGTTTTGATCGCCAATCGTGGTGAAATTGCTCTGCGTATTCACAGAGCATGTAAAGAAATGGGCATTCAAACTGTGGCTGTGCATTCAACGGCTGATGCCAACAGCATGGCCGTGCGTTTGGCGGATGAAAGCGTGTGCATCGGCCCGCCCCAATCACGCGATAGTTATTTAAATATTCCCTCGATCATCTCTGCCGCGACCTTAACGGGTGCGGATGCGATTCACCCAGGCTACGGATTTTTATCTGAGAATTCACAATTCGCGCGCATTATCGAAGAACATGGTTTTACCTTTATCGGCCCCAGATCCGAACATATCGACATCATGGGCGATAAAGTGATGGCAAAGCAAACCGCAAAATCTTTGGGCCTTCCGGTTATTCCGGGGTCTGATGGTGCGGTTGAAACATCCGAAGATGGATTAAAAATTGCCACGGAAATGGGCTTTCCCGTTTTGATCAAAGCGGCATCGGGTGGTGGCGGACGCGGCATGAAAGTTGTGCGCCAAGCATCCGAATTTGATGAGCAATACCGCACAGCGCGATCCGAAGCAAAAGCAAACTTCGGTGATGACACGGTGTATATTGAAAAATATTTGGAAAAGCCGCGGCATATTGAGATTCAAATTTTCGGTGACAAGCACGGCAACGCCGTTCATTTAGGCGAACGTGATTGTTCAACCCAACGCCGTCACCAAAAAGTGATTGAAGAAGCCCCAAGCCCTGTTTTGTCGGAAGACGAACGCCAATCCATCGGTAATCTGGCCGCAAAGATGGTGCGCGATATGGGTTATGTCGGTGCGGGCACCATCGAATTTTTATATGAGAATGGCGAATTTTATTTCATGGAAATGAATACGCGGATTCAGGTCGAACACCCTGTGACGGAAATGATCACCGGGGTTGATTTGATTGCCGAGCAAATTCGTGTCGCGGCCGGTGAGCCATTAAGCATTCCCGACAATATTCGTTTTCGTGGTCACGCAATTGAAGTGCGGATTAATGCGGAAGATCCCGCAACCTTTATCCCCTCACCCGGTGAGATCAGACAATTTCATGCCGCCGGAGGCTTGGGTGTCAGGTTTGATAGTGCCGTATATAACGGTTATCGCATTCCACCTTTTTATGACTCGATGGTCGGGAAATTAATTGTCCATGGTCGCACCCGCGAAGAATGTATTCGTCGTCTTCGCCGTGCGATCCAAGAGACGGTTGTCGATGGTGTGAAAACCACTCTGCCCCTTCATTTGTGGATTTTGGATCAACCAGAATTTTTATCTGGTGATTACAATATTCATTGGTTGGAAAAGAAATTGGCGGCACGCGATGCCGATCAAAAAGCGGCGTAACCCATGACCGGATCGGTCATGACGCTTACCGCTTTGCAACTTCTTGATATTTACCGTATGGGATCTTTTCCCATGGCGGATTCCGGACAAGATGATGAGTTTTATATTGTCACGCCGCATATGCGCGGCCTTCTTCCCATTGATCCATTACGTGTTCCCAAACGCCTTGCGCGCACGGTGCGCCAAAACCCTTATCGCGTTCAATTCAACACGTGCTTTCGCGATGTGATTGATTCCTGCGCCGCTGAGACGGCGGTGCGTGCTTCCACCTGGATCAACCCACCAATCCGCAATTTATTTTATGAGCTTCATGATATGGGCTATGCGCATTCGGTGGAGTGTTTTGAGGGTGATGATTTGGTTGGTGGGTTATATGGCCTGGCATTCGGTCAGGTTTTTTGTGGCGAAAGTATGTTTTCACGAAAAAAGGATGCGAGCAAAATTGCACTTGTGCATCTTGCCCATCATTTGCACCAGCGCGGATTTCAGATGTTGGATGCACAATTTACCAACCCGCATTTGGAACAATTTGGGTTAATTGAAATCTCACAAGAAGATTATCTGCGCCGCTTGCATTATCTGATGGTGCAACCGGCGCAGTTTTAAAATTTAAGCGACTGCCCGTTGAACAATTTTAATCACCACCGGATTATGGGGATCTTGGGCAAAAAAATGTGTCTGGCCGCACGCGCCCAACGTGATGTCGTTTAAAAGTGCGACACCTTCGTGAAATAAATTATCCCATGCTGATTGAATATCCGGAACCGGGAAGGTCACAATAGCGGCCCGTGTGGCTTCGGACAAAACACGCGGGAGAGCTTCATGGCCCGGCTCAATCAACTCCAAACACAGACCTTCATCATCTTTATGGCGCAAGAAGGCATACCCGTGCTTTTCCTGTTCGGGCACGAAACCAAACATGTCTTCGTAAAAATTGATCGACTTATTCAAATTTGGGGTACACAAGCTAATATATGATGTGGTCTGTTTCATGACACCCTCCAGACTTATTTATACGCTTCAAACCTTGAATGGTTTTTTGAACGCAATTTTTAGAACGCAACTGCATGCATCATGCCAAAAAACTGACAATTTTTTACTAAAGAGATAAATTATTTTCATAATGCAAACATTGTTGTGCGTTCTGGCGCGGGCGATATATCAGGTCTTTGACACAAGATGCGAATATTGGCATTCTTGTGGATAAGTCTGTGTATTGATTCGCCCGCCCTACCCTTCCCGCCCTTACCTCCCAATTTGCCCCCACACGGAAACGCCATGACCCGCTTTTACCCTTTATCCTTGATTCTGGTTGTCTCGTGCTTTGCCCTTACTTCCTGCACCGGATCTTCCGAACCGGTCGGCATTGCCGAACAAGAACGTTCTTTGACCGAAGATCTGCGCATGATGTTTGATGATCAAGAACCCGTGACAAAACCATTAAGCCTTTATGACGCGATGGCGCGCGGTATTGCTTATAATCTCGATGCGCGTGTGGCCGCTCAAGCGGAAATCACCGAAGGTGGAAAAATTGATCAGCAAGCTTTGGGAATTTTACCAAGCGTGAACGCACGGGGTGTTTACTCATCGCGGAATGAACGTGATATCATTTCCGGACGTGATGCCGCAACCGGCGCACAAAGCCTTCCTCCGACACAATTTGAAGACTCCCATCAACGGGACGCGGGATTGGATATCAGTTGGAATATTTTGGATGCGGGTCTTGCTTACGCACGCACGCAATCCGCAACCGATCAGCAACGTATTGCTCAAGAACAACGCCGCCGCGCCACCCACACCATCATGCGTGATGTCAGAGCTGCGTATTACCGCGCCGCAAGTCTCCAAGCTTTGGAATCACATATTCACGCGCTGAATAAAAACGCATTGCAACTCACCAAGGATTTGCAAGACGCGGAA
Source organism: Alphaproteobacteria bacterium (assembly GCA_027482195.1). Taxonomy (GTDB): domain Bacteria; phylum Pseudomonadota; class Alphaproteobacteria; order Micavibrionales; family Micavibrionaceae; genus Micavibrio_B. The sequence continues at coordinate 8,963 of JAIXWE010000001.1, read as the reverse complement.
ATGGCTAAAAACACTGCGAATACTGAAGAATTGTTGCGTCTTCAGCGCGAAATTCTTGATAATTTGAATGCGCTTCACCAAGAACGCGTTGCGTTAAACGGTGCGAAGGAAGAGCTTGCCGGATTGATGGGATTATCACCGGAGAAGGAGTTTACCTTAAGCGCAAATGAATCTGACATTCTTAAAACACTTCCGAAATTAGAGACAAAAAAAGAAGATCTTTATGCGGTCGCACTTCTTGTTCGCCCAGAATTGCGTGAGGGAATTTTGCAACAACGCATCGCATCACGTGAAAAAGATATTGCCGGATTAAACACCTTGCCAATCTTGGGTGGAACGTTCGGCTATTATTACGACAGCAATAGTTTTCTTGAGAATGCAAATTGGACAGGTGCATCGCTTTCGGTCACGCAAAATCTTTTGAATTTATTCAGCTATCCCTTACGTCGTGACGCGGCACAAGCACAAGAAAATCACATGATGCGTCAACGCCAAGCGGTTGCGGGGGCGGTGTTAACCCAAGTCAATATCGCACGCAGCTCTTACGCGTTATCACGTGAAAAAGCGCAATTAGCACGCGGGCGTTATGCGGTTTCCGCGCGCACGGCAACGCTTTTGCAAGAAAATCTTGATCCAGAGAATAAAGATTTGCTCAAGCAAGCCAATGTGATGATTGCGAAATTGGATCAGCTTTTAAGCCGCACACGTCTCATGCGCAACATGAGCGATGCGCAAAATGATTATGGGCGCATGATGGCAAGCCTTGGTCTTGATCCGCTTCCCGCCACCTTAAACGAAAAAGGTTTAGGTGAGGTTGCAAAAATTTTGGAACAACGCGATCAAAATATTGATACCACCACCTTGGCGGGATTGGTGGAATCAATTCGCGCGCGTACCGCTCTTCTTGATCCACAAAAAGGAATCATGGCACACCTCAAAGCTAAGCCGATTGAGCTTGCGGATCAGAAAATCTGATTGCCTCTTGATCTTATCTTTCTAAATATGTCAGTGTGATGCGCATGGAAATTTTTCACGTCACACAGGATACAATTATTCCCCCGCCTTTTTTTGGCGCGGTGGTGGCGATGGGTAATTTTGATGCGGTTCATAAGGGGCATCAAAGCTTGCTCACCATCGCCCGCGCGCATGCACAAGAACTCAAAAAACCCTTTGGAATCATCACATTTGAACCACACCCCCGGGCATTTTTTCGTCCACAAGATCCCGCATTTCGTATCACACCTTACAACCTTAAATTGGATCGCCTCAAAGAATCGGGCGCGGATGTCGTTTTTGTTTTTGCCTTCAATGACGCGTTAGCACACTGCACAGCCGATGATTTTGTCACAAAATATCTTCAAAAAAATCTTGGCCTGACAACATGTATTGTGGGTGCGGATTTTCATTTCGGTCACGAACGCAAAGGATCAGCCGCCACACTTATACATCACGGCATAAATTGTGTGACGGTTGACCTTGTCAAAGATACCAATGGAGGGGTTTATGCAGCGTCACGCATTCGCGGCCTTTTGCAATCTGGTTTGATGATGGAAGCGAATGACCTTTTGGGTTGGCAATGGGAAATACGCGGCGAGGTGATCAAAGGGGATCAACGCGGCCGCAAAATTGGTTTCCCCACCGCCAATATGCGCTTAGGTGAGACATTGCACCCCGGCTTTGGCGTATATGCTGGTAAGGTAAAAATTAAAGGGGAAGAAAAAGATTATTTGGCCGCGATCAATATCGGCATTCGCCCCATGTTTGAAAGCAAAATCCCCCTTTTGGAAGCGCATCTTCTTGACTTTCATGGTGATCTTTATGGGCAGGAATTGCGGGTGTGCCCTCTCATAAAATTACGTGGTGAGGCGAAATATCCGGATCTTGAGGCCTTGATTGCGCAAATTGAAAAAGATTGTGCCGCAACACGCGATTTTTTTGCGCAAAATCCTTGAAACTCAACGTGTTTTTTGCCATGAATCGTGCATGACACACGATATTGATAGAAGCGAATTTTACAAACAAACTGTTTTTCTCCCCAAAACAGAATTCCCGATGCGCGGCGATTTGCCACAACGCGAACCAGAAATTTTAGCACAATGGCAGAAACAGAATTTGTTTCAAAAACAGCGCGCACTTTCCAAAGGCCGCCCCAAATGGATCTTACATTGGGGGCCTCCTTACGCGAATGGGCGTCCGCATTTGGGACATGCTTTTACAAAGTCGTTAAAAGATGTTGTCAACCGCACGTACCAAATGTTGGGGTTTGATGCCCCGCTTATGCCAGGGTGGGATTGTCACGGCCTTCCGATTGAATGGAAGATCGAGGAAAAATATCGTGACGCCGGCAAAGACAAAGACACGGTTGATATCAACAGCTTTCGCAAGGAGTGTCGCGAATTTGCGCAAAGATGGGCGGATGTACAATCGCAAGATTTTCAACGCTTAGGCGTTTTTGCTGATTGGAAAAATCCTTACATGACGATGGATTTTAAATCTGAAAGCATTATTGTGCGTGAGATTCATAAATTCCTGAAAAATGGTGGATTGTATAAAGGTGTCAAACCCGTCATGTGGTCAACCGTTGAAAAAACAGCGTTGGCGGAAGCAGAAGTTGAATATCGCGAACATAAATCAATCACCATTCACGCGGCTTTCCCGGTTGTAAAACCATCCTTACCCGCTTTAGAAAATGCAAAAATTATTATCTGGACCACAACACCATGGACGCTGCCTTCAAACCGCGCAATTGCGTGCGGTGCGGAGATTGAATATGGCGTCTATCGCGTGGCGCAAATTCGTGACGGCGCAAAAGTAAAAGAAGGGGCGCTTTATGTTGTCGCCACATCTTTGGCCGATGATGTTAAAACCCACGCCAAGATTGAAAATTGGGAATGCCTAACCACGCTCAAAGGATCGGACGTTGCCGGAACAATTTGTGCCCACCCCTTGCGCAATCAAGGATATGAATTTGATGTACCCGTTTTGCTTGGTGATTTTGTCACCGATGATACGGGGACAGGTTTTGTGCATATCGCACCCAGCCACGGGGAAGATGATTTTTATCTTGGCAAAGCAAACGGCTTAGAGATTCCAGATAACGTAACCGATGACGGAAAATATCGTGATCATATGCCGCTTTTTGCGGGGCTTGAAATTTACACGCCAAAAGGGGAATTGGGTGATGGCAATTTTGCTGTGCTCAAGGCTTTTGATGCGGCCGGTGCCTTGGTTGCGAAGGGAAGCTTGCGCCATGAATATCCTCATAGCTGGCGTTCCAAAGCACCGTTGATTTTCCGCACCACACCGCAATGGTTTATCAGTATGGATACCAATAACCTTCGTGATGTAGCGTTAAAGGCAATTGCGGATACGCGTTGGGTTCCCGCATCGAGCGAAAACCGCATCACATCCATGGTGGCCAACCGCCCCGATTGGTGCATTTCACGTCAACGCAGCTGGGGCGTTCCCATTGCTTTATTCCTTGATAAAAAAACGGGTGCGCCATTAAAGGATGATGCCGTTCTTGATCGCATCGTTGAAATTTTTGAACGCGAAGGGAGTGATTCATGGTTTGCGCGCCCGGCGCAGGATTTTTTGGGCGATGCTTACAAGGCCGATGATTTTGATCAAATCATGGATATTGTCGATGTGTGGTTTGAATCTGGCTGTACCCATGCTTTTGTTCTTGAGGAACGTGCGGATGAATTATCATGGCCCGCAGATTTATATCTTGAAGGATCTGACCAACACCGCGGATGGTTTCACTCCTCCCTTTTGGAATCATGCGGCACGCGTGGGCGTGCACCTTATAAAACTGTTCTCACTCATGGATTTGTCATGGATGAAAAAGGTTATAAAATGTCGAAATCATTGGGCAATGTCATAGACCCCCATGACATGATTGCGCAATATGGCGCCGATATTTTAAGGCTTTGGGCAATCACGTCTGATTACGGTGATGATGTGCGTTTGGGCAAAGATAATATGAAGCTTGCCGGTGATTTATATCGCCGCGTTCGCAACACATTTCGATTCTTGCTTGGTGCCCTTGACGGATTTACACAAGATGAAAAATTAAACGAATCCGAATATGCTAAGATGCCAGAATTGGAACAACTTGTTCTTCATTGGCTGGCGGAGAAAGATCAAGAGTTGCGCGGCCTTATCGCTGATTTCGAATTCTCGCGCGCCGCACAAAGCTTGCATCATTTTTGTACGAATGAATTATCGGCTCTTTATTTCGACATTCGCAAAGACCGGCTTTATTGTGATCGCCCCGATTCATTTGAACGCCGGGCGTGCCGCACTGTTTTATATCATGTTTTGGATTGTTTAAGCACGTGGTTTGCGCCCATCTTGCCGTTTACAACCGAAGATGTGTGGAACCACAGGCCTGCGCATTTATGGCGCGATAGCGACAGTGTCCATTTGCGCACCTTCCCCGATATTCCGAAAGAGTGGCGCAACGCGCATTTAGCGGATAAATTTGAAACGGCTTTTGATATCCGTCGTGCGATTTTGGGGGCTTTGGAGCCCAAGCGCGTTGATAAAACAATCGGATCATCACTTGAGGCACATCCAATTGTGTATGTGCCGCCCGAATGGGCCGAAAAAATTTCTGGCCTTGATATGGCGGAGCTTTCGATCACCTCACAAATAACTATTTTAACTGATCCTGCGCCTGCTGGTGCTTTTATGTTGAACGATATGAAAGACGTGGCGGTTGTTTTCCAAAAAGCAGAAGGAAAAAAATGTTTGCGTTCGTGGAAAATTCTTCCCGATGTAGGAACGGATCCTGAATATCCGGATCTTTCAGCAAGGGATGCAGACGCCGTGCGCTATTATCTTCAAAAAAGTAAGGCGGCCTGATGATGAACCCGATCTTGCGCCGCGCGCTTGCATTTGATGCCATTGCTTTCTTGATTTTGATTGATCAAATTTGCAAATGGTGGGTGATTGAAATGTATTTCCGTCCACGCAGCTTTTCGGTTGATGGCGCCTCAGCCGGATTTTTCGATTGGCTTTTTAAATTTCCCCAAGAACAATTTCCGTTTGTGCGTTTTGAGATCACCTCTTTTTTTAACATGGTCATGGTATGGAACCATGGGGTCAGTTTCGGCATGTTTGCCGCCGATGATAAAACGGGGGTTTTATTCCTCATCATCATGGCCTTGCTTTTATCCGGTGTATTTTTTGTATGGATGTGGAAAGCAACTTCGTGGTGGCAAATTATTCCCTGCGTTCTTGTGATTGGTGGCGCATTAAGCAATGTATGGGATCGTGTGCGTTTTGGCGCGGTGGCCGATTTTTTTGATTTTCACATTGCAGGTTGGCATTATCCCGCTTTTAACATTGCCGATAGTTGCATCGTTTTGGGTGTCATTTTATTAATGTGTGACACCTTGTTTTTAGAGCCACGCCGTACCAGGATAAATACATGACCTTGCGCAGATTTATTTTTGTCTCACTTTCATTTTTATCATTGACCGCTTGCGGATCGGTGAAATCGGAATTGGGCTTATCGCGCCGCGACCCGGATGAGTTTGCGGTTGTCACGCGCGCACCCTTACAAATTCCAAATAACTTAGATCAAGTCACACAATTACCCTCTCCCCGCCCGGGCGCGCCTCGCCCGCAAGAAATTCCGGCAACGATTGCGGCGCAAGAAGCTCTTAAGGGCAAGCCCATTCCAACAGCCTCTGCACCTTCGGTGGCTGAAGAAAACATCCTCCGCAAAGCGGGGGCAAATCAAGCTGATCCGAATATTCGCAACGTGGTTAACCAAGAAACAGACGAAGAGGCCGAGCGCAACCGCCCCACAGTGCAACGTATTTTCGGCACCAACAGCGATACACCAGCCGCAACAGTTGTTGATGCTCCGGCTGAGTTAAAGCGTATTCAAGATAACAAAACGCAAGGCAAGCCCGTGACCAAAGGTGAAACACCTTCGCGCGATGATTAAATATCTTTCGATCTTTTTTATCTGGGTTTTCTGTGCGGCTTCGCCATCTTTCGCGGCAGAGAAATTATTCAACACACAAAGCACGTTTCTTAAGAACGGTATGCAGGTGGTTGTCATTCCCAATCACCGCGCACCCATCATAACCCACATGGTGTGGTATAAAGTGGGATCTGCCGATGAACCACAAGGTGATGGTGTTTCCGGAGAAGCGCATTTCTTAGAGCATTTGATGTTCAAAGGCACGCACCGCATTCCCGCAGGTGAGTTCTCAAAAATTATTCGCAATATTGGCGGCAACGATAATGCCTTCACATCGTGGGATTTTACGTCTTATTTCCAATCCATTCCGAAGGAGTATTTATCTTTGGTGATGGCCTTGGAAGCGGACCGCATGATCAACGTCTCACCCCCGCCTCAAGATATCGCATCTGAACACAAGGTGATTATTGAGGAGCGCAAACAACGCACAGATAATGACCCCAAAGCCTTGTTCGCTGAGCAAATGCGTGCGGCGCTTTATAACACGTCCGCTTACAGCATTCCAATTATTGGGTGGAAGAATGAAATGCCCAAATTGGAATGGCGCCATGCTAAGGATTATCATGATCGCTGGTATGCACCCAATAATGCAATCCTGGTCATCAGTGGTGATGTAACCTTGGAGCAAGCTCAACCTTTAGCGGAGAAATATTTTGGTATTCTTCCCCCACAAAAAATTCCCGCACATGTGCGCGCCGATGTACCAAACTTCCCCGCACCCGTCACACTTAAATTTGAAAATATTGCGGTTCAACAGCCTGTCTATATGCGCGCAAGCTTGGCACCAAGCCTTGTCACCAATCACCATGATGCGTACGCCTTACAAATTCTTGAAAACCTTTTAAGCTCAAGCTCAGCTAGTCGGCTTTATCAAGATTTGGTGGTGAAGGACAAAGTCGCAAGTTCGGTTGAGCTTTCTTACGATGGAAGTTTGCGCGGCCAAGGGAATATTTGGATCAGCGCGTTACCCGTCGACGGCGTTTCATTGGAGACACTACAGGAAAAAATTACCGCCACATTGCGCCGTTACATGACGTCACAACCTTTAACGGATGAAGAAATTAAAACCGCGCAACGCCGCATGATTGATCAAGCCATTTTCGCACGCGACAGTGTTGTTGGCCCCGCTATGCTTGTTGGGCAAGGTCTTGCCATGGGTTTAACGCTGGATCAAATTGAGAACTGGCCCCGCGATGTTATGGCGATTTCGCCAGACGCTGTGCGCCGTGCGTTGAAAGATTATCTTGATCCGGATGCAGAGAATTTAAATGTTATTCATGGTTTCATGATTCCCCAAAATGAGGAAAAGAAATGATTCGCCTTGCTCTTTTGATTGGGATTTTATTTTTGCCATTAACGGCACAGGCAAAAATTTTGGATATTCGTGTCTTGCGCGATACACCCGCGATTCAAGTATGGCTTATTCAAGATCAATCTGTTCCGGTCATCAGCATGCAATTTGCTTTCAAAGGACAGGGAAGCCGGAATGACCCCGATGACAAACAAGGCCTTTACCGACTTTTGAGCAACACAATGGATGAAGGAGCGGGGAATCTTGACTCTCAAGCCTTTCAAAAAGAATTGAATGATCACGGAATTGAACTTTCATTCTCCGCAACCCGCGATAATTTTATCGGCACGGTTTACACGTTGTCACGGGAAAAAGAACGCGCCTTTCGTCTTTTAGGCTTAGCCTTAAGCGCCCCGCGTTTTGATGAGGACGCGATTGAAAGAATGCGTGCGCAAAATATATCTCGGCTGCGATCCAGCATGACTGACCCAGAATGGATGTTGGCACGCCTTACAAATTCTGTTTTATTTGACCAACATCTTTACGCAAAAAATTCTGGCGGAACCTTATCAAGCTTGCCGCGGATTACCAAACAAGATCTCAAAAATGCACATCAAACACTTCTCACCGCCCCGGTGCGCGTTGCGATTGCCGGTGATATTACTGATGATGAGGCCCTTGAGTTTGTAGAGAAATTATTTCCAACCGCCGGAACAACCCCGGTGCGCGACATCACGCATGCAAACTTTCCACAACCGGAAAATATTTTATTCCCACATCCGATTCCGCAAACCTTGGTGACAATGGCGTTGCCCGGGCCTTCTGTGAAAGATCCTGATTATGTGGCCGCGGAAGTGATGAATTATATTCTTGGTGGGGGTGGTTTTGGCTCGCGCCTGATGGATGTTATTCGCGAACGCAATGGCTTGACCTATGGAATCTATAGTAATTTTGAACATATGGACGGCGGAAATTTTTTGTCAATCTCAAGCTCAAGCAAAAATGAAACCATTGGCAAGCTTGTCAATTTGACCAAGGTGGAAATTGATGCTTTGCGCCAAAAGGGAATTAATCCAGACGATTTACGAAGTGCGGTGCGGTATTTGCGCGGCTCCACTGTCTTGAATTTCTCATCAAACCCTAAACTCTCGAATTTTATGCTGGGGTTGATGCTTGAAGAGCTTCCGGTCGATTATCTTGATAAGCGCGATGCAGCCTTGATCCAACTTGATGTGGAGGCCGTGAACAGGGCGGCGGAAAAATGGCTTGATTCCAGAAAACTGGTTACCATTATGCTCGGCAAACCTACCGACTTCCCCGTCAATCGCAAAATTGATACATTGCCAAATGTACAATAACCGTTACGATTATCTTTATGTCAGACCTGTCCACCCCTGATCTTGCGCGCGTTTCCCAACAAGAGCTGGATGATCTTATCCGCAAGCATTTGTTTTTTAATATTGGCAAGCAAGGTGGTGCGCGGTTGGTGTTAAAATTTCGTGATTTATCCCGTCTTCATTTTCGTGGTGCGGATTTAAGCGGTGCGGACTTTACCGGATCAAATCTAACCTCCTGCCATTTAGCAGAAGGAAAATTTAACGGCACAGTCTTTTATGGCTGTAATCTTTTGCATGCGAATTTGGAATATGCCGTCTTCACACGCGCTGATTT
>JAIXWE010000018.1 GCA_027482195.1 Alphaproteobacteria bacterium | reverse complement strand
TCGCCGTCCCCCACAATCTCATAAACCCCGGCGGGGCAGTAACGCTGGGCTGGCTCCGCCCATTCGGGTAAATTGACACGCAACGGAATGGTGGGGTCGGTTAGCTTCAGGTGAACGGGTTGGTCTTCCTCGTGATTGGTGTTGGAAAGATACACGCTTGAAAGTCGATCAAAGGTCACAACATTATCCGGCTTTGGATAAAGGATCGGTTGAACCGCGGCGGCCGGTTTTAAACTTTTGTGATCGGCTTTGTGTTTCAAGGTGTAAGGCAAACGCCACCCACCCAATGTTTGAAACCCCGCATGCAGTAATCCAAACCAAAGCCCATGATGAAAGCCGGGGCGAATATTGCGCACCTTATAAAGTTCATCATAAAGCCAACTGTTACGATAAAGATCTGCGTAAGATGTGCATTCGTGATCCGATGTTTTTAAATGTGTGACCAAAGCTTCGGCCGCCAAGGTGCCTGATTTCATGGCCGTATGGTTGCCTTTAATTTTGGGAACATTCAAAAATCCGGCCGTATCACCAATAAGCAACCCGCCGGGAAAGGTCAGTTTTGGTTGAGCTTGCAAGCCCCCTTCAACCAAGGCACGCGCCCCATAGGAGATGCGCCGCGCACCTTCGAATAAAGGTTTCATCGCGGGATGTGTTTTAAAACGCTGCATTTCCTCGAAAGGTGATAAATACGGATTCTCGTAATCCAACCCCACAACAAATCCGATTGAGATTAAATTATTCTCCATGTGATAAAGCCATGAACCGCCATAAGTTTTCTGATCCATCGGCCAACCGATCGAATGTACCGTGTGGCCTTGACGGTGATGTTTGGGGTCAATCTCCCAAATTTCTTTCACACCCAATCCGTAAGTTTGTAGATTGCTTTCATCGCGTAATTTGAAATGAGCAATCAATTGCTTGGTAAGAGATCCATGACATCCTTCGGCGAAAATAGTTTGCCGTGCATGTAATTCAATCCCGCTTTGAAAATGCGCCGTGCGTTCCCCATTTTTGTTCACACCCATATCATTGGTGGCCACACCTTTGACAACGCCGTGATCATCAAAAAGAATTTCTGTTGCCGCAAAGCCCGCATAAATTTCAACACCCAAATTTTCCGCCTGAACCGCCAGCCATTTTCCAAGCGCACCAAGCGAGATGATATAATTGCCTTTATTGTGCATTTGCGGCGGCGTGGGCAAACGAAAGGCGGAGCTTTCGGTCAGAAATAAAAATTCATCCGATGTGGCTGCTACGGTGAGGGGTGCGCCGCGCTCTTTCCAATCGGGAATAAATTCATTCAAGGCGCGCGGCTCAAACACCGCCCCCGATAATAAATGCGCACCCACTTCCGACCCCTTTTCCAAAACACAGACGGTCAGTGCGGGGTCAAGTTGCTTTAAGCGGATGGCGCAGGATAATCCAGCCGGCCCCGCACCCACAATGACAACATCATAAGACATGGAATCGCGGGACGTTGGAGCGGGTTCGGTCATGATAAGCCTGTATAATCTTGCGGTTTTTCTTTTATCTTATCTTATAATCCGTTAAAAATCATGAAGTTATGAAGAAAGATGATCCCGCAGCGCAACAGATCCTTGATCCCGCCACAGCCCATGCCGTTTTAAGCTGGTACGTGGAGGCGGGGGTGGATGTGCCGTTGTCTGATGCGCCACAAAATCTTTTGGCATTAAAAATAAAAGAACCCGCACCCGTTGCGGCCGCGTCCTCAAAAACACCATCAAAACTTGCCGCAAGTTCGGCCATTCCAACTTCCGCAGCGCTCCCTTTGGGATCGCCAGAAGCGAAAAATCAAGCCATTGCCTTGGCAAAAGCGGCCACAAGCCGTGAGGAATTGGCGACCGCGATCCAAAATTTTGACGGGCTTGCGATCAAGCGCACGGCAACCCAGATGGTGTTTTGTGACGGCAATCCACAAGCACCCATCATGGTTATCGGCGAAGCCCCAGGCTTGGAAGAAGATGCGCAAGGCAAGCCGTTTGTTGGCGCATCGGGCCAATTGCTTGATAAAATGCTTGCGGCCATTGGGCTTGATCGTAACGCGCAAGACCCAGAGGCCTCCGTTTATATCACCAATGTTTTAAACTGGCGCCCACCCGGAAACCGCACACCGTCCCCGGCTGAGATTGACATCTCGCTTCCGTTTTTGGAAAAACACATTCTTCTGATTAAACCAAAGCTGATTTTTTGTTTGGGCGGTGTGGCGGCCAAAGCCGTGATCCCCCAGGGGGACAGCATCACCCGTTTGCGCGGCCACGTCACGACATGGTCACCGCAAATAAAAGAGTTGGGGGATGCCGAGATTCCCGTGATCCCAAGTTTTCACCCCTCTTATTTGCTCCGCGCCCCGCAAAATAAACGGCTGGCTTGGCACGATCTGCAATTAGTGTTGTCGCACCGCACACAACACTAGAACGGGGCGTTTTATAAATGGTTTTTCAGTATTCAGAAAATAAATACAATAAATCTAAGTAATCATGAGTAATGGTTTACCATGTTTTGGGGTGCTGGATGAAATCACCCACCCGGGCCATGTAACGGCAACAAAAAGATTAAAATGAACAGAAAATTTACTGTGTTAAGAATTGGAATTTTTATTCAAAATCAGTGCCTTAACCGGTAACTTGATTCAGGATCACTTTATGTTTTCTTAAAAATTCTGGACATTCTCTTTGAAATAACCTATCTGTCTCCTCGCTATGAGCACGATAAAAGAAAAAAGCAGCTCACCGGTCTTATTAATTGCGGTGATGGTGCTGGGGTGTATTGCGGGTATGATCCTTTCAGGTAAGCCTGAAAAGATGGAGCCCCTCCACGTTGAGCAAACGGTGATTGCCCCCGAAGACAAAATAACAGTAAGCCAAGTTCAACCATTGGACAGCCGTATCCAAGCGGCGGACGAAGGCCTGTCCGGTTTTCGTGGTTCCAGTGCTTACCGCTTGGTTGCGGCGACCATCCGCTCTGAGACCGCGGCAGGACGCCCGAGTGCGGCTTTGAAGATTCTGAAAAAAGATAACTTAGCACTTAAATTGGCCCCCCATGAATATGACCGCCTGCGCGGTTTGATCGCTCAATCTTACATGGCCGAAGGTCATGTCACCCGCGCGGCCGAAGTGGCGGCGCAAGCTGTTGATCGTTCCGGGTCAAAGGCCCCGGTTGCGGCGTGGATTGCCGGCATTGCCGCATGGCGCAATGATGATATTGCCAAAGCTTATGATTATTTTGTCCATGCCGCTCACGCGAAAGAGATTTCCCCATGGTTTGAATCCGGTGCCGCTTTTTGGGCGGGGCGCGCGGCCAGCGTGTTGGGACAAGACGATGATGCGCAAACTTGGTTTGAAAAAGCGGCGGAACATCCGCGCACATTTTACGGCTTGATTGCCACGCGCGCACTGAATCGTGATGTCGCGTTGAATTGGGACAAGCCAAGCATGTCACGCACAGACCGCAAGGCACTTGAAAATTCCGCACTTGTTCAAGAAGCCATTCGCATTGTGGCGCGTACGGGCAATGTCACAAAGGCCGAGCGTTTATTGGCGACATCCGGATGGTTGGGAACCGCAAAACGCCGCGAATCCTTATTGGCTTATATTACGGACAAACGTGTGCCCGCACTTTCATTGCACATTGCGCGCATGACACTAAGCAGCGACGGACGTGTCTTTGATGCGGCGTTATATCCCGATTTACCGTGGGAGCCCGAGAATGGTTATGCCGTTGACCGCGCGTTGATTAAGGCGCTGGTGCGTCAGGAATCACGTTTTAATCCGCATGCGAAAAATGCAACCGGTGCAACCGGATTGATGCAACTCATGCCGTCAACCGCGTCTTACATCGGCGGAAGCCAAGATCGTTTAACCAACCCGGAGAAAAATATCGCGCTGGGTCAGCGTTATATTCGCCGTCTGTTGGGCAATAATATGATTGATCATGATTTATTCGCGATGGCGATTGCCTATAATGCGGGGCCGGGCAATTTGCAAAAATGGCAACGTGAATTGAAAGATATCAATGATCCGCTTTTGTTCATTGAAAGTATTCCGGTTGCGGAAACCCGTGCCTTTGTCGAACGGGTCATGGCTAATTATTGGATTTACCGCCTGAAAGCCGGGGATGATGTGCGCATGTTGGATGCTTTGGCTGATCCGCAATCCCCCGCTTTGGAAGATGCGGCGCGCGAGCATGATGGGACTGCGCCAAAAATGGCATCCCGCTAACTCAAGAATTGCATAAATTTTCCGGCCTCGCTAAGGTATTTCTCTTCAACCTTTGAGGCACACATGAAAACTGTAAAAGAGATCCGCTCGGAATTTTTAGGCTATTTTGAAAAACAAGGGCATACGGCTGTCGCGTCATCCCCTTTGGTGCCGCAAAATGACCCGACTTTGATGTTTGCCAATTCGGGCATGGTTCAATTTAAAAATGTTTTCACCGGTGCGGAAACGCGCCCCTATGTGCGGGCGGCCACCTCGCAAAAATGTGTGCGCGCAGGCGGCAAGCATAATGATCTTGAAAATGTCGGTTACACCGCACGCCACCACACATTTTTTGAGATGTTAGGAAATTTTTCGTTCGGGGATTATTTCAAAGAAGATGCCATTGCCTTCGCGTGGGAATTGCTCACGACAAATTTCGCGTTGCCGAAAGAAAAACTTCTCGTCACTGTTTTTTCCGAAGATGAAGACGCCGCAAAAATTTGGAAAAAAGTTGCGGGATTTTCGGATGATAAAATCATTCGCATTTCAACATCGGACAATTTTTGGATGATGGGGGACACGGGGCCATGCGGGCCGTGCTCCGAAATATTTTATGATCACGGGGATAAAGTTCCGGGTGGACCTCCGGGGTCTGATGATCAAGACGGCGATCGTTTTATCGAGATTTGGAATTTGGTGTTCATGCAATATGAACAAATTGATAAAAACACGCGCGTGAATTTGCCAAAACCGTCCATTGATACCGGCATGGGATTGGAACGTGTGACCCATGTTTTGCAAGGCAAACAAAATAATTACGATATCGATTTATTGCGCGCGATTATTGAACATTCGGCCGACCTCGCCCATATCGCTGCGGATGGAACCCAAGCCGCATCACACCGTGTGATTGCCGATCATTTACGTGCGGCCGCGTTTTTGATTGCGGATGGCGTGATGCCATCGAATGAAGGCCGCGGATATGTGCTTCGCCGTATTATGCGCCGCGGAATGCGCCATGCCCATTTATTGGGAGCGAAGGAGCCGTTATTGTATCGCCTGTTCCCCACTTTGCAAAGCATGATGGGTGAAGCGTATCCCGAACTTCATCGTGCTGGCGCGTTGATTTCCGAAACCTTGAAGCAAGAAGAAACAAAATTCAAAAACATGCTTGAGCGCGGATTGAAATTGCTGGATGAAGAAACATCCTCCATCAATGCGGGCGGAAAATTATCGGGCGCGGTGGCGTTTAAACTTTATGATACGTATGGATTCCCGCTTGATCTCACTCAAGATGCATTAAAAGCGCGTGACATTGCGGTGGATACGGACGGGTTTAACGCGGCGATGGAATCCCAACGGGCTGAGGCACGCAAAGCGTGGGCGGGATCGGGCGAGACGGCGTTCGAAAAATTCTGGTTTGATATTTTGGATCACCATGGCTCAACCGAGTTTTTGGGCTATGACCAAGATGTGGCGGAAGCAAAAATTATTCACATACTCAAAGACGGCAAAGCTGTGACGCAATTAAAAGCGGGCGAAACGGGGATGATCTTGTTGAACCAAACGCCGTTTTATGCGGAATCGGGTGGGCAAGTTGGCGATCATGGATCTTTGATCGCGGGGAAGAATGTATGCGATGTGACAGATTGCCAAAAGAAATTAGGCAAATTACATGTTCATGTCGGCACAATTACAAACGGTGTGTTGAGCGTCAATGATGCGGTGGAATGCCGTGTGGATATTGCCCGCCGTGCTGCAATTAAGGCACATCACTCGGTGACACATTTATTGCACGAAGCTTTGCGGCAAACATTGGGTGACCATGTCGCGCAAAAAGGATCGTTGCAGACCGAAGATCGCACACGTTTTGATATTTCGCACCCGAATGCGATCACGCAAGATGATGTTAAAAAAATTGAGATGATTGTGAATGAAGAAATTCGTGCTAACTCATCCGTGGTCACGCGCGTCTTGCCATTGGAAGAGGCACGGGAATTGGGCGCGCGCGCCTTATTTGGCGAAAAATATGATGATGAAGTGCGTGTGGTGAGTATGGGGCGCATGGCCGCGGGTGCCAAAATTCCGTTCTCGGTTGAATTATGTGGCGGCACGCATGTGAAACAAACGGGTGAAATTGGTTTGTTTAAAATCATTACCGAAGGTGCTGTGGGATCAGGCATTCGCCGTATCGAAGCCGTCGCAGGAGAATCTGCGTTAAAATGGTTTGAGGCTCAAGAAGATCATTTGCGCCAAGCGGCGGAAGCATTAAAAACAACGCCCCATGATGTGGTGGAGCGGGTGAAGGCTTTGGTCGAGGAAAAGAAAAGATTGGAACAAGACCTTACGAATTTGCGCCGTAAGTTGGCCAGCGGTGGCGGCGAAGGCACAGTTACGCGCGATGTGAACGGTGTCAAATTCATGGGCCGCGTGTTGGAAGATGTGCCCGCCAAAGATTTAAAGGCGATGGCGGATGATATGAAGGTTAAGATCGGTTCTGGCGTGATCGTTCTTGTCGGCACATCTGATGGCAAGGCGTCGATCGTGGTTGCGGTGACCAATGATTTAACCCAGAAATTCAGTGCCGTGGATTTAGTGCGCATTGGTGCGGAAGTTTTGGGCGGCAAGGGCGGCGGCGGACGCCCCGATATGGCGCAAGCGGGTGGTGTGAATGTCACGGCCGCGAATGACGCGTTGGCGGCTGTTGAAAAATCACTCGCGGTTTAAGAAAATTTATTTAATCAAGCTTAACCAAGCGCGCGGCTCGGGAACGGCATAATATCGGCTGTGTGCTGGCCATAAAATCCGGCAATGATATAAGGCGGTGCGCCGCTTGCAATGGCTTCTGATGCTTGGATGAATCGCGTGCGATCATTGCTGGTGTCGATACAATCACGTAATTCAAAACGCAAACTCCCATCTTTTTTGCTGATGATGGGGCGCACATGGTGGATCAAGCTATTGTCAATGACAAAGCATCCTGATTCCGCGTCGGGGCGGATCACGCTGAAGGCTCCGTCAAAGCTGCGGTAAGTTGCAAAGGCGGGAATAGTTTCGCCATCGCGGTTGACCGCGAAAAACACGCGTTGTTCTTCCATGCGATCAAGCCCATGAGCAATCGCTGCGCCCGCATGAATGGAAAGGCGTTTTAAATCTAATTTCTCAATACGGGCACGTATCTTTTTCGTGCTCGCCATATCGACAAGAATTTTTTCCATTTGCAACGATGTTCTCAAGTTGCGTTGCGCTTCGTGAATGCGATGTGTTTTATCCAACGCCGCTTCGAATTTTGCGTGGCGGCCTTGAATCTCCGCATACATGAAATCTGTGCCGTCAGAAATTCTAATAACAGATTGCAAACGCCGCATGCCCGTATCGATATTGGGGCGTGCAAAAGAATTTTCCAAAGTGCCAATTTCTGAATTTGTACCCGGTGAGGTAATACGCGCTGTTTCCGAGATTTGATTAGGCGTTCTTAAATGAAGGCTTGCGCGCAAGAAATCAAAAACGGCCGCGGCACTTCCCTTGCGTAAAGATTTGCTGAGCGCACTTTCAAAAGGTTTGATCTCAGCTATCTCAAACCCACAACCAATACGCTTGGCATAGGATTGAACGGTGGCTTCGAATTGTGGCTTTAATTTATGGGCAAGGTCATAAAGCGCGCGAAGATCATCTGTGGGCTGAACCAATTCTTTAACAAGGATGGGGGCATGACAGGTGATGAAACGCTGTTGATAGTGCGGGTCTTGGGCGGCATCGTAAGGAGAAACAATAATTGAATTCACTTTATGAAAACCTTTTTGTAATTATGTATCCCTGTTATTCATCTATGATAAAATAAACGCGAAGAGAAAAGCAAGGAGAAAAACAATCATAAAATTGCTTTTTTACAAAGTTTGTCGGTCTTTAGCCGATATTTAATGCGGTTTGAGGCTTGCGAGAGTTGGTTGCAACCGCTATAACCCGCGCAAGTGACGAATTTTAACCATTATGAGGATGACCATGACTTCAGAGCGTACATTATCAATTATCAAGCCCGATGCGACCCGGAGAAATTTAACCGGAGCGATTAACGCGCGTTTTGAAGAAAAAGGTTTGCGCATTGTTGCGCAAAAACGCATTCACATGACGGCCGATGTTGCGGGTCGTTTTTATGAAGTTCACAAAGAGCGTCCTTTCTACAACGACCTTGTCAATTTCATGATCTCAGGTCCGGTTGTGGTTCAGGTTTTGGAAGGCGAAAATGCTGTCGTCCGCAACCGCGAAATTATGGGTGCGACAAACCCCGCCAATGCGGATGCCGGAACCATTCGTAAAGATTTCGCAGAAAGCATCGAAGCAAATTCCGTCCACGGATCAGACAGCTTGGAAAACGCCGCGCGCGAGATTGCATTCTTTTTTGCTGAGACCGAAATTGTCGGCTAAATTTTAATCGTGAGATTTTAACCAATTTTGTGCGGTGGTCTTGGCCACCGCATATTTTTCGGCAATATGCGCAACTGGTTCGGTGGCCTCCGCGAGATCTTGCGCTTTGCCCGCTGTCTCAATCGCACCGGCCAAATTGGCAACCGCATCAAACCCAAAATTCCCCGCCATGCCGCGCAATTCATGAGCCCGCGCCGCCAAGGCCGCGAGATCTTTTTCAACATAACAAACGCCAATACTGCGCACCAATTCATCACCTTTTTCAAAGAAGCCTTGCAAAAGATCACGCGTTGTTGCTTTGCCCAAACTTGTCAGCAAGGAGGTGAGAGTGGCTTGTGTAATTCCGGCCTGCGCCATATCAAGGGCGGGATCAGCGTCTTCCATGTTTTTGATGAGATTCTCAAAATCATCAACCTCATCGGGATCATTTGTTTCAAGTGATGTTTTGCTTTGATCACGCGCGGTATCAGAAAATTCATGCGCGGCCACGCGGCGCAAAACATCATGAAGCGTTTCGGGTGTCACGGGTTTGGCCAGAACATCTTGCATACCGGCTGCGCGATAATGCGCAATATCTTCCGTTCCAACATTTCCGGTGATCGCGATGATGGGCAAATGATGTGCCGGATGGGTGGGATCATTGCGAATGATGTTTGTCACTTCGACACCGGAAATATCGGGAAGTTCCACATCCAACAACACCACATCAAAAGCCATTGTTTGCAAAGCTTTTAATGCGTCTTGGCCATTTGCCGCACAGGTCACGGCATGATGGTGTTTGTTCAAAAGTGAGGTGAGAACTTTTTGATTAATGCCGTTATCATCGACAACCAAAACGCGCAAAGCGGGAATTGCCGCCATAACTTCTTTTTGCGAAGTGGGGGGTGGGATGTGTGCGGTGTCATTTTCCGCTTCCGCAAGACTGAGTGAGAAGAAGAACGTGCTGCCTTCGCCCTCGCGGCTTGAGATGCTGATAGATCCGCCCATGGCTTCGATCAGGCGTTTGCAAATGGCAAGGCCCAAGCCAGTTCCGCCATATTTGCGCGCGGTACTTGCATCCGCTTGTGCGAAGGGCATGAAAAGTTTGCGTTGAATCTCTTGGGTCATGCCAATGCCGGAATCTTGGACGCTGAAATAAATTTGCCGTATAGATCCGGTTTTATCATCGGCGGCGGTGACATCTTTGACGTGAATGCGCACCTTGCCGCGCGCTGTGAACTTAATGGCATTGCTGACAAGATTCAAAAGTACCTGGCGCAGCCTTGTCGGATCGCCCATCATATAAGTTGGAATATCGGGATCCATATGAAGTTCTAAGGAAATATTTTTGCTGGCGGCATGGCCATTCATCAATGTTTGAATACCTTGTAACAAACGTGTGAGGTCGAATGGAATATGTTCAAGCTCCATCTTCCCACTTTCGATTTTTTCAAAATCAAGAATGTCATTCAAAAGTGCCATCAAGGCTTCACCGGAATCTTGAATGGTCACAGCAAAATTTTTCTGTTCCCGCGTGAGAGACGTTTCTTGTAATAACCGCACCATGCCCATAATGCCCGTCATTGGCGTGCGAATTTCATGCGAAACAACAGCCAAGAAAGCCGATTTCGCACGATTGGCTTCGTCGGCGGCTTCCTTCGCACGCCGCATTTCATCGGCGCGTTTTGCTTCTTTAATCTGAAGTTCGCGCATGGTTGCGCGTTCTTGATCCAAAACTTGCATCAAGCGTTTATGTTCGGCATTTTCGCGCACGGTGCGGATATCCGATTCATCTTGTGATAAGCCGCGATCAGGCCAGGAATTTTGCGCGGCTTGTTGTGCAAATATTTTATGATCTGCTGTTAACCACACATGCAACAGCGCACTTGCGAGTGCAGTCAACGCCAAAAGCCACGGAACCAAATCGCTGAGATTTTGTAGGGAGTTAAAGCCAACAACAACTTCAGCCGCCATCCACACACCACAAAAAATAAAGACGGATGAAACAAGTACAAAGCTTGCGACATCTTCCCCGCGTCCCAAAAGAACAAAAGGCCAGCCGATAAACGCGACAGCCGTCGCAATAATCAAAACCGGACCATAGGTGAGAAAGAGCGCCAAAGACGAGTCGATATTGCCCATCCCCAAACCAATTCCGATACATACAAGGCTGAGCCCCCCCAATCCCCAAAACACAGATGTTGGAATATTTTCTTTCACAGATTCAACATGGGTGAGCGCATATAAAAATAATAACGGAATAAGCGTCCACACAAGGGGTGTCGCATAAAGCCCAAGCGGGCCAGAGATCAACATGTAAGAATCAATCACAACCCGATGTATAAAAAGTACAAGCCACATGAGCCCCAAATATAATGCGGCCTTATCAAGCTTTAAGAAAAAACTGCATAACAACAGGGTCGCAGAGAGAAGGAATAACAAGCTCCCCATTTGGGTGAGGGGTTTTAACGGTTCCACATGTTGGATCGTGTTGCGAAAGCGCGGACTTAACGTCACAAAAGAATTGGCCGCACCTTGCGCATAAAGAATAAGATAAGATGTTTGTCCTTGGGTGAGGCGGATGGGGATAGATGTGGGCAGAATGCGAATGTCGTTATTGTTGCTGGTGTCACTGGCGTTGAAAATGGTGCGGCCCGTTTCCCCTTGTTTTAAATATAAAATCGCTTGCGAAAGAAAACCAAAACGCCCATTCATGGCGCCGCCGAAATCAAGTGTCCAATACTCAGCTGCACTTTGATTTTGGATCGGGATCACCACCCATATGGGTGTTCCATCTTCGGGAAGGCGCAAAACATCTTCTGCAACACGGTGGCGCATTAAACTTCCATCATTCAGCCGGAAGATAATGCTGCGGAAATTTAAATTGCGTTGCGTGTCCGGAATGACATAAAGATGGCGTTTGAGGTTCACTTCGGCTTTTTCATTGCTGAGCAACGCCGGATTTAAAACGCTGTCATCGGCATGCGACATTTTGGGGGTTATGACGCACAGCATCCCCCAAACAAAGATCATCATAAAAATATGCAACGAACGCGAAAGGCGCATGAAATTCTCGCACGGTTAGAGGGCGCGCAAACGCCCCTTGATCCCATCAGAATCGCCGAGAAAACTTAAGAAAGGGATAAATCTGTACTTATATTTATGCGTCTTTATGAGTGTATTTTACAGAAGAAATACAGCCATCAAGATTAAAATGGCGATCACCCCGATAATGGCGTAGCTGCTGAAACGCGTGAAGCTGTTCCAATCGGAGTGGGCGCGTGAAATGGCCTGAGGATCAGGAGGGATCGGGTGTGATGATTGTGCCATGGAAAATAAAACCTCATATCATTTTTTGAAATCTTACAAAAATCAGTTTTTAATTTCAACCGTGCCGTGCGGGGTGAAGCACACACGACCTTCAGCCAATAAACGAAGTGCTTCGGGGTAGGCGCGATGTTCTTCTTTTAAAATCCGCGCGGCTAAAATCTCCGGCGTGTCATCGCTAAGAACCGGCACCGTTTTTTGTAAGATCACCGGGCCATCATCAAGGCCGGGTGTTACAAAGTGAACGGAACAACCACTGAATTTTTCACCATCTGCGATCACGCGTTGATGAGTGTGAAGCCCCTTATACAGGGGCAAAAGTGACGGGTGGATATTGAGAATGCACCCCGCCCAATGGGAAATAAACGTCGCCCCCAAAACACGCATAAACCCCGCAAGGCATATAACATCAACCGGGTATGTTGTGAGAATTTCATGAAGGGCATTGTCAAAATCATCACGCGTTGCAAAATTTTTGTGATCAACTACATGATGTGGAATTTTATGATCTGCCGCATGGGCAAGGCCTTTTGCGTCTTCCTTATTGCTGATGACCACGCGCACCTTTGCGGGAAAGTTTTGATCTTCACACGCATTTAAAATTGCTTTGAGGTTGCTCCCCGATCCGGAAATAAGCACCGCGAGATTGAGCGTCATGCGATGATCACACGCTCCCCGCTTTGGTGATGCGTGACACGGCCAATTTCAAAAACGGCTGTATCTTTTAACAGGGTCATCAGGTTTTCTTTTTGTGATGGGTCACAAATAATCACCATGCCGATTCCGCAATTAAAGGTGCGGTGCATGTCATCTTGTGTCAAATTCCCCAACTCTTGAAGCCATGTAAAAACCGGGGGCATATTCCATGCATTTTTTTGAATTTCAACCATGAGCCCGTCGGGCAAAATGCGCGGAATATTTTCCAACAACCCGCCGCCCGTAATATGCGCCAAACCTTTGATCATCTTTGCTTTGAGTAAGGGAAGAAGAGGGCGCACATAAAGCATGGTCGGTGTTAACAAGACTTCAGAAATAGTTTGATTTTTTGAAAAAGGTGCGGGGGAGTCGTAAGAAATTTCATGCTGTGCCATCACATGCCGCACCAATGAAAATCCGTTGGAATGAAGCCCGGAAGAGGCTAAGCCCAAGACGCAATCTCCGTCTTGAATATCCGCGCCGGTAAGAATGTGATCACGTTCCACTGCACCCACGGCAAAACCGGCAAGATCAAAATCATCATGCATATACATGCCGGGCATTTCTGCCGTCTCACCACCAATGAGGGCACAGCCCGATTCATGACATCCTTGCGCGATACCTTGAATAACATCGGCGGCGTGATCGACGTCCAATTTGCCAGTTGCAAAATAATCGAGAAAGAAAAGTGGTTCGGCCCCCTGAACAATCAAATCATTCACACACATGGCAACCAAATCGATGCCCACCGTGTTAAAAATTTTGGCGTCAATCGCCACGCGCAATTTTGTGCCAACGCCATCCGTTGCGGCCACCAGAACCGGGTCATGAAACCCCGCCGCTTTTGGGTCAAAAAAAGCCCCAAATCCACCCAAGCCCCCCATGGAGCCCGCGCGTGCCGTTGCCTTGGCCAAAGGTTTGATCCGTTCAACCAGGGTGTTTCCGGCGGCAATATCAACGCCCGCTTGATGATACGCACTTCGCTTCATTGAAATTTGTCCCTTTCTCACGCTATATAAACGGGATAAACCCCAATTTTGGCAAGAGACATTCGTGCGGCTTTTCTTTCTTTTTTCACTTTTTGTGATGATCATTATGGGCGCAGGTCATAGAGCCGTCGCACAAAGCATGGATAATCCTTACATCGTGCGTGATGTCACGGTGGATATGGTCTCAGAGTCGGCGGTGCGCGCACGGGAAAAAGCCTTTGCCCAAGCGCAGATGAAAGCGTTTGAAATGCTGCGCACCCGTTTTTTAAATGAGGCGGAGCGGGAAGGAAAACCGCTTCCATCCCCCGACCGCGTAGCGGGCATGGTTCAAGATTTTGAATTAGTGTCGGAGCAAACATCGCGCCGGCGTTACATCGGAACCTATGTCTTTCGATTCAAAGAAGGCGTTGTCAGGAATTATTTCGGGCGGGAGCCTTTGCCCGAATTTCAAAATGCCACTATTGCACAAACGGATCCACGGATTGTTCTTCTTCCCTTTTTCCAACAAGATCAAACTCTCAGCTTATGGGCACGTGATAAAAACCCGTGGCTCAGTGCGTGGCGGGAATCGTCTTCCCAAGGAATTGTGATTCCAAAAGGGGATTCATCCGATATTTTTGATGTGCGCGAAGTGCAAGACGTGAGCAAAATAAACACGGCTGGGTTGAAAAGATTATTGGCGCGGTATGATGTGCGCGATGTTGTGGTGGCGGTTGCAAAATTTGATCGGGCCTCGGTGCAAACACCTCTTCATATTGACCTTTATCATTATGACGGAAAAATTTTTACCCTTGCGCAAACACTTCAAATTCCGGTTGGTGATGCGCGGCGTTTGGGTGATTTGCTAAAGACAGCTGTGCCAAAAGTGGAAGAGGCGTTGCAAACGAATTGGAAGAGCGGTTCGTCGCCTGATACAACACAAAAAACATTAACTGAGGATAAATCATCCGAGACACTTTCAGTAGATGAGCAAAACACAATGCCGGCGCAGACTTATCAAGCTCAAGATGGACAAGCCACATTGAATGTGCGTTTTGCGACGATGAATGATTGGTTGGTCACGCGGCGTGCTTTAAACGAGATTCCGGCCATTCGGAATTTAAAGATCACAGCGCTGCGCGGCAATGAAGCAATTTTGACTGTCAGTTACAGTGATTGGGCATCGTTACAATCTGCCCTTGCGGCACGGGGTTTTACTCTCATCCCGTTGGGTGATAATGTCTATAATCTCGGTCGCGGCCGTTAGTTTTTTTGAAAGGTTATTCATGGTGTTGCAAGCGCAATTTTTATTCTGGGCTGGGGCTTTTGTTCTTTTTATTCTTCTTATCTTAGCCTTCCAATCCATTCTTTTGCCTTTTGTCATTGGCGCAGTTTTGGCTTATTTGCTTAATCCTCTCGTGACAAAATTATGTGCCGCCGGGTTATCACGCCGTTTAAGTGTGTTGTCCATTCTTGCGGCTTTTGTAACAGTGTTTGTTTTGTTCGTTGCTCTTTTACTCCCCATTTTGTTGCGTGAGGCAATGGGACTTGTTGATGCATTGCCGGGATATTTTGTGCAACTTCAAAGTTTCTTGGGTCCTTATATTACGGATTTACAAACACGGTTCGGCACGCCATCGGCGGATGAAATTCAAACATTGGTCAAAAATAATTTGGGGCGCACCTTGCAATTTGGTCAAACTGTTGCGGGTGGAATTTTGGGCGGAATTTTAAGCGGCGGTCAGGCGATTATAAAATTCATCGTTTTTGTTCTTCTGATCCCGATTGTGGCTTATTTTATGATGATGGAATGGCCGTCCATTCATCGGAATGTCGATGATTTATTGCCGCGCAAACACCGCGAAACCATTCGCCGTTTGGGTGTACAAATTGATGAAAAAATCGCTGGATTTATTCGCGGGCAAATTACCGTGTGTCTTCTTCTTGGATTTTTCTATGCGCTCAGTCTCACGATTGCGGGGTTGAATTACGGATTCCTGATTGGTCTTTCAACGGGTCTGTTGACCATCATCCCTTATGTTGGTTCCACCATTGGCTTGGTCACAAGTTTGGCGGTGGCGGCGTTTCAGACGGGTGGTGATCTTATGTATGTTGCGATCATCGGTGCCATTTTCGCCGTGGGACAATTTGTTGAAGGAAATTTTGTCACGCCAAAATTAATGGGAGATAGTGTCGGGCTTCATCCTTTGTGGATTATTTTTGCATTGATGGCGGGCGGCGCATTGTTGGGATTGTTGGGAATGTTTTTGGCCGTGCCGGTTGCGGCCGTGATCAGCGTGTTGGTCGTCTTCGGGCTTGATCAATACCGAAAAAGCCCATATTACAATGGAAAATAAGCCATGAGTGCCGCGCGGCAAATCCCCCTTGATCTCACATTTCGTCCATCTTACGGGCGAGATTCGTTGGTGGTGGCGTCATGCAATCAAATGGCCGTTGGCATGATTGATCGCTGGCCGGATTGGAGCGGTTATCCGCTTGTGACGTTATTTGGCCCGCCTGCATCGGGGAAACATCATCTTGCAAGTTTATGGGCAAACCGCGCACAGGCGCGTATTTTATCTGTCACAGAGTTTTTTGAAGCCCCGTTGGAAGAGTTGATTTCACAACAAAAAAATTTCGTGATTGAACGTGCCGATTTTATTATCGGGGATGTGGCACAGGAAGAAAAATTATTCCATCTTTACAATCACGCACATCAAGGAAATATTTTTCTTTTCCTCACCATGCAAACCCACCCCGCGCAGTTTACTTATGCGCATGGTGGGCATTTGGCGTCACGTTTGCAAGCTGCGCCGATTTTGGAAATCACCAAACCTGATGAGCAAACTTTGGCCGCCGTGATGGTGAAATTGTGTGCAGATCGCCACATGGATATCGCGCCCGAGATCGTTTTTTACGCACTTGACCGCATGGAGCGGACATTTTTATCCGTGAAAACATTGGTTGAAATGTTGGACCAAGAATCGTTGGCCGATAAGCGGAAAATTACAATTCCACTTTTGCGTCAGGTGATGACGCGTCTTGCAGAGTCATCAAAGTAAGTTGATTATTCAAAAGTCTCAGCGCAATTTTTCCCGCAACCATCGCGGTTGCCGCATGGCCAAACACATCAAAACGCCATCCATGAAGAAAAGAAATATTTTTATTCCCGGGGTTGCGAACAAAAGATTCAAGATCATCATTATCGGCAATCAAACGTGCCACGACATCATGTTGTGCGGCTTGAATGCGTAACAACATTTTTAACATCTCAAGAACCGGAGCCAATTTTTGCGGCAAGGGGTTTTTCTCCGGCAAGATGGGAATGTCGCCGCTTGGCATGTTGAGGCCAGTTTCAATCACATTTAAAAGTGCTGTGCCGAATTTTCCTTGGGCCATGTCCGCGCTTATGCCACGAATACGCGTAAGGTCTTCTGGTGTGCGCGGTTTTTGATAGCCAAGATCAAGAAGCGTTTCATCCTTTAAAATACGCGCGCGCGGCACATCGCGGCGTTGCGCTTCATGCTCGCGCCAGCTTGATAACGCCTTGATCACGGCCATATCTTTTGGTTTTGCGCTGCGAATTTTCAAACGCTCCCAGGATTGATCGGGAATGATGGTGTAAATGTTTGGATCGGTCAGATATTCCATCTCCTCCCGCACCCAGCTTTCGCGTTTGCTCTGTTCCAATTTTTTCTGAAGCATCACGTAAATGTCAACAAGGTGAATCACATCATTGAGGGCATAGGTCATTTGCCGCGCGGAGAGAGGGCGATAAGACCAATCCGTGAATTGGGATGATTTATCGGGCCTCTCACCCGTCACTTCCATGACCAAGGAATCGTAACCAATTTGATCCCCATACCCGCACACCATTGCCGCAACTTGCGTATCAAAAAGAGGGTGCACGATATGACCGGACATTTGATAAATGATTTCCAAATCTTGGCGCGCCGCGTGGAAAACTTTCAAATTCGGTGTGTGGCACAAAAGATCCCACACGGGGGTCAGGTCGAGGTCTTCGTCCTTGCTTAAGACATCAATGGCGAAGGCGTTTTTATCCGGGCCAGAGAGTTGCAGAAGGCATAATTTCGCGTAATAGGTTTTATCGCGCAAAAATTCCGTATCCACCGTGACAAAAGGGGCGTCTTTCAGGGTGGCGCATAAGGATTTTAAAGCGGCATTTGTGGTAATCAGGGTCATGAAAAGTCTTTTTTTTGAAGTGCAAACACTGCTATAACCTGACCAGAAGATACAAAGGAAAGCAAGATGCACCAATACCGTACCCACACTTGTTCTGATTTACGCGCCGATCACGCGGGGCAAAATGTCCGCCTCTCGGGCTGGATTCAAAAAATTCGCGATCATGGCGGCGTTTTATTCATTGATTTACGCGACACGCATGGTGTTACCCAATGTGTGATCGACCAAGATTCCCCCCTTTTGGAGCAAGCATCACAGTGGCGCAACGAATCGGTCTTGACCATTGATGGCACGGTGCGCCCCCGCCCGAATGATACGGCGAACACGAAAATTCCGACCGGTGCGATTGAGGTTTATGTCACCCACGCCATTTTGCAAACGCAAGCTGATGTCATTCCGTTCCAGGTGGCGGAGGAAGACCAAGCCGGTGAAGATATTCGTTTGCGTTACCGTTATCTTGATTTGCGCCGTCCGGGCATGCATGGCCGCGTGCGTTTACGCAACAATGTCATTCGTCATTTGCGCGAAGCCATGTGGGCGCAAGGATTTCAAGAATTTAACACACCCATCTTGACCGCCTCATCACCCGAAGGCGCGCGCGATTTCTTGGTGGCATCACGCATTCATCCGGGAAAGTTTTACGCTCTCCCCCAAGCGCCACAGCAATTTAAGCAACTTTTGATGGTCTCTGGCTTTGATCGTTATTTTCAAATTGCGCCATGTTTTCGGGATGAAGATGGCCGTGCCGATCGTTTGGCGGAGTTTTACCAACTTGATATGGAGATGTCATTCGTTACCCAAGAAGATGTCTTTGCAACAATGGAACCCGTGATTGGTGAGCTGTTCACAAAATATAATGATTACACAGGTGTTTCACACAGTGTGACCAACTGGCCGTGGCCGCGCTTGACCTATAAAGATGCGATGATGCGCTTTGGATCCGATAAACCAGATTTGCGCAATCCTTTGGAAATTCGTGATGTCACGGAAATTTTCAAACGCGATGATGTCACGTTTAACGCGTTCAAAGCTGTTCTTGAAAAAGGCGGCGTGGTGCGCGCGATTTGTGCACCGAAAGTTTCCGACAAGCCGCGCAGTTTCTTTGACAAGTTGAATGATTGGGCGCGCGGCGAAGGTGCGCCGGGTTTGGGTTATGTTTTGTTTGAGGCCTCAGAAGGCAAAGGGCCAATTGCAAAATTCATCCCGCAAGCAGCACAAGAGGAATTGCGCAGATTAATGAATTGCGGTGACGGTGACGCCGTATTTTTCGTGTGTGACAAAGAACAAACAGCCGCGAAAATGGCAGGTAAGGCACGCGATCGCATTTGTGATGACATGAATATTCGTGAAAAAGGCGTGTTCAAATTCTGTTGGATTGTTGATTTCCCGATGTATGAATTTGATGAAAAGACCCAGAAAATCGACTTTTCTCACAATCCTTTTTCAATGCCGCAAGGCGGGCTTGAGGTATTAAACACCAAAGACCCATTGGATATTTTGGCGTATCAATATGATTGCGTATGCAATGGATATGAGTTGTGCTCTGGCGCTATTCGTAATCATCGCCCCGATATCATGGAACGCGCTTTTGCCATTGCGGGATACAGCAAAGAGGCATTAGAGGCGAAATTCGGCGGCATGTTGAACGCCTTCCGTTACGGCCCGCCGCCACATGGCGGGTGTGCATTTGGTGTTGATCGTCTTGTCATGTTGCTTGCGCATGAACCAAACTTGCGTGAAGTTTACGCCTTTGTGATGAATGGTGCGTTTGAAGATCCGATGATGAATGCCCCATCCGAAGTCAGCGCGCAACAATTGAAAGATCTTCACATTCGTTTGGACGTGAAAGATAAATTGGAACGCAAAGCGTCTTAACCCAAAAAGAAAAGACCCAGATCTGTGGAGGACAGATCCGGGTCTTGAAGTGAGACGACCGGCGGGTCAGGTCAGGGGGTCAGGAGAGCCGGCCATCGGGGGAAACTGTCTGGTCAACTTTCATTTTACGTTGCTTTTTATTGGTATAAAGGGCGTGATCGGCGGCTTCGAAAATATCTTGCGCACGGTCACCTTTTGCAAAATCTTTTAAGCCAATACTTGCGTGTAACGGAATTTCATGGCCCTGCCAGATAAGGCTTAAGCCGTTTAATTGCTGGGCCAAATATTGAATGCGATTCAAAATATCATCGCGATTTGCGCCAACCATCAGCACAACAAATTCATCACCACCCAAACGCGCAGCCGTATCCATTGTACGAATTTCATTCGCCAAGGTTTGACCGATAAGGCGTAGGCAAGAATCACCCGCAAGATGCCCGAACGTATCATTGATTGTTTTAAAATTATCCATGTCGATAATGACTAAAACCCCGCCATGACTTAAACCACGATTCAGGCGATCCATTTCTTGTTCAAATGCAATCTCGAACCCGCGGCGATTTGTTAATCCGGTCAAGCTGTCGCATGTTGCGAGATGTTCTAATGTTTGAATTTGACTTTCTAATTTTTTGATTTTCAGTTCTGCGGTTTCTAATTTTTTCTCACTTGAACTTAAGCGTGTCAAAGCTGTATTCAAAAGATTCTTAAGGTTTTGGCGGTTTGGCAGTTGCTCGGCTTTGAGCAAAGCGGCAAGGGGCGCCGATTCCAAAAGGTGATGCTGGTGTGGGGTAATAAGTGTCATTTATGTGCTCCTGATCCTGTGACCTTGTGAGGATAATTGCGAATTTGATGCCAAGATGATTTTCCAAAAAAGGAAGCAGAATCAGCATCTTATGGTTTTAAGCGTGTGATCATGCTTGATATGCGGCAAAATATGCCGGAAAGTTCACGGCAAAAATCACCAGATTATGAAGGATTTACAAAGTCTTAAGCCTTTTCATGAGTTCCAACATCCGCTACACTTTTCTTATATTTAAGGTCACAATTTTGTCACGTTTTACGTTCCTTCTTTTTGCTGTGTGTGTGGTGACAAGTTCGCCACTCCTTGCCATGCCGCTTGAAAAACCACAAAGCGGGCTGGTCGCGCACAAGGCTATTTACGATGTGCGCATGGTATCCCAAAAAAGTGGATCCCAAGTCGTTGCGATTAAGGGCAAGATGTTGTTTGAATGGAAACCGTCTTGCGAAGGCTATATCACCAATCACAGTTTTAATTTGCGTTACGATTATGCGGATAATCCAACCCTGTTTATCAATAGCGATTTTTCAACCTTTGAAAGTTTTGATGGAAGAACATTAAATTTTTCATCGCGGCGGAAAAAAGATGGCAACACCTATGATGAATTGCGCGGTGTGGCCACGTTAGATGATAAAGGTTTGGGTAAGGCCGTGTTCAGCATTCCGGACGGCTTGAGTTTTGAGTTCACATCACCGACCATTTTTTCAACCACACATACACGCGCACTCATTAAGGCTGCGCAAGAGGGTAAGAAATTCCTTGTCAAAGAAACCTTTGACGGGTCTGATGAGGAAGGTTCGGTGGAGGTCAGCGCCCTTATCGGCAAGGCGTTTGAGCCTGATCCTGTTGCGCTTGCGGTAACGCCCGCTTTGGTTGATAAGGCCGCAACAACCCCGATTGATAAGCGTCTTTTGGATGAAGGTTGGGTTGTGCGCTTGGCGTTCTTTCCGCAAGAGCAAAAGGAAGAATCGGTCTCTGATTATGAGTTGACGATGAAATTTCATCAAAACGGAATCATCAGCGATATGGTGATTGATTATCCGGATTTTACCGTCCATCAAAAGCTGATAGGATTGCAACGCTTGCCGGCGTCGTCTTGCGCACCGGGCGCGCCAAAAAAGGAAACGGAGATTAAGCCATGACAGAAACACCCCAGAAAAAAGTGTTGATTGTCGAAGATAACGAATTGAACATGAAATTATTCCGCGATCTTTTGGAAGCACACGGCATTGCGACCGTGCCAACCAAAGACGGGTTTAATGTCTTGCAATTGGCGCGTGATGAAAAGCCAGATTTGATTTTGATGGATATTCAACTTCCCGAAGTCTCAGGTCTTGATATCACCAAATGGTTGAAAGATGATGCGGAGTTAAAATCTATTCCCGTGATTGCCGTAACCGCCTTTGCCATGAAGGGGGATGAGCAGAAAATTCGCGAAGGGGGATGCGAAGATTATATCTCAAAGCCGATTTCTGTGACACGTTTCATGGAAACGGTGCGCAAATATCTTGATCGCGACGCAGCGTAACGAAAGCAAAAACCGATGTCGACTCGTGTTTTGGTTGTTGATGATATTTTGCCCAATGTCAAATTATTGGAGGCCAAATTGTTGGCCGAATATTACGACGTTGTCACTGCGCAAAGTGGCGAAGAGGCATTGAAAAAAATTATCGACTCGAATCCTGATATTGTCTTGCTGGATGTCATGATGCCCGGCATGGACGGGTTTGAAGTATGCCGGCGCATTAAGGACAACCCCCAAACGGCACATATTCCGGTCGTGATGGTGACAGCCTTGACCGACACGGAAGATCGTGTGCGCGGGTTGGAGTCAGGGGCGGATGATTTTCTCTCAAAGCCCGTCAATGATACGGCGTTGATGGCACGCGTTCGGTCATTGGTGCGTCTTAAAATGACCGTGGATGAATGGCAAACACGGGAAAATACGGCCTCGCAACTTGGGGTGGTTGATACAAATACATCTGTCATGGCACAGCCCGTTGACCAGGCGCGCGTGGTTGTGGTTGAGGATATGAGTTTTGAAAGCAATAAAATCCGTGATACACTTGCCCGTGACCGTGATGTGGTTGAGATTGCTGAAACCGGCGTCAAAGCTATCCAAATTATCAATCAAATGGATGTTGAGTTAATTATCGTTTCTTTGAATCTCAAGAACGAAGATGGTTTGCGCTTGTGCTCGCATTTAAGGTCGATTGAAAAAACGCGCGCGCTTCCAATTGTGATGTTGGGCAATGAGGATGATTTGCCGCGCATTGCTCATGGCTTGGAAATTGGTGCGCATGATTATTTGCTCAGACCCATTGACCGCAATGAATTATTGGCACGCGTGCGCACACAAATTCGCCGTAAGCGTTTTCAAGATCGCTTGCGCATGAATTATGAGCTGAGCCTCTCTATGGCTTTGACCGACAGTTTGACCGGGCTTTATAACCGGCGTTATTTTGAGGTGCACTTGCAAAAAGTCATTCAAAATGCCCAAGCCGCAAAGAAAAATTTTGGCCTTGTTTACATGGATATCGATCATTTTAAATCGATCAATGACACGCATGGGCATGCGGTTGGCGATGATATTCTGAAAGGCTTTGCCGCCCGCATTAAAGACAGTTTGCGCAGTTTTGATTTGGTGGCACGTTTGGGCGGGGAAGAGTTTGTGGCAATCTTGCCAGATGTCACCCCTGATGTTGCTTATTTCGTTGCGGAACGTTTACGCCGCACCATAGCGGATAAGCCGTTTGATACATCCGCCGGAGCGTTGAATGTGACATCTTCGTTTGGTGGTGTTGTTGTGGATGAAAATGGGTTAATGGGTGTCACCCAGCAAGATATTTTGAAACGTGCCGATGCACAGCTTTATAAAGCCAAACACGACGGGCGGAATAATGTTCATTTTGAAGATAAGGGGCGCCTGGATCCCGATGACTTCAAATTTGAGGGGCGCAAATTTCTCTCATAAAAAACTTATAAAAAAACCCTCCAGATGGAGGGTTTTAAAAATTCTTAGTTTTTCTTCGCCGGTGGCAATTTCTTTTCTTCGAACATCACATGACATCCCACTTTGCCGGTCTCCGCATTGACCGCGCGGGGATCATACTTACGGAACGACATTTTCTCCGTAATATTTTTCGGATTCTTTTTGATGTAGTAGGTAAAGCCAGTAGCATTGCCCTTTACATTCTTGCCTGTGCTGACCAAACGCACTTTCACGGTCGCGCTTTTTTTCGCCATTTTGTACAACCTTTTTTGAATTTCAGGTGGGCACTATACGATTTTTAAGAACAATGTCAAGAAAACTAGGCGATGAAACGCTGCAAATCGGCCAAATTATTGAGGGCTTGGCCGCGAGGTTTTGCGGCCGCATGTATTATCCCTTGTTTCAAGGCTTGGGCGCGGTAGGTGACTGGCTGTTTTTCACAAGATTGCGTATAAAGGCGGAATTTTGTTCCAGGAATAATTAATATTCCTTTTTCATAACAATATATACCGTTTTGGCCATTCTCTGTCCGGGTGGTTAAGGCTCCGGGCAAAAACTGTTCCACGCGCAAAGTCAGAGTTTTTTGCGAGCGGCCAATTTTTAAGATCGCTTCGGTTTTTGGAATGCCGCCCGATTTTGAGGCGCGAAGCGCCACCACCTCGACAACATCATTTGTTTCTTTGCGCCCGGTGTGTTTCCTTGGCGGAAGATAAGATACGCCGCACTGTCCGGTTGAGCCGGTTTCTTTTTCCACATTTTTTGATGCACGCAAAAATTCCAAACGTCCACTCAACGGATCTGCATGAAAAACTTTTAACGCTATTTGTGTGCCAAGTGCGGCATCACGAAAATCAGCCGCCGGCATTTTGATGGGAAAGGGGATAAGCGGGCTTTCAAGAAAAGCTTCTTTTTTATGAACGGAAATAAGATTCGCGGGAATTGTTTGGCCAATATAAGAACTCATCAACGCTTGGGTATAAAGATTGCGCACATCATGTTCCACATCACGGGCGCGTTTTTCGGCGTGATTAAGGTGTGAGGAAATTTTATCCAACTCCTCAATATCACGTTGGCTTAAACCGCCTTCACCCAAATTAGGATAGGCAGTGATAAGCGCGCGGTGAGTTATGATGTCAGCATAACGCCGTATGGGCGATGTGAAATGTGTATAGGAATCACAATTTAATCCCCAATGTGCCTGCGCCATTTGTGTGTAATAAGCCTTTGGAATAAGGCCGCCAATAATTTGCCGCACCTCAAAACTTAATGACGGATGCGCGGCCGCTTTGAGGATAAAATTATTAAACTGAGACGGGTGTGATAATCCTTTGCTTGGAATTTCAAACCCAAGTTTTTTAAGCGCTTCTTCCGCCGTGTGGAGTGCAAGCGCATCGGGGCGATCATGCGCACGGCGCAGATAAGGAATATTTTTTTCATCCAATAACTGCGCCACTGTTTTATTGGCAAGCAGCATGAATTTTTCAATCATGTCATGCGCATGATTGGGCATTTTTTCTTCAAATCCGGTAATACGCCCGGTTTGGGGGTCGATAACGGGAAGAATTTTTCCGCTGAGTAATTCCAGATCCCGGTCATCATGTAAACTTGGGCGAAGAAGATGATAGGCCGATTCCAAATCTTTCAAAATTTTGTATAAAGATTCGGGGTGTGAATCACGGCCACTTAAAATTTCTTCGGCGCGATCATAACTGATATTACGGTGAACGCGCACCAAACCGCGATAGGGTGCGGCGTGAATCATCTGTCCTAATCCGTCTAAAGTCACATGAAGAATCATCGCGCGGCGCAGCTGGTTTTGCTTTAAAGACAACAGATTTTCGGCAAAAGCTTGGGGCAACATATGGGCAACACGGTCCATCGGGTAAAGGGATGTTCCGTTCATGCGTGCGCGTTTGTCGAGCTCTGTGCCCGAGCGCACATAATAAGCCGCATCCGCAATCGCAATAAAAATATCAAACCCACCATCTTTGCGCGGTGATGCATAAACCGCATCATCGTGATCTTTTGCATGTTCGGGGTCGATGGTCAGAAACGGCAAATTGACAGAGAAATAATGATCGTTGGGCTTAACCCCTTGTGCAGCGATGGCGGCGGCCGCTTCTTCAAATTTATTTGGATAACGGCGCGTTAACCCGCGATTGATCAAGGCAATATCGCCAAGGCGATCAATGCGCCCGCCCGGCTCAAAAATAAAACGCCGCACATGAGCTTGGGGGTATTCTTGCGGTAAATCATCGCACAAAGAAAATTCAACCGTGTCACCTTTATTGATTTCATCCTTACATTCACTTGATGCAATTGCAAAAGAGGTTGTAAGTTTTCCGCGCGCCCAAACAATATGTGTATCTTCAAAACGCCCTGTTAAACGGGCCTCTTTATAGTCGGATAGGCGTTGCAAAATGCGGGCATTCAATCGATCTTTTTCTGCACCCCTTACAGCCACCAAAAGATGATCACCAATTTCGAGACCAAGGCCGGTATGATGTTTTTTCTTGATACGAATTTGCGGTGGATGATCACCCGCCCATGAAATCGGCTCCGCCGCGATATGGCCGGACGGTAAACGGCCCGTGATACGTGCAACCATGACGGGGCTGTTCGGCTTTGTTGATTGATAACGCTGTGTACCTTTTTTATCGGTGAGAATTTTTATTTTTCCAACTGACGCAAGGTAATCCAAGGCAGGGGTTAAATAAAAATCTTGTTCTTCTTTTGAAAGATGAAAGGCGGCGGCAAGGCGTTGGAAAGATAAGGGGGTTGGTGACATATCCAGCCAAGCGGACATCCGCAGGGCGAGAGCGTGGTCAATATCGTGCTCGGTTACATGACTCATGCGGCGCGATCCCTGTGTGCACCGCATTTTTTAACTCAGCGATGCTTATTTCTATTTTTATTTCTTTTTTTATGGCGTTGTGATTTTTTATACTCTGTCGCGCGCTCTTCCGGCAAGCTTTTTGAGCTTTTGCCAGAGGCTTTTCCACGAAAACTGCGACCGCGGGTTGGTTTATATCCGTCAACATCTGCACCGTCTTCGCCGTTAACCAATTCCAAAACGGTGCTGCCCGTCAGCGGGTCTGCCTCAACCACCTTGACCAAAACGGGCGCGCCCAAACGAAACACGCGCCCTGTGCGTTTGCCGATTAAGGCATGTTGGGATTCTTCGTGCACGTAATAATCTTGCGGCAAGGTGCGAATGGGAACCAAGCCATCAGCCGCGGTGTCGGTCAAGCGCACAAATAATCCGAAACGTGTGACTCCCCCAATGCGCCCCGTCATGGTGTGACCCAAACGATCTTGTAAAAAACGCGCGGTGAAACGATCGACTGCGTTGCGTTCCGCTTCGGCTGAGACCCGTTCGGTGGATGAAATATGACTGGCAATTTCGGTTAAGCGCACACGCTCGGTGTCATCCAATCCGCCATCACCTAAATGATAAGCTTTAATCAACGCGCGGTGCACAATCAAATCGGCGTAGCGGCGAATGGGTGACGTAAAATGCGCATATTTTTGCAAAGCTAATCCGAAATGGCCGATATTATCGGGGCTGTAAACCGCTTGTGCTTGCGAGCGCAGAATAATTTCATGTATCAAAAACCCGGCTTTCATCTCCTTGGCTTTGAGCAAGATATTATTCAGCTGGCCGGGGTTGGCAACGCCACCCTTTGGCAAGTTAAGCCCAAATGCTTCGAGAAATGCAGACGCGGAGGAAAGCTTATCGCCCGTGGGTCGATCATGAATGCGGTAAATACAGGGAAATTTTTTCGCCTCTAATGCTTGGGCGGCTGCGACGTTTGCAAGAATCATAAACTCCTCAATGACGCGATGGCTGTTGAGCCGTTCGCGCACGGCAACACCCGCCATTTCATTTTTAGAGTTGATAATAATTTTGCGTTCCGGCACATCTAAATCAAGTGCTCCGCGTTTTATACGCGCATCATCCAAAATTTTCCATGCGGCATAAAGGGGTTGAATGACCTTTTCCAAAATTGGCGCAGTGGTGGAGTCGAGCTCTCCATCCATGGCTTTTTGTACTTGCTCATAAGTCAGGCGTGCACGCGATTGCATCAACCCGCGCACAAATTGATGGCGTAACAAATTCCCTTCAGCATCAATCCATAAATGCACGGCCAAGGTCGCGCGCGGCTCATTGGGGCGCAAGGAACATAAATCATTCGATAAACGCTCCGGCAACATCGGCACAACACGATCAGGAAAATATGTCGAGTTTCCGCGCGCAAAAGCCTCTTTATCAAGCGGGGAGAACGGGCGCACATAATGTGCCACATCCGCAATTGCAACAATGAGATGATAGCCATTTTTATTGTGCGGATCGGTATCGCGTTCGGCAAAAACCGCATCATCAAAATCGCGCGCATCCGATCCGTCAATTGTCACAAGCGGAATATCACGTAAATCGACCCGATCCCCCAAAGGCGGGACATTCATGTCGTTTGTGCTTATGATCACGTCATCGGGAAAAGCTGTGCGCAGCCCCATTTCATGAATGGCCATGACGCTGATCGCTTTTGGGTCATCATCATTGCCGATCACCTCGACAACGCGTGCTTTGCGGCGCAAAGACCCGCGCGCGGGTTGAATTTCACCCACCACAATCATGAAGGGTTTGGCATC
Source organism: Alphaproteobacteria bacterium (assembly GCA_027482195.1). Classification (GTDB taxonomy): domain Bacteria; phylum Pseudomonadota; class Alphaproteobacteria; order Micavibrionales; family Micavibrionaceae; genus Micavibrio_B. Next base: position 9,544 of record JAIXWE010000018.1, on the reverse strand, counting down.
ACCCATATCTTGTTCGGCAACTTCAAAGTCAAATTTTGCCTTGCGATCAAGCGGGGCCAAAACATAACCATTTTTGGTTTGGCGTAATTGACCGACCACGCGCGATTTTGGCGCATCCAAACGTTTTAAAATTTCAGCTTCAAAAATTTCCCCAATTTTTGTGAGGCGCGCCAGAACACGGTCATTCACTTTCACGCTTGGATGGCCTTTTTTATCAGGGCGAATTTCAATGCGCGGCGCTTGGCCTTTTTTATCTTCATCCCACTCAACCGGCTGGGCAAACACATCACCATCAAGATCAATATCGGTAATTTCAAGAATACATACGGAAGGAAGCCCATCGCTGAGGCGGTAATTTTTTCCGTCCTCTTTCACGATCAGGCCTTGCGATTCCAAAGAATTTAAAAGCCTTTTGAAAGGAATGCGGGCTTCACCACGAATATGAAACGCGTCATTTAACTCACGTTTGGAAACGGAGGTGCCAATTTTTTTGAGAAAATTTAAGATATCAGTATCTTTGGGAAAGGAATGCAACGCGTGGCCTTATACTTCGGTTTCTGTCCCGTAATAATGCACGCCAATTTCAATTTTGTCACGCCCTTTGCTCAGGCGGTGCTTGTTTGTGTCGCGCAAAGAGAAAACACATCCGCAATATTCTTGTTGATAAAAATTCTCACGCTTCGAGATGTCCAACATGCGTTTTGATCCGCCGTCTTTGCGCCAATTGTAATCCCAATAGGTAAGATCGGGGTAACGCCCGGCGGCACGGTGGCCACATCCGTTAATCTGGTCAAAATCTTTCCAACGTGAAATGCCAAGGCAGGATGTAAACAGGTTGAAACCATTTTCATGTGCGTAAAGGGCGGTACGTTCAAAACGCATATCAAAACATTGGGTACAGCGCTTGCCGCGTTCGGGTTCCCATTCCAATCCCTTGACGCGGTCAAACCAATTGCGGGAGTCGTAATCGGCATCAATGAAGGGGATATTCATACGCTGGGCGTATTTGATATTATCTTCCTTGCGATATTCGTATTCCTCACGCGGATGAATGTTAGGGTTATAAAAGAAAATTGTTACCTCTAACCCTGAGGCGATCATCGCTTCAATCACTTCACCCGAACACGGCGCACAACACGAATGAAGCAAAATTTTTTCCGCCCCATCAGGGATGGGAAGAATCATCCGGTTCTCAAGTGTGGAAAGAGTTGTCATGAAGCTTTCTTTTTACCCGTTGGTTTTTTGGGTGCTGTTTTCTTTGCGGCTGTCTTTTTTGTTGTTTTTGCTGATGCTTTTCCACCTGTTTTGCCTTTACGAACAAAACCTTTGCGGGTTGATTCTTGTGCCAATAAATCGACGGCGCGATTAAGCCCGATGGTCAAAACATCATCATCCGCCGGAATGGATTTAAATTTTCCTTGGTGTTTAAGATAAGGGCCAAAACGGCCGATGCCCGCCTCAATCGTCTCGTTTGTTTCGGGATGTTGTCCGACAAGGCGGGGAAGGGCGAGTAATTTTAACGCCGCATCCAAATCAACCTGATCAATGGGAAGGCCGCGCGGAATACCTTGGCGTTTTGGTTTGTCTTTGCTCTCTAACGGCACATCAATTTGCACATAAGGACCATAAGGACCTTTGCGCACCGAAATGGTGCGTCCTGTGCCCGGATCCGTTCCCAAAATTTTTGGCTCGTTTAACTGTGCGCCTGCTTGCGCTTCGTCTTGAGCATCTTGTGTTTGCACAACCAAGGGCCGTGTGTGTTTACATTCGGGGTAATTTGAACATCCGATAAAGGCTCCAAATTTTCCAAGCTTTAAGGATAAGCGCCCCGTTTCACATGATGGGCATTTGCGTGGATCCGGTGTCTCATTTGTAATGGGGAAAAAGTGCGGGCCCAATTCAGCGTCGAGATGATCCAAGACATGCGTGATGGTCAGATTTTTGGTGTCATCAACGGCTGCTTTGAAACCGGTCCAAAAATCACGCAAGGCTTGGATGTAATTTACATCACCACTTGAGATCGCGTCCAATTCACCTTCTAAATTCGCGGTGAAATCATAATCAACATAACGTTCAAAGAATTTTTTGAGGAAGGTGACAACCAAGCGCCCGCGATCTTCGGGGGTGAAGCGGCGTTTATCAAGGATCACATATTGGCGATCTTGCAGAACTTGGATGATAGAGGCATAAGTGGATGGGCGACCAATTCCCATTTCTTCCAATTTCTTGACCAACGCCGCTTCGGAATAACGCGGAGGTGGTTGGGTGAAATGTTGATCGGTTTGAATATCCATTGTTTTTAATGGATCCTGCGGATTAAGTTTTGGCAAACGGCGTTCCGCATTCTCATCGTCTTTATTCTCGCCCTCGACACTGTCATCTTCATCTTCTTGATAAAGGGTCAAGAAGCCATCAAACGCAATGGTGGATCCGGTTGCGCGCAACACAACATCATCTGTGCCGTCTGAAATATCCGCCGTGACTTGATCCAGCACAGCATTCTCCATCTGGGACGCCAATGTTCGCTTCCAGATTAACTCATATAAAGCAGCCTGGCGGTCATCGAGATATTGGATGACGTCTTTGGGGCTGCGGGACATGTCGGTTGGGCGAATGGCTTCGTGCGCTTCTTGCGCGTTTTTGGCTTTACTTTTGTAAAGGCGCGGCGCATCAGGCAAATAATTTTTGCCAAAATCTTTGATAATTTTATCGCGGCATTGTTGAACCGCCTCTTGCGAAAGCGTTGTACCATCGGTTCGCATATAGGTAATAAGGCCGACCGTTTCGCCGCCAATATCAACCCCTTCGTAAAGCTGTTGTGCTAAGCGCATTGTTTGCGCGGAAGATAAACGCAATTTGCGTGAACCTTCCATTTGAAGGGTTGAGGTAATAAAAGGTGGTGCGGGGTTACGGCGAACCTGTTTCTTTTCAACTTTTTGAACCACCAAGGCTTTGTTGCGAATACGCGCGGCGGCCGCCACAGCCGCATCTTCTGAGGTAATATCAAGACGATCAAGTTTATTGCCCGCAAGATGTGTCAAGCGCGCAAGAAAAGTTGCCCCTTCCGGAGTTTGCAATTTTGCATGCAACGACCAATATTCTTGGGAGTTAAATTTCTCAATTTCATCTTCGCGTTCGCAAATCAAACGAAGCGCAACTGATTGCACACGCCCCGCCGATTTCGCACCCGGTAATTTGCGCCATAAAACAGGCGAAAGCGTAAAGCCAACAAGATAATCAAGGGCGCGGCGCGCCAAATAAGCTTCGATCAGAGGTTGGTCAAGTTCGCGCGGGTGATTAAACGCCTCCAAAATGGCGGGTTTGGTAATCTCATTAAATGTCACACGGCGAATGGTTTTATTTTTTGTAAGGTTTTTTTCATTGAGAATTTGTAAAACGTGCCATGAAATGGCTTCACCTTCGCGGTCGGGGTCAGTGCACAGATAAATTGCATCCGCCTTTTTTGCGGCTGCTTGGATATCGCGCATGGTTTTCTCCGCGCGGTCTGATAACTCCCAACTCATGGAAAAATTATCATCGGGGCGCACCGATCCGTCTTTCGGCGGCAAATCTCGCACATGCCCGAAGGATGCAAGAACATGATAATCCTTGCCGAGATATTTATTAATCGTCTTGGCCTTGGCGGGCGATTCAACAATCACGAGGTTCTGGGTCATAAGGTGTCCTTTATGCGGTGGCGCGCCACGTTGTGTCAAGTTTTGCCACGCGATTGCCGGGAAGACGTTGAATAAGCCCTTCTAATTCAAGCTCTAAGAGCTTGCCCGCCAAAATCCCGGGAGATGTGTGGCACGCACGGCATAATTCATCAATGGCGGTGGGGGATGTGGTCAGATGGTTTAAAATCTCGTCTTTATTCAGTGGTGACGGCGGGTTTTCAAAAATATCAGCCTCATCTTCGCCCAAGCCGTGAGGACGCGTTTGGTGGGGAATGGCGCGTTTAAACCCGGAGATACATTCCATCACATCGTCAATATTGCGCACTAATGCTGCGCCATCGCGGATCAATTGATTGGTTCCGGCCGAACGCGGGTCGGCGGGAAAACCCGGAACGGCCATGACATCGCGGCCTTGCTCTGCGGCCGTGCGGGCGGAAATAAGTGATCCAGATTTTGGATTGGCCTCGATAACCACAACCCCCACCGATAATCCGGTGATGATGCGGTTACGCTTTGGGAAATGTTGCGCCATGGGTTGAAGGCCGCAAGGATGTTCGGAAACAACAACGCCTTTTTCACAAATCTCATGATAAATTTTTTGATTTTCAGGCGGATAAATTACATCAACACCGCCCCCCACAACCGCGATTGTCCCGGTTTGTAAACTTCCTTCATGAGCTGATGTGTCGATGCCGCGCGCAAGGCCGGACGCCACGCAATAATCAAGTGCCCCAAGATCTTGCGCCAATTTAAAAGCAAAACGTCGCCCGTTTAACGAACAATTGCGTGATCCAACAATCGCAACCACGGGGCGGTTAAGATGTGTGACATCACCGCGTACAATCAAAACGGGCGGCGCATCTTCGGTTTCCGCCAATGATACGGGGTAATCAGAGTCATAAGCGCATAGCAATTGTGCGTTTAATTTCTCAATTGTTTTTAATTCTTGTTCAATCAATGCGGAATTTGGCAATTCTAATTTTTTGCCACGTAAAATATCCGGAAGTGCATTCAGCGCATCTGTCGCAGTTTTATATTTTGAAATGAGACGATGAAAGGTGATCGCCCCGATATTGGTTGTGCGCGCGAGGGTCAGCCAGTTGATCCGCTCTTGATCAATCATTTTTTTGATCCGATTTTTGATTCTGTGCCATCCCATAAACGTGTGATGTTTGCGTGATGGCGGATCCAACCCAAAAGACACATAAGGCCGATGAGATAAATTTGTTTCGGGTTACCAAAGCTTGCGATGTAAAGCGGCGTGAGTGCAAGCGCCACAAGAGCCGCAAGGGACGAGATACGAAATAAAAAAGCCGTCACAAGCCATGTGGCACAGGCTAAAACACCAACTAACGGAGATAACATCAAGATCACGCCCAGCGTGACGGCTACACCCTTGCCCCCTTTGAATTTCAACCACACTGGAAAATTATGCCCAAGCACCGCACCCAACGCCGCGCCAAACACCATATGAAGATCACCAAAATTTTGTGCGATCAAAATCGCAACCACACCTTTGAGCGCGTCAAGAAGCAATGTGGCGGCCGCAAGTTTTTTATTCCCCACGCGCAAGACATTTGTCGCACCAATATTTCCGGACCCGATCGTGCGAATATCACCATATCCAAAAACACGCGTGAGAATAAGGCCAAAGGGAATGGAACCAATGAGATATCCAAACACAAGACCTATCACGCCGGTTATTTGAATGTGATTAAAAATAACATCTATCATGTTAATAAACTTTCTAAAATCGCCATACGTACGGGAACGCCGTTTGCGCCTTGTTGAAAAATTTTACTGAAATGCGGGTCATCCGCAACCATGTCGTCAATTTCAACACCGCGATTCATCGGCCCGGGGTGTAAGACAACCGCATCATTCTTGGCCATACTTAAACGCTCCAAAGTTAAGCCATAAGTTTGAAAATATGCTGTTTCATCGGGAATATCGGCCTGTTCCATGCGTTCTTTTTGAAGGCGAAGCGGCATGATAATGTCACATCCCTCCAACCCTTCGCGCAAGTTTGAAAAAACTTTTACATGATCCGGTATTTTTTGTGGTTGTAAATTTTCCGGTGCAATGACATGCACGCGCGAATTTAATTTCCCCCACAAAGCGATATTGGAATTTGCCACCCGCGAATGCGCAATGTCTCCGATGATGGTGATGGTCAGATTATCAAGGCGGCCTTTACATTCGTGAACCGTGAACGCATCGAGCAACGCTTGGCTTGGATGTTCGCGGTAACTATCGCCCGCATTAATCACCGGACAATCAACACGCGCGGCGATATAAGACGGCGCATTATATTCATGATGGCGCGTGATAATCGCATCGGGTTTGTATCCGTTCAAATACGCAATCGTATCAGAAAATGTCTCGCCCTTTTGCGCGGAGCTTATTTTCTCATCCCAATGAATCAAGGATGCCCCAAGGCGAAGCGCGGCCATGTCAAATGACACGCGCGTGCGGGTGGAATTTTCGGTGAAGATGGTCATGATGACTTTGCCCTGTAAAAGGGGTGCCACGCGGTTATGCGCCAAATTTTGCTTGTGCACCCGCGCCCGATCAAGGACCAGGTGAATATCGTCTTTTGTCAAAGAAGCGATGTCTAAAAGATGAGGAACCGACAGTTTCACTTAATTTCACTCCCTTATCCTCTCTTCTAACACTTATTATATGTATCTTGTCCAGAGGGGGGTGTTATTTGTTTACATAATGCAGATATTGTTGTGGTATGGATTCTAAATCAAGTTGGGATAAAATCAGATTTCTAATGCTACTAAAATCAAATTTTTCTTGCTTGCTATAAAAAACAGTATTTAATAATTTTTATGAAATACTTATTTTTATCTTTTGTATTTTTAGCTTTAACAGCTTGTGAAAAAGAAAATGTTTCCGATAGATACCAAGAGGGATACTCTCGGGGATTAGAGGATCAGCGCGTGCATATTTGTAATAAAATAAGACACTCTGACGGCGCGGCGTTCTCTGTGCTACAAAGCGAGAGAATATGTGAATAAAGGTAGAGTTTAATTTGTTAACAAATCTTGTTTTTCGTAGCTTTGTTATTTTGCTCGCGGTCGCGATTATCATTCTTGCCGTCTTTGAATTTTATATCTGGCGCAGTCATGGTTACGCGCTTGACTATCGTGAGCGGCAAGCTCAGATCGAAGATTTTTCCAACTGAATAACCCTCTGCGCCGCGAGGGCGGTGATGGCGGTGTCGGGCAAGTTTAAAATATCTCTCAGTACGCGGCGCGTGTCCCGTCCCAGGGGCGGCGGGGTGAGATGATAATCAACTTTCGTATCTGAAAATTTCAAAGGTGAGCCGACAAGGGTAACGCCGTCCATATTAATTTTCATTTCGTTATGCTGGGCTTGCGGTTCGGCAAAAGCTTGGTCGATGCGGTTGACGGGCCCTGCGGGAATGTCTTGATCACGGCACAGTGTGACCAAAGCTTCGGTTGTAAATTGTGCAATATGTTTTTCTAAAATTTTAATCAAGGAATCGCGATTTTTAAGACGTGCTGCGTTGGTTGAAAATTTTTCATCGCGTGCCAAGGACGGCTCACCTAACACGGCGCATAGTCTTTGAAATTGGTGATCGTTACCAACGGCAATCACACACCATGAATCTTTGGTGCGAAAAGCTTGGTAGGGCACGATGGTCGAATGTGCATTGCCTTGGCGTTTTGCGGGTGTTTGGGATGTTAAATAAAATTGTGCCAAATTGGTCATGGTGGCCATGGTGCAATCCAACAAATTTACATCGACACGTTGGCCGCATCCTGTCTGTGTGCGGGCATGCAGCGCGGATAAAATTCCAATCGCCGCATGAAGGCCGGTTAAAATATCACTCACCGCAATGCCGGATTTCATGGGCGCGCCGTCCACTTCTCCGGTTGTGGCCATCAATCCACCCATGGCTTGCGCCACCAAATCATATCCGGGCTCGGTTGATAACGGGCCCGATGTTCCGAAACCTGTGATGGAACAATAAATCAGCTTTGGAAATTTTTGGCGGATCTGATCATAATCCAAACCATATTTCGCCAAATTTCTGGTCTTAAAATTTTCGATTAAAATGTCACATGACTCTAAAAGTCCGAGGATCAGATTTTGGCCTTCGGCTTTGGTGATATCAATGGCGACCGATTTTTTATTGCGATTGATGCTGAGGTAATACGCACTTTCTTTTGTGTCATGTCCGTGTGCATCTTTGTGAAAGGGCGGCCCCCAAAAGCGCGTATCATCCCCCGCGAAAGGCTTTTCAATTTTGATGATATCCGCACCCATATCGCCCAACATTTGTGTGCAATAAGGCCCCGCGAGCACGCGCGATAAATCAAGAACGCGAAGGCCTTTTAAAGCGCTCATAACCCCTCCATTAAGAAGGGCATAAGATACCACATCATGGCGATAAAAATTCCGATGCAAAAACCGGGGCCTGCGGGAATGGCAAGACGTCTTAAGTTAAAGGGCTCCTTGTGGCGCAGGGTTTTAAAGGTGGCAACGCCAACCCCGTGAAGAATCCCCGCAAATGCGCCGAGGGTCATAGCCATAATCACGCCATCAATCCCAAGCCATAATCCGGCCGCCCCCAAAAGTTTCACATCCCCCAAGCCCAACGTGTCTTGTTGATAGGCACGATTTCCAAAAAAACGAATGACATAAAGAATCCCGGCGCCGATCAGGCCTGCAAAAATCAATTCATGGGGCGGAAAAATTTGAAAGCCCAAAGCGGCATGAAAGCCAACCCCTAAAATCCCAAGGGTTGCGTTCAGTTTATCCGGTAAAAGCCATGTTTTAAGGTCAATAACCGCCAAGGCGATCATCACCATGACGCCCAAACCCAAAAGACAAAATGCCAAAATATCCATTCCTTGAGTCTAACAAGGCTTTTGGGAAAGAAAAGCGAAAAAGGGAAGCCATTGCAAAGCGTTGAGTGATGTTTTACCTTTTTCAAGATTTATATCGTCTTGCGAATCATGTCTTAACATTTTGGGTTTTTCAGAAGAACAATGACTGCTCCTTCCCGTATCTTGATTGTCGAAGACAATGATTTTGTGCGCATGCAAATTGTGCGTTACCTCACTGATGCTGCTTTTGACGTGGTTGAGGCCGCAGATGGGAAAGCCGCGCTGGATCAGATTGCACAAAATAAAATTGATCTGGCGATTGTGGATGTGCGCATGGAGCCAATTGACGGATTTGAATTTATCCGCTCGATCCGCGGCAAGGGTTTAAATACGCCGGTGATTTTGGTGACGGGTGATCAAAATCCTGATTTGTTAAATGAGGCGAATAAATGGGGGGTCAGTGCTGTGTTAATGAAACCAGTGCAAAAAGATCGTTTGATTAAAATGGTGACGCGCGCTGTTCAGGTTGCGGATAAAGAGCATTAAGGGGATTGGAAGTATGACGCAAAAATCATTACGGAGTGTTTTGATGATGGGGGCGGCGGCCTTTGTTTTAACATCGTGCGCCGATGCCGATGGGCCAAAGGCACGCAGTGTCAATATTCCTGCGCCAAAATCTGCGGAAGCGCGCCAGCAAGCTTTGAATGAACGCCCCGATCCGGTTATTTATTTGCCGCTTGGAAAAGATGTCTTATTACCCGAGATGGACAAAGGGGATCCGCTTCCCGACACACTGGTTGGGCCGTTTGAGTTGCGTGGTGAAACATTGGCTGGGGCGTTGCAACTTGTTCTTGATGGCGCCGATATTCCGATTGCGTTTGAATCCGATGAAGGTTTGTCGCGTGCTGTGACGGTTACGAATTTGCGTGGGCCGTTGAACGAGGTGGTGCACGAAATATGTTCACTCGCAAATCAATATTGCGCATACCAGAACGGTATTTT
>JAIXWE010000020.1 GCA_027482195.1 Alphaproteobacteria bacterium | reverse complement strand
CGTTGCCGCAAGTGCCGCGCGCCCAGGGTTACAAATGGGTGTCGGCGGCAAGCCGTTGATCATGTAAGTGTTATAAGGCGTTAAAACTTCAAGATCTTTGCGCAGCAACCGCCGCCCGATTGGGCCCATGCCATCATCTTTGTGCCGCCCCAAATTCATGCCGTAAATAACGGTAGGATCAGATTGAAGCCGCATACCGATGCGTAAGCGGTTCACAAACACGGCCGCCACTTTTTGATATTCATCTGGCTTGCTGGTTTCTTTCTCAACGATGGAAGCTAAAATAATCGCTTCTTCAAGATTTTTGATCGGAAGATTTGGTGCACGCTTTTCCCAAATGTCTTGAGTGAATTTTTTCTGAGCCGCAATCATATCATCCACCACCGCTTGGCGTGCTTGCCCCGCTTGGTACAAATATGTGTCGGGCAGAAGCGTGCCTTCTTGAGGTGGGTTTGTAATCTCACCCATCAAGGCCGGCGCGGCATTGATGATTTTCATCACCTCATACACTGTGCGCCCTTCGGGAATGGTGATGAGACGGCGATACACATCCCCATCAATAATTTTTTGCAAAGCTTGGGATGGACGAACAAAGGCCGGGAATTGATATTCCCCCGCCTTTAAGGCGTGATGTTGACCCGAGAGAAGTGCGGCCGCCAAAAAGATATATTTATTTTCAATGACATTTTCAGATTTTAAAATTGTGGCCGTATCCACCACGCCAGAACCTTTGGGGATGAGGATAATTTTTTCCTGAGACAAATGTGACGGGGTCAAAAAGTGATAGGCCCCAAGTGCACCGAGAGTCAGCGTAAACACAAACCCGAATAAAAAAATCTGCCGGAGAATTTTCAACATCCGGCAATCCTTTTACCTTACCGCCCGCATCACCAGCGACGCGTTTGTGCCACCAAAACCGAAGGAGTTTGAAAGTGCGATATCGACTTTTTTCTCTTGAGCTTTCAGCGGTGTTAAGTTTACACCCTGACAGGCCTCAGAAATGTTTTCCAAGTTTAAGGTGGGCGGAATAATTCCCGTTTGAATGGCTTTCACACTGTAAATTGCTTCCACCGCGCCGGCCGCGCCCAAAAGATGCCCAATGGCCGATTTGGTTGACGACATTGTGATGCGATCCAAGGCATTTTTGAAAAGACGTTTCACCGCGCCACATTCAATCCCATCCCCTAAGGGCGTGGATGTGCCATGGGCATTGATGTAATCAATATGTTCAGGGTTCACACCAGCGCGTTTCAACGCGGCTTCCATCGCACGATATCCGCCGTCGCCATCTTCCGATGGTGCGGTCATGTGATAGGCATCACCCGAAAGACCATAACCGATCACTTCGGCATAAATTTTTGCACCGCGTTTTTTCGCGTGTTCATATTCTTCCAAAACCACAACACCCGCACCTTCGGCAATCACAAACCCGTCACGACCTTCGTCAAACGGGCGCGACGCGCTTTCCGGTGTGGCGTTATAAGATGTCGACAGCGCACGCGCGGCGGCGAAAGATGACATGCCCAAACGATTCACAGCCGCCTCGGCTCCGCCCGCAACCATGACATCCGCATCACCCAACATAATAAGGCGCGCCGCATCGCCAATCGCATGCGTGCCGGTGGCACAGGCCGTAACCACCGAATGGTTTGGGCCTTTGAAACCGTATTTGATTGATAAATGCCCCGACGCCAAATTGATCAACATTTGCGGGACAGAGAATGGTGACAAGCGACGCGGGCCTTTTTCATGAAGTGTCACGGATGTCTCGTAAATGCTTTCCAAGCCACCAATGCCGGAGCCGATCATCACGCCCGTGCGTTCTTTTTCAGCGTCCGTGGGGTTTACCCAACCGCTGTCCGCCAACGCCTCATCCGCGGCCGCGATACCGTATAAAATAAAGGCATCAACTTTTTTATGTTCTTTGGGGGGAAGTGCGAGATCGGGATTAAACCCGTCTTCAACGCCTTCGGATGCATAAGGGACAAGACCCGCAATTTGCGAGGTGATGTCGGACACATCAAAACGTGTGACCGCACGAATCCCCGATTGCCCGGCCGTTAAACGTTGCCAGTTTTTTTCAACCCCCACGCCAAGCGGAGAGACTATTCCCATACCGGTAATGACAACACGTCGTAACATTTGCATCCCTTTCAAAATGAAACCAGCCCCGCAGGATCTCTCCCACCGGGCCGGATCAGAATGTTTTTAAGCCTTACGCAGCTTTTGCGTTACCTTGAATGAAATTAATGGCATCGCCCACGGTTTGAATTTTTTCCGCAGCGTCATCAGGAATATCCACGCCAAATTCTTCTTCAAATGCCATTACCAACTCAACCGTGTCGAGTGAGTCTGCACCCAAATCATCAATAAAGCTTGCACCTTCGGTGACTTTTCCAGCGTCAACGCCCAAATGTTCGATGACGATTTTCTTCACACGTTCTGCAACATCAGCCATAATCATTTTTCCTTTTATCTTGAATGTTGTTTGTTTTCGTTTTTCGGAAACTTTGCGAAGATACTCACCTCATGGTTTTTTGGCAAGTGTTCATGCAATACCCATCCACAATTGTTATTTTTGTCTTATGTAATCACCAATAGCGTGCCAGTCTTCATGAATGATGTGGGCACCACTTAATTCCAAGGCGCCGCGCATGCGCGGCTTGTCGCGCGCAACGCCAATAAATCCGATGACATGAAACCCGGCCGCAACGGCCGCTTGCACACCCGGAATACTGTCTTCCACCGCAATCATCTTTTCCGGGGCAAAACCCATCTTTGTTGCCGCGTAAAGATAAAGATCAGGATGTGGCTTGGCACGCGCAACTTGGCATTTCGTGAATACGCGTGTTTCGGGAAACACCGTATGAAGATCAATAAACCGCAACGATTCCATCACATGATCACGAAAGCCGTTTGACGCAACCGCCATATCATAAGATCCATGCAGATCACGTATGACCTCACCAACATTTTCAACCGGTTTGCGAAAGCGCGTGATGTAATCTTCACACAACGCCATACAATAATCTTGGAAAGATTGCGGCAACGCTTTGTTGATTTCCGATTCAATCAAGGTGATTGTTTCTTTAAACACACGCCCCGCAAAACGCGTGTTAATCACCTCAACCGTGTAGTGCGGATATCCTTCGCACGCCAGCGCATCCGCCAATGCCTTATTATAAGGATATTCCGTGTCAATCAGTGTGCCGTCGCAATCAAAGACAATCAAATCATCACCATGCCGCCATTCACGTGCAATGTTGTGCCTGTGATATAATTTGCTTCATCCGATGCCAAAAACGCAACAGCGGCCGCGATATCATTTGCCCCGCCCATACGCCCCATCGGAATTTTTGATGAGATTGTCGCTTTTTGCTCATCCGTCAACACCTCGGTCATCGAGGTGGCAATGAAACCCGGTGCCACACAATTGACGGTAATATTGCGTGATGCAATTTCTTGCGCCATCGCTTTTGACCAGCCGATTAATCCCGCCTTTGACGCAACGTAATTTGCTTGCCCCGGATTGCCCATCACACCGACAACAGATGCGATGTTGATAATGCGCCCGAAACGGCGTTTCATCATGCCGCGTTGCACGGCGCGCGCCAATTTAAAGGTGGCCGTCAAATTCACCGCCAACACCTCATCCCATTCTTCGTCCTTCATCCGCATGGACAAATTATCGCGCGTGAGGCCGGCATTATTCACCAAAATATCAATCTGCCCCATCGCGGTTTCCGCACCCGCAATCAATGTTTCAATTGCATCCGGTTGCGACAAGTCAGCCGCCACAACATGCACGCGGTCTTTTAATTCGCCCGCAAGTTTATTAAGCTTATCAACATTGCGCCCCGATAATGTCACGGTTGCACCCTGGGCATGAAGGCTACGCGCCACCGCCTCACCGATCCCGCCCGTTGCCCCCGTCACCAGCGCATTTTTTCCAGTTAGATTAAACATGTGATCCTCATTTACGTTTTATGTTTTTGAAAATTAACTCAACCGCTTTACAAGTGCGTCGATTTGTTCCGGCGTGCCGATGGACTCCACGGCGACATCTTTTTCAATGCGCTTGATCAAACCGCTTAAGACTTTTCCGGCACCCAGCTCAATCATCTCTGTCACACCTTGTTCTTTCATGAAGGTGACAGATTCGCGCCAGCGCACCATGCCGGTGATTTGATCAACCAATAATCTTCGAATTTCATGTGGCTCCACCACCGCGCGCGCTGTTACATTGGCCACCACCGGCACAATCGGTGGGCGGATGTTCGTATCCGCCAACGCATAACCCATTTGTTGCGCGGCCGGCGCCATGAGCGTGCAATGAAACGGCGCACTGACTGGTAATTGCACCGATTTTTTCGCACCGCGTGTTGCCGCCAATTCCATCGCATAAGCAACCGCCCCCGCATGGCCCGAAATCACCACCTGGCCCGATGAATTATCATTCGCGGCCTCAACGATATCTTTTGACCCGTCTTTATGAGAGGCATCTTTCACCAATTGTTCGACATCCGGCAAATCCATCCCCAAAATGGCCGCCATGGCACCCACACCCACAGGCACGGCACGTTGCATCGCCTGGCCACGTAATTTCAAAAGTTTTGCAGTTTGCGCCAGATCCAGCGCCTCAACCGAGGTGAGTGCTGAATATTCACCCAGCGAATGTCCCGCGACAAAATTCACACATTTTTCAATGCGCAAGCCCGCCGCGCGTGTCAGCACATTCACCACCGCCATCGACACCGCCATGAGTGCGGGTTGCGTATTTTCGGTTAAATTCAAATCCGCTTCCGACCCTTCGGTCATGAGTTTGAACAAATTTTGTTGAAGCGCGTCATCCACCTCTTGGAAGGTTGCCCGCGCTTCCGGGTAGCTCTCGGCCAAATCCTTGCCCATGCCGATGAATTGGGACCCCTGACCCGGGAAGACAAAAGCGCGCATAAAAACCTCACATGTGAAAAAGTGATTCGATTTTGGTGGTATCGGCGGCACTTTAAGCGCGGCCCCCGCCAAAAACAACCCGTTTTTGTCCGAATTTGTCATCTTATTGAAAAATATAGATTTTCTAATATACCAATGATTCAAAGCACTTAGCCATGCTGCGCCGCGGAATATTCAGATACCACACAAAAAGTTTGCATGATCCGCAAAAGACTGATACATTCGATACATACACCATCGAAATAGAGTTACAATTTGTCTTTTTATCCGACAAATTTGTAATTTTATTACAAAAAATAAAAACAACAGGCCAAAGACGGCAGGGAAGTGGAGGCAATTGTGGATGTTCTAATAACAAACCAAAAGGAGGACACCATGAGTTGCTCAGTAATCTTAGATAATGTGCGTTCCGAAATTGAGGACGCGAATACTGTGTATGCGATGGTTGTTGACTCAGGCGGCGTGACAAACACCGATTTTGCTGGTTATGCCGTGCATGTTGCCCTTAATCGCTTTCAACAGGCGTTGGAAAACCCCTCTTTAAGCGCAGAGCGTTTAGAGAGCCTTATGCGCAAAGTTGCCCGCAAATATAACAGCGATCAACCCGATGCACGGTGGTCACGCGT
>JAIXWE010000067.1 GCA_027482195.1 Alphaproteobacteria bacterium | reverse complement strand
TTGGCACACGATATTGTCGCCGCTATTCAAAAACAAAAATTATATCGCCATCCTTCCATTCCACTTCCAAAAAGTATTTTCTCGAATCGTAAAAATTCCCAAGGTTTTGATGTGGCAGATGTACGTGTGCGCCAGGCTCTTCAACCCCCCATTAAAATTTTTGAGGAAGCGGCCCCGTTGATTAAAGGTCAGCCGGCCAAGATGGGAAGTCCTTACACGCCGCACGCTCCTCATGATATCGGTTATAAATTACCTTCCGTATTTGTCTCACCCCCGGATCAAGTTGCAACCGCGTTTCATGTGGCGCAACGCGGCTTTGAAATATGGTCACAACAATCTGCATCAAAACGCGCCGAAGTTTTGAATAATATGGCGGATCGTCTTGAGGGTAACGCTCCGCTTTGGATTGCACGGCTTCAGGTTGAGGCCGGCAAAACATTGAATGATACGATTGCGGAGCTACGCGAAGCGATTGATTTTTGCCGTTACTATGCCGCAGAAGGTCAAAAACTTTTTGATTCACGCGGGATCAGAATGCCCGGTTATACGGGTGAAGATAACTCTTTCACGTTTCATGGGCGTGGTGTGTTTGTATGCATCAGTCCGTGGAATTTTCCTTTGGCCATTTTTGTCGGGCAAATTGCGGCAAGCTTAATGGCCGGAAATGCAGTGATCTGTAAGCCGGCTGAGCAAACACCTTTGATCGCATGTGAGGTTGTAAAAGAATTTTTTGCCGCCGGAATTCCACCCGAAACATTGACACTTTTATTAGGCGATGGATCGCTTGGTTCTTTGATGGTTGCGCATAAAGATGTGGCGGGCGTTGCCTTTACTGGATCCACCGTTGTTGCGCGCGCAATTAATCGTGCGCTGGCGGCGAAGGAGGGCCCAATTGTTCCGTTTATTGCGGAAACTGGCGGGCAAAATGTGATGATTGTTGATTCAACCGCTCTTTTGGAACAAACGGTTGATGATATTGTTACCTCGGCTTTCGGATCGGCGGGGCAACGGTGTTCGGCTTTGCGCGTTGTTTATATACAAAAAGATATCTTTTCCCAATTTGAACATCTTTTGAAAGGGGTCATGCGCGAACTGAAAGTTGGTAATCCATGTGATTGGGGGAACGATATTGGTCCCGTGATTGATGCGGACGCCCAAAAATTGTTACAGCAACATCTTCAAACATTGGATCAAACAGCCCGAAAAATTTTTCAATGCCATGATGTGGATGCGCGCGGATTTTTTGTACCGCCAGCAGCATATGAAATTTCCCATCTTGGCGTGCTAGATAAAGAAAATTTTGGACCAATTTTGCATGTTATTTCTTATGAATCACAAAATCTTGAAAAGATTATTCATGATATTAATAGCACTGGTTATGGCCTTACTTTTGGTGTGCAATCACGATTACAAAAACGCAGTATGCATATGAGTCATGCGATCATGGCTGGAAATATCTATATCAATCGAAGTATGACGGGTGCGGTGGTGGGCGTGCAACCTTTTGGTGGCATGGGGTTATCAGGCACGGGGCCAAAAGCGGGCGGGCCTTATTATCTTCATCGCTTTGCACATGAAAAAACAATTACAAATAATATCTCCGCTTTGGGCGGGAATGTCAGTTTACTTTTGATGAAAGATGATCGGTAATGAAAATTCTTGTGATCGGGTCGGGTGGGCGTGAGCATGCTTTGGCTTACAAAATTTCACGCTCCCCTTTATGCGAAGCTCTTTATTGCATTCCTGGAAATCCCGGTATGCAAGAATTGGCTGTGTGCACAGATATTCCTGTTCATGATCACGAAAAAATTTGTGATTTTTGTTTAAGGGAAAAAATTAATCTTGTGATTGTGGGGCCGGAAACCCCGCTGGTGGAAGGGTTGGCGGATAAATTGCGCGCAAGAGATATTCCCGTTTTTGGGCCATCGCAAAATGCGGCACAGCTTGAAGGCTCAAAGGCCTTCATGAAAGAAATTGCAACCGAAAGCTCTGTTCCCACCGCGTTTTTTAAGCGTTTCCGCGATGTCGATGCGGCTTTATCTTATGTACGGGAAAAGGGCGCGCCGATTGTCATCAAAGCGGACGGTTTGGCGGCCGGAAAAGGTGTTGTGGTTGCGATGGATCTTACAACGGCCGAGCAAGCTGTGCGCGATATGTTGCAAGACCAAAAATTTGGCGCAGCTTCCCAAGAAATTATTATCGAAGAATTTCTTGAGGGTGAGGAAATAAGTTTTTTTGCAATCTGTGATGGTGTAACTGCCATTCCTTTTGGTTCGGCTCAAGACCATAAACGTGTTGGTGATGGTGACACGGGCCCGAATACGGGCGGTATAGGGGATTATTACCATGCGCGGCTCATGAAATCTGAGCTTGAAGAAAAAATTATGGCCGAGATCATCACCCCGACATTGAAAAAAATGGCTGAGAAAAGTGCGCCCTTCACAGGCGTATTATTTGCCGGGCTAATGATAAAAGATGGTTTTGTGAGGTTATTAGAGTTTAATGTGCGTTTTGGTGATCCGGAGTGCCAGACATTAATGTTACGCCTTCAATCAGATTTGGTGGAGATTTTATATGCGGCAAGCCAACAAAAGCTTAGCAGCCTTCCAAAAATTAATTGGACACCGGATCCCGCAATTTGTGTTGTTATGGCCGCGCGCGGCTATCCTGATAAGCCACAGATTGGTGGTGAAATAACGCTGCATCCTATTAATAATGAACATGTGAAAATTTTTCACGCGGGTACAAAAAAAGAAAATGAAAAACTTGTCGCTGCTGGCGGGCGCGTTTTAAATATCTGTGCGGTGGGAAAAGATATTCAGCAAGCACGCTCTTTTGCCTATGACGCTCTTCAAGATATTGATTTTGCCGACGGATTTTTTCGGTCCGATATCGCATACCGCGCTTTGTGATTTTATTTTTCGCGCCGTTTTTTTGCAAAAAAATCACGTAAAATATCCCCACATTCTTGCTCTAAAATACCTTCTATGACCGTAGGCTTATGATGTAATTGTGGATGGGTATAAAGCTTGGGCCCAGAAACCACGCCGCCACTTTTGGGGTCGGGTGCACCGAAGATAATGGTGTCAATGCGTGCGAAACTGATGGCGGCCGCACAGTGTGGGCAGGGTTCTAACGTCACATAAAGCGTGCAATGGTCAAGGCGTTGTACTTTGCGGCGCGCGCATTCTTCGCGGATCACAAGAATTTCGGCGTGGGCTGTGGGATCAGAAAGCTCTCGCGTTCGGTTGCCGTTGCGGGCCAAAATTTCCCCCGTGCGGCTATCAACTAAAATGGCGCCAATGGGGACTTCGTCGCGCGCTCCGGCTGCGATCGCCTCTTGGAGAGCGTGACGCATTGCCGTATGATGGAAATCATTTTGCAAAGTCATAGGGAAGATTTATCACAATGCCGCGTTCGCCACACCCAAAAAATAAAGCAGCCAAACCTCAGGGCAAGCCTCAAGCTAAATCCCAAGGCAAACCAGAGGTTAAGCGCCCACCCCGCATTCAGCGGAAAAAAAGTGCACCGAAGGAGATCGCGGAAAAGGATATTCCGTTTCAGGTAGCAAAAGGGGAACGTATTGCCAAGGTCATGGCACGGGCGGGCGCGTGTTCGCGCCGCGATGCGGAAGAGCTGATTTTGGCTGGTCGCGTGCGCGTGAATGGTGAGGTGGTCATGACACCCGCCACCTTGGTGCATGAAGCGGATGACATCCGTATTGATCGCGGAACGGTTTTAAAGAAACAAGCGACGCGCGTTTTCTTGCTTCATAAACCTGCGGGATTTTTAACAACCACCTCTGATCCCAAGAATCGTCCGATTGTTTTTGATCTCTTGCCGCGCGGCGTTCCACGTCTTGTCACCGTTGGGCGATTGGATATGAACACCGAAGGTTTATTAATTTTGACCAACGATGGTGAGTTAAAGCGTTATTTGGAATTGCCCAGCACGGGTCTTATTCGTCGTTATCGCGCGCGTGTCATGGGGAATGTGACACCAGAAAAATTGGCACGCTTAAAAAAAGGAATTACCTGGCGCGGCGTTTCTTACGGCCCGGTTGAGGCGAAGTTAGAACGCACGCAAGAAGGTGCAAATGCGTGGGTTTCTGTTGCTATTCAGGAAGGAAAAAACCGCGAGGTACGTAATGTGATGGAGGCGATAGGGTTAAAAGTAAATCGTCTCATCCGTGTTTCTTATGGCCCGTTTCAGTTGGGAAAATTAAAGCGAGGGTTGATGATTGAGCTACGCCCCGCCACCATTCGGGAACAACTTCCCAAAGATTTGCGCTTAAAACTCGGCATTCAATAAATGCGCATTGTTGCGGGACAATTTCGTGGCCGCCGTTTGATAACGCCATCTCATGAAGGTGTGCGTCCAACTTTGGATCGTATTCGCCAAGCAATTTTCACGGCACTCGAATCACGCGACCTTGT
>JAIXWE010000050.1 GCA_027482195.1 Alphaproteobacteria bacterium | reverse complement strand
GCGCCGTGATGCAAAAATGGCTGCAAACTGGGTTATCAATGAGCTTTTAGGCGCATTAAACAAACAGAGCCTGAACCTCACAGAAAGCCCTGTCACCGCGAAACAACTTGGGGGCCTGATTGATTTGATTCTCAATGCGACCATCTCTGGTAAAATCGCCAAAGATGTATTCGTAGAAATGATGAATAGTGGCAAAGACGCAGAAAAAATCGTTGAAGAAAAAGGATTGCGTCAGGTGACCGACACGGGTGCAATCGAAAAAGTGATCGACGATGTTTTGGCAGCACATCCTGAAAATGTTGCCGAGTATAAAGCCGGTAAGGACAAAATGTTTGGATTTTTCGTTGGACAAGTGATGAAACAGATGGCTGGAAAAGGTAACCCCGCGATCATCAACGATATCCTCAAGAAAAAACTTTCATAATTTTATGAACCAGTTTTTTAAACGCTTTCTTGAGCTAACACCACAGGATTCGTTGCCACAGGAATTTCCGGCAACGCCCTTTGCCCTGTTTCGTCAAATTTACAAGCTTGATCGCTGGCGTTGGAATCTCTTTTTTATACTTTCAACAATTGGATCAGTTGTTGAGCCCGCATCCCTTTACTTTCTTGGACAATTCACCGAAAAACTCACCAAAGGTGAAATCTCGCCCGCGAATATTTTATTAGAGACTGAGTTTGTATTATTCATCCTTTTCGCAATCATTTTTGTCCTTATTTTTGAATCCTTTGAATTCACGGTGCATTCCTTTTTAACGTCGAAATCTGTTGCCCGAACGCGTTTTCGTGCGATGAATCATATCTCGGGTCAATCAATTGACTTTTTTGCCAATGACCTTGCCGGCCGGGTTGGATCAAAACTTTTTGATATTGGTCGATCATCTTATGATTTCATGGCAACAATTGTTCGCGAGTTGTGGTATGTCATTTTATTTTTTATCACCACAACAATTGTCGCCTTTTCGATGCATTGGCTGTTGGGCGTTCTCATGCTCATCTGGGCCTTTCTCTCATTTGGCGTGATTGGTTCTTTTGCGCCGATTGTTGCCCGAAAATCCGAACTCTCAAGCGAGACTTATTCTTCGGCTCTTGGGCGCTGCGTTGATATTATTACCAACATAAGTTTAACAAAGTTGTTTTCAAAACCAATTGATGAGAATTATGGATTCATGGGCTTTTTGAATCGGCATCAAGCTCAAGTTTTTGAAAAAAATAAAACTCTCGTGAGTGCAACAGTTCTGAATTACACGATCAATTCTATTTTTGCAGGAATTATGATCGCGGTTGCTATTTGGCTTTGGTCAAAGGGAGCCGTTGAAATCGGAATGTTTATTGCGCTCTTCCCTCTTGTTCTTCGCGTTCGCATGTTGTTTGCCTGGGTTCTTAATCAAGCATCAACCTTAACTGAGAATTACGGCACAATCCTGAACGCGCTTGAATTGCTGCAACGACCCGTCTCTATCAAAGACAAAGATGAGGCAGGAGTTATCAAAATCACGCAAGGGCAAATTCAGTTTCAGAATATTGGTTTTGTTTACCAAAGCGGACGAAAAATTTTTGATGGCTTGACGCTCGATATTCCTGCCAAACAAAAAGTGGGATTGGTGGGCCCTAGTGGTGCAGGCAAAACAACCCTCGTCAATCTCATTCTTCGTTTTTATGATGTGCAAAGGGGCCAGATTAAAATTGATGGGTATGATGTAAAAGATGTCACACAAGACTCACTGCGTGCTCAAATTGGTATGGTGACCCAAGAGCCCTCGCTGTTTAACCGATCCATTCTCGATAACCTTCTTTATGCGCGCCCCGGCTTGACTTTTGATGATGTGATTACCGCCACAAAAAAAGTCGCCGCACATGATTTTATCCTTCAATTAAAAGATAAAGATGGGCGTATGGGTTATGAGGCACGTGTTGGTGAGCGCGGCGTGAAACTTTCCGGCGGACAACGCCAGCGCATTGCAATTGCGCGTTTGATTCTCAAAGATGCACCCATCATGCTTCTTGATGAGGCGACCTCAGCCTTGGATAGTGAAATTGAATCAGTGGTGCAAGAGCAAATTTATCCACTCATGGAAAATCGCACCGTCATTGCGATTGCGCACCGTTTATCAACTGTGATGCGGATGGACCGGTTGATTGTGATGGATGATGGACGTATTGTCGAAGATGGCACGCATCATGAATTATTAGCAAAGGGTGGTTTATATTCCCGTTTGTGGAACAGACAATCACAAGGATTTTTACCAAAAGATTAAGGAGAAAATAATGTCACAGCGTTTTGAATATAAGGTTATTTTATACCGCGAAGCTTTGCTTGGCTCGATTCTTTTGGGTGAGTCAAAGGTTGACCCAGAGCGGTTTCAGGAATTTTTGAATAAGCATGCGGCTTTGGGGTGGCGTGTTCGTGAAATTGTTCGTGAAAATCGCCGTACCTTGTTATTTTTTAACCGCGAGGCCTTTGTCGTCATTCTTGAGAGAGATTTAACCCCGCAATTGAGCAATCAACGCGATCAATTTTAATCTTCTTGCCTTCACAGGCTGAGATTGCTAAAACTCTATGAATAAAATCATGCTGGAACGGTGGCCGAGAGGCTGAAGGCAACGGTTTGCTAAATCGTCATACGGGTAACACCGTATCGAGGGTTCGAATCCCTCCCGTTCCGCCATTTGTTTTATCCCTTGCATTTATTTGAGATATTGTATTCTACCCCTTTGAATGCGATAATTAGGAAATAGTTTCAAAGCTGGGACTTTCACATGACACTTTGTCGCCCCTTCCGCCATACACAGAACGGAAATGTTTTATTTCTGATCTTAATCGCTGTGGCATTATTCGCAGCCCTCTCCTTCGCGATTAGTTCAAGCCTGCGCAGCGGAGATACGAATGCGAGTGTTGAACAACGTAGCGCGGCAGCGTCACAAATTCTTCAATATGCCTCAGGATTAAGGTCTACAATACAAAGATTGATCCTGAGTGGCTGTACTGAACAGCAATTGAGTTTTGAAGGCCCCCCATTCAGTGGTTCAGGTGCTTACTTTAATCCCAACAGTCCAGCTAATTTTTCATGTCACATTTTTCACAATAACGGTGGCGGGCAAAGCCCATGGTTCTATCAAACACAAATACAAGGCCAGAACGTCTTTGGCTCTTATAGGAGCCCCTTGTATAACGTGACATGGGGTGTAAGTCGTATTGGAAATAACCGTGGTGATTTAACAATGATTTTAGGTATGACAGATGGAAATTTATGCAGAGAGCTCAATCAACGCCTTGGGGTGAATAACCCAAGCGGCCAACCTCCACATCGCAATGGAAGCCATATTCATACACCTTTTGCTGGAAGCTTTAGTGATCCTTATCCATCATTTTTTGAATGGTCATCTGTATCGGGTGGAGACACGACGCTTGATCCCGGTCACATGGAAGCGTGCATGAATTATTTTGATCGTGATGCAAATCTTTATGTTTTTTATGCGGTTTTACTTCCTCGGTGATTAATGAAATACCTCAATAGATTAATTGAGATATTGTATTTCCCCACTTTCAATGCAAAACTTTGAAAGTAATTCTAAGACTGGGACTTTCACATGACACTTTGTCGAACCCGCCGCCATACACAACGCGGAAATGTTTTATTTCTGATCTTAATCGCTGTGGCATTATTCGCTGCCCTCTCCTTCGCGATTAGTTCAAGCCTGCGCAGCGGAGATACGAATGCAAGTGTTGAACAGCGCAGTGCAGCTGCCGCGCAGATTTTACAATATGTCACCGGGCTGAGATCAGCAGTGCAAAGATTAGTTCTCAATGGCTGTGCTGAAAATCAATTAAGTTTTGAGCCGCCGCCATTTAGTGGCTCTGGGGCTTACTTTAATCCTAACAGTCCAACTAATTTTTCATGTCACGTTTTTCACAATAATGGTGGTGGACAGTCAGCATGGACATATTTATCACGCGTGCAAGGGCAAGGTGTTTACGGGCCCTACAGCAACCCAATATATAACGCGACATGGGGTATAAGCCGTATTGGGAATAACCGTGGTGATTTAACCATGATTTTAGGGATAACAGATGGAAATTTATGCCGTGAGATTAATCAACGTATTGGTGTGAATAATCCCGGCGGCCAACCTCCACATCGTAATGGAGATCACATTCATGCAGAGTTTAATGGAACGTTTTCTGATCCTTATCCTGGCTGGGCGGACTGGTCATCTGTATCGGGCGGGGACACAACTCTTGACCCCGGTCACATGGAAGCGTGCATGAATTATTTTGATCGCGATCCAAATCTTTATGTTTTTTATGCGGTTTTACTTCCTCGATAATTTTTAAAATACCTCACATAAAAATTCAGGTGAGAGCGCTGCCCTCACCTGAATCTGAATTCATTTATTTTGTAATCTTTTTTCAAGAATTCTTGAACGAAGAGTAACGGCGTGGGGCTTGCCCACCACCTGATGATGGCTTGCTTGCGCCTGTTTTGTTGGTGGATCTTTGTCCCGTCCATTTACTACCACCCGAACGCTGACCGGTTTTTTGATCCGTGCT
>JAIXWE010000012.1 GCA_027482195.1 Alphaproteobacteria bacterium | reverse complement strand
CTGTGAAATTGTCGGTGTCGCACCCCGATATCACCAAAGCGATCCGCACCTTTAACCCGCAATATGTGGCGATTAGTGGTTTAAATGGGTCGTTGAATGTGTCTTCAACCGTGTCGTGGGCAGATCAGGTGATTAATCTTAAGGCGATCAAGGGAAATCTTGGGCGCGGCGATGTCGCGGGGGATGTGGCTATTACCCAAGGCAAAATTCCGCAAGTTGCGGGGCAATTAAATTTCGGAAGTTTGAATTTCACCGAAACGTCTGGATCTGCGCCTGCGCTAGCGTCTGGGGGTGGTGCGACATCAAATGCGGGTGGCGGCGCGCGGTGGTCACGTGAAGCGATTAATACGGCTTGGATGCGCGCATTCGAGGCGGATTTGAAAATCACGGCGGACAGCATCACCAAAAATTTATGGCGCTTTCAAAATGCAAATTTGAATTTCGTTTTGAAAAACGGAAATTTGACGGTTGCTGATATGGGTGCCGACGTGTTTGGCGGATCGGCTAAAATGAATGGCGAATTAAAAGGCGGCGCGTCCGACAGTGACGGCGTTGTGTTTAATTGGAACGCGATCATGAATAATATTGATGCGCGACAATTGCAATCTGCGTTAACCAGCAAATCGTCCGACACCATCAATGGCACAATTACCACCATGCAAACAAAAATTGCGGCAAATGGTGTCTCGCCGGCGGCGTTGGTGCAATCGTTATCGGGCAATGGGTCGATCACCGGCAAGGATGTGATTGTCAAAGGTGTCGATGCGGGCGCGTTGGCGGAGACCGCACGCGGAAGTTTTAAGCCGTTGGAGCGCGCGGGAAGTTTGTTCTCAAGCTTTCAAAAAGGCCAAACTGAATTCACCACAATGGATGTGGCGTATGATATTGCGGGCGGTGTTGTGAATTTCACAAAACTCAATCTTGATGGCCCGACCTCAAAGATTGAAAGCACCGGGAATGTGAATTTACCGCGTTGGACGATTGATTTAAAAAATACCATGACCGTGAAGAACACGGACATTCCGCCGTTTGATTTCGTGATCTCTGGCCCTCTTGATAATCCGTTGCAAACGGGGGGAAGTATTATTGAGAATTATCTGCGCGACCGGGCCCAGAAAAAAGTGCAAAAACTTATCGGCAAAGAGCTTGAAAAACGTTTTGGCATTCCGATGGGTGGCGCAGCACCTGATGCCGCAACTTCTCCCGCAACCACACCTGCGCCGGATGGTGAGGCTGCACCGGTTGAACAACCTGCACAACCTGCACAACCGGCTCAACCCGCGACACCTCAAGATGCCTTAAAAAATATCTTGGGCGATCCAAACACGCAAAAAGCGATTGAGGGTTTATTCCGGTAAGCGGCGGCACGATTTCAACGTGTAAACACGCAACGCACTGGAAAGATTTGTGTCAGGTGTGCGGCCTTGGTCAATGTGTGACACAAGTCCGGCCAATGACATATGTTGTTGATGTGCCAAATCTTGCAAAGCTTCCCAAAATTCGGGTTCCAATGTGATACTGGTGCGGTGACCATGAATGGTCATAGAGCGACGACGTAACATATATTCTCAATTCATTTAGGATAAATTATGTAGGGTTAATCATGTCTTCGGGTTTGACCCATTGGTCAAATTGCTCGGCTGTTAAAAGGCCTAAGGCAATACCGGATTCTTTTAAGGATGTGCCTTCGTGATGGGCTTTTTTGGCAATTTTCGCGGCGTTATCATAGCCAATATGCGGGTTGAGTGCGGTCACCAACATCAAACTTTCTTGCATCAATTTTTGAATGCGCACTTCGTCCGCCTCAATTCCAACAATGCAATTATCGGTGAGCGAACGACACGAATCCGCGATCAAACGAATGGATTGCAACACGTTGAAAATAATCACCGGCTTGAACACGTTTAATTCAAAATGCCCATTACTCCCGGCAATGGTCACAGCCACATGGTTCCCCATGACTTGCGCGCAACACATCGTCATCGCTTCGCATTGTGTGGGGTTGACTTTGCCGGGCATAATCGATGACCCGGGTTCGTTTTCAGGCAGAATAATTTCACCAATGCCGCACCGTGGGCCGGAACCAAGCATGCGAATATCATTCGCAATTTTCATGAGCGACGTGGCAAGAACATTCAACGCGCCCGATAATTCCACCATCGCATCATGCGCGGCCAAGGCTTCGAATTTATTGGGGGCGGTGACAAAAGGAAGGCTGGTAATCGCGGCCACCTGGGCGGCAAATTTCTCGGCAAAGCCGCGTTTGGTGTTAATCCCCGTGCCAACGGCGGTGCCGCCTTGGGCTAACATATAAATGCGCGGCAAGGTGTTTTTTACGCGTTCAATTCCGAATTTGATTTGTGTCGCGTAACCTGAAAATTCCTGGCCCAAGGTTAAGGGGGTTGCGTCCATCAAATGGGTGCGGCCGATTTTGACAATCTTGTCAAACGCGGTTGCTTTTTTGTCCAACGCGGCGTGCAGATATTCCAACGCGGGGATAAGCTCATGATAAACTTGCTCGGCCGCGGCGATATGCATGGCCGTTGGAAATGTGTCATTTGATGATTGCCCCATATTGACATGATCATTCGGGTGAACAGGTTTTTTACTTCCCATCACACCATTCATCAATTCAATCGCGCGGTTTGAAATCACTTCATTCGCGTTCATGTTGGTTTGTGTGCCTGAACCGGTTTGCCACACCACCAACGGAAATTCATTATTCATCGCGCCGTCAATAACCTCATCCGCGGCTTGAATGATGGCGTTGCCAATTGATTGATCTAACGCGCCCAACGCCATGTTGGCTTCGGCGGCCGCGCGTTTGATGATTCCCAAGGCGCGGATTAATGGCACGGGCATGCGTTCGCCGCCAATTTTGAAATTGCCGATACTGCGTTGCGTTTGCGCACCCCAATAATTGGCTGCGGGCACGTCAATCGGGCCAAATGAATCGGTCTCCGTACGGATGGCGGTTGTATCGGTGGTGCGGGCGGGCTGGGTCATGGTAAGGACTTTCTAAAAAATCATTGAAGTAAATTCATTAGGATTGATAAGAGGGTCCGTGTAATTCGCTTGTTTCAATTGTCAGCGCAACACGTTTTACAAGATGTGGCTTTGCTGCTTTGAGAAGAGCTTCTGAGAGTTCGCGGCGTTGCTCATCGGTGCGTCCGGGCATAAGGCGTAAATCAATATGAACGAAACCAGCAAACTGATCATCCTCACCCACTAAAAAATCTTCCGCTGCATGGGCGCGAGTTTTAATTCGGTCGAGTGTTACGCCATGCATGCCGTCGATTGAGTTGTGCAAGTCCTTAAGCATGCTCGCGATACTAAAGGCGCTTTTTAATCCTTGGGAATACTCAACAATAATATGTGGCATTTTCTAAAGTCTCCTCATGCGGGGAACTTAGCGTGATTTGAGTTTCGGCGAAAGTGGTGAGAGGGGAAAAATCTGGGTGACATGCCCCATTTTGCGCCCGGGTTTGGCGTCGCTCTTGCCATAGTTATGAACAACAAAATCGCGGGAATTAAGATACTGATCTGTACTATAAATCGCGTCACCAATCAGATTTTTCATGATGGCGTTGCTGTGACGTTTTGCCGAACCCACGGGAAGGCCACACACGCAGCGCACATGATTTTCAAATTGTGAAACGGTACAGGCGTCAATCGTCCAATGCCCGGAATTATGGGTGCGTGGGGCGATTTCATTGGCCAAAACTTTATCGTCTTTGGTTACAAAGAACTCAACCGCTAAAACTCCAACTAAATCAACGGCATCGGCGATTTTCTGTGTGTAATTTCTTGCCTTTTTAAGAACGGCTTCCGAAAGGCCGCTGGGCACGATCGATACATCCAAAATATGATCTGTGTGGATGTTGCGGCTTGGGTCATAAATCGCCGTTTTGCCGAAGATATCGCGCGCAATAATGACCGAAATTTCATGTTTAAAATCAATGACTTCTTCAGCAATCATAATATCTTGCTTGAATTTTTTCCAGATACGTTTGCAATCATCGGTTTTCGACAATCTTGCCTGACCCTTGCCGTCATAGCCAAAACGGACGGTTTTTAAAATAGATTCATAAAGTTTGTGATCTGTATGAAATTCATTCATATCTTGGGGTTCCATAATCGCGGCCCAGCGGGCGGTGGGAATCCCCAAATCATTCAAAAACTGTTTCTCCTTAAGGCGATGTTGCGACACTTCCAAAAGAGCGGGGCGAGGAAGAACTTGTGTGAATTTTTCCAAATAACGCACTGTTTCTAAAGGAATATTCTCGAACTCATAGCTGACCACGTCAACCGATTCTGCAAATTTCTTCAAGGCCTTTTTATCACCATAATCCGCGATAATGTGATTTTGGGTGACGTCAAAAGCGGGGCTGTTCTCTTCTGGCGCATAAATCGTTGTTTTAATTCCCAAATTCGCCGCCGCCAGCGCTGACATCCGCCCCAATTGGCCGCCGCCGAGGATGCCAAGCCGGATGGGGGGTCTTTTCATTTCTTTTTTCATTATGGCAAAACTTTCTTGCAAAAAATTGAGTGTGTCATGAGTCCCAAACCGGGAAAAGGGTAAAGATACGGATGTTAGAATTTTTGTGTGAGTCAGTCGCATATTTTCTTGACATAACTTTTACTTAAGGTGTAAACACGTCACACACATACAGTTAGAAAGCGGCGTAAAAATAGGAGTTTGAGATGATTCACGTCTTGGAAGTTTTTAAAAAAGTTACCCAGCCAACCGTCACAGATGAAGGATTGGATATGACCGTCACAGATGAAGGATTGGATATGCTGGAGGACATCTTAAAAGATAATCAAAAAATAAACTTACTTCTTTTCGCGAAGCCAAGTAATTTTTTTGATTTTCTTGACGCGCTTTCTCATACCGAGGGTGACAGAGCACACGATTTGTATGTCAAGACTTT
Source organism: Alphaproteobacteria bacterium (assembly GCA_027482195.1). GTDB lineage: Bacteria > Pseudomonadota > Alphaproteobacteria > Micavibrionales > Micavibrionaceae > Micavibrio_B. Next base: position 3,345 of record JAIXWE010000012.1, on the reverse strand, counting down.
GGCGGTTGGTTTGCCGCGCCTTATTGTTTCAGGCGATCGATCAAAACTGTTTATAAAAAAGATTGATGAATTAACGGAGAACGAGACTCGTTTTGTTTTAAAAGTAGAAGATGTTTCAAAATCGCAAGATATTTTAAATTGCTTTGCAAGTTTTGGTCAGGCTGAGTGGGTCAAAAAAAAGCTTGATCAATATTTTCCTGATATTTCGGTTCACGAAGTTTCCACAGCATTGCTTAATCAATTATTGGATCGTGAACAGTCCGTATGGTTTATTAAAAAACTAGATCGCATGACCGATGATGAAGCCTTCACATTCGCATCTGATTTTGCATTTGAGCTTATTGAATATGGTAATTGCGCAGAGTGGTTTATTGAGTACATAGATAAGTGTACCGATGATAAAGCGGCTATAGCGTTGAGCAAGGTTGCGCAGTATTTGGTAAAAACAGGTTTTGAAGAGTATGTCATGAATAAACTTAGCGGCTTATCTGACGAGCAAGTATCGCAAGTTTTAAACGGCCAAACATCAATAGAGCTTGGATATAAGGGAAAGATAGAATGGGTTATGAGCAAGATTGATCAATTGCCGAATAATCATGTCGCTGAGATTTTAAGCGACTATAACTTTATCTACAGCATCACAGAGAAGTTTTTTAAATTAGACTGGCTTAAAGATACCTTTTGCCGCTTATCCGAAGAGCAAGTTGCGAAAATCGCAGATATTGCTGGACCAAAATATAATTTAGTCAGAAGTCATGGCGTTGCTACTGCCGCGGCCCCCGCAATCCATGGGCCGCAGTAAAAAGAGTATAAAGAAAAGTTTATGAAAGAAGGAATATTCATATGAGTAAATCAGTAAGTGATATCTTTGGAATGGTAACAACCCGGGGCGCTACATGGGGCGTTACGCAAGAGGGGCTTGAGGAATTTGCATCTTTTCTTAATAGCCGAACAAAACTCAGACAATTTTTATCTGAAAGTGCTGTAAATAATTCTATCGATTACGATAATGTTGATGCTCCTGCCTCTTTCTTGGAAGCTCTCTTTAACACGCAAGGTGAGCAAGCGCGTGATTTGTTTGTAAAAGCAATGATGAATCATGAGGTAATAGATAAGCTCATGCTGGGTGGTAAAAGAAACTGGCTAGAGTCGCGTTTGGATAAACTTAGCGATGATCAAGTTGTAAAGATATTATGTGTGCCAAATAATCTTGAAAGAATAGGTTTAGAATATAGTAATCCATTGCGCTCTTGGATGATTCAAAAAATTGAAGAGCTTGATAATGACCAAATAACAGAAATTTTGAGCACAAGAGGCGCCATCAAAACGTTTTCTGGGGAGAAGACTATTTTATGGCTTACAAAGACTCTTGATAAGTTAGATCAAGATCAGGCGACAAAGGTTTTATGTGCACATCAGGCTGTTCCGCAACTTCTTGAGTTTTGGAGGAACGATCATTTGGTTTTAAGAAAACTTGGCACGCTCGATCTTGATCAGGCAGCAAAAATTTTGAGTTCGCCGGGAGTTTCTCGTGCTTTAATCGATGCAGGACATGAGGATTGGCTCAAGGAAAAGCAGGCGGCAATCAGGGCGAGCAAAGCTGGTTCAGTAGCCCCCGCAATCCATGGCCCGCAGTAAAAAGAGTATAAAGAAAAGTTTATGAGAGAAGGAATGTTTGTATGAGTAAATCAGCAAGAGATATCTTTGGAATGGTATCGGCTCCGAGCGTCACGGAAGAGGGGCTTGAGATATTTGCATCTATTCTTGATACCCCAACTAGACTCGAACGTTTTTTATGCGAAGGCTTTCTTAATGATTCTATAATTTACAACAGTGTTGAGCCTGCAGCTTCGTTTTTAGGGGCTCTCTTTAACACGGAAGGTGAACAAGCGCGCGAGTTGTTTGTGAAGGCTATGATAAACCTAAAAGTGATAGATAAGCTTATGCTGGGTGGTAAAAGACGATGGTTGGAGTCGCGTTTGGATAAACTCAGCAATGATCAAGTGGTGGAGATTTTGCGCGTACCAAATAATGTAGAAAAAATAGGTCTGGAATACAGTAACCCAATGGGTTCTTGGTTGATTAAAAAAATTGAAGAGCTTGATAATGATCAAATAACAGAAATTTTAAGCACAAAAGGTGCTATAGAGGGGCTTTCGAGGGAGAAGGCTATACCATGGCTTATAAAGATTCTTGATAATTTGGATCAAGACCAGGTGACAAAAGTTTTGAGCACGGAAATTTTTAATTCTTCCAGGGTTTACGATGGTTTAGTCCGCGCGGCATTTGGGGATTGGCTCAAGGAAAAGCAAGAGGCAATGAGGGCGAGCAAAGCTGGTTCAGTGGCCCCCGCAATTCAGGGGCCGCAGTAAAATGGTACTCAGAAAAAATTTATAACGAGAAAGGGAATAGTCGTATGTTTTATCATGAAGGAATGAAACGCAGTACAGGGAATGTGGCAAGAGAAGTTTTCGGTATGGTGAGTGTGACACAAGAAGGTCTTAAGGCTTTTTCACATTTGCTGAATGATGAGAGCGCGTTTGAAAAGTTATTTTCGCATGATGCTGATGATGTTGTGAGATTTCTTGACACGCTTTATCATAAGCAAGGCGAGCAAGGGCGTGATTTGTTTACGGCGGCTTTGTTAAAGTCAAATATTGCATTGCGGCTTGTAAGTTATAACCAAGCGAAATGGTTTGTCGGAAAAATTAAAGATTTTGATAATGATCAGGTCACTGAAATTTTGAGTGCACCGCATATTGTCTTGGCTCTTTCAAAACGTGACCACGGGAGATGGATTGCGGATAAAATTGACACATTAGATTCAATCGATCAGGTGGAAAGAATTATAAGCGCGCCTAACGCTGTGCGCGGTTTGACGGATGCCGGATTGGGTTTGTGGCTTAAAAGAAAGCAAGCTGAGATTCAAGCTATTCGCTCAAGTTTTGATATGATCTCACAGGGTACACCGCCTGCGTCGCCAGCGCCTTAATTCGGAGCTTCCGCCACATTCGCGGTTTGGGTGGTGCGGTAATCTTGAAGCTTTTCAGTCAAATGGGTGTCATGCACGGCCAAAATACTGATCGCCAAAAGGGCGGCGTTGATGGCGCCCGCCTTGCCAATCGCCAAGGTGCCCACCGGAATTCCCGCCGGCATTTGCACAATGGATAACAAGCTGTCTTGCCCTTTGAGGGCGTGGCTTTCCACCGGAACACCCAACACGGGAAGGTGGGTGAGGCTTGCCGTCATGCCGGGTAAATGTGCCGCGCCACCAGCCCCCGCAATAATCACTTTTATACCGCGTGGTGCGGCCGTTTTTGCAAATTCATAAAGCCGGTCAGGTGT
>JAIXWE010000010.1 GCA_027482195.1 Alphaproteobacteria bacterium | reverse complement strand
GGTGGCTCATCGGGTGGCACATTCCCGAATGCGACACCTCCATCCAGCAATCTGTGTAACGTGGGCACACCAACCACGGTTTCGACCAACGCGACGACGTACACATGGAGCTGTAATGGCGCGAATGGCGGCACAAACTCAAGCTGTACAGCGACACGTGAGCCTCCAACTCCTGTGTGTACCTGGGTTGATGTGGGCTTTTCTGGATGCCGTTTCCAACGCCCAGCGCAAGAACTTGACACAGATTGTACAAGCTTCGCCGGATTTACGGGTGCCGGATCAACGACACCGAATCCAAATGTTCCTGATGGCCATATCTGTATCCACGGGGAATATGCCGGTGATGGTAATCCTTACGGAAACTCAGGTTGTGCGACTGCCGGTGAAGTGAGAACAAGACAGTTCCGTTGTGATGCTACGTCTACTCCCCCGACACCGGTGAATGGTGTATGCGGTGGCTCTTCGGGTGGCACATTCCCGAATGCGACACCTCCATCCAGTAACTTGTGTAACTTGGGTACACCGACGACGGTTTCAACCAACCCAACAACGTACACATGGAGCTGTAATGGATCTGGCGGCGGATCGAATGATAGCTGTACCGCGACACGCGCGGCGGGTGGCTGTACATGGCGGGCTTTGGGTATTTGTAGCCAGACTGGACCTTCTATTACTGGGCCATGGAGAAGTACTTTAACAACAGATGCTGGCCAAGCCTGTTCTGATCTGCGCGCAGGAAACGCAAGCGGATGCTGTACCTATCAATCAAGATCCAACAGTGGTCCTCCGACTAACTTTGGTGACGGAAGTAATAATTTCAGTCCTATTCCAGGTATTAATTTTGAGATAAGAGCGATTTATTATCCTTCAGCTTCTATCACCAGTACGGCTTTTGCAAACCCATTACTCGACTTTATGGGTAACCCTGGTGCAACGATTGAGCAATGTAAGGCGATTTATGACGCCAACGCACTTCTTCCTAATGGCGCCACGGGCACACCGTTACCGTTTGAATGCTTTAGCGTATATCCGATATTCCCGGCACCAGGTCAGCCAACAATTCCGAATGGTGGAATCCAGTGTGTTCCAAATTGATGACGCTAAAATTTAAAAGAGAATGTTCATAAACTTAAAAAATAAATACGAAGGACAAAAAATGATAAAGGTAACAAAAACACACAAGAGCAAAGCGGGACGGAAAAGCAATTTTCTGGCGCTGGTGGCTGTGGCGTTTTTGATGCTTATCGGTTTCGCGCCTTCTGCTCAGGCAAATAGTTGTTTGTTGGGCCCAGAAAGAATTATTGACGAATTTAGTACCACGCTCACCGCAGGGCTTCGGTGCGACGTTTCGAGATACGGGCCAGCATGTCCCGTTGGAAGCAATACAGGCGATCTTGTCACTTTGCCTTCAACTACTCCACCGGCAAATTTGTGTGTGACGCGTTTTTCAGAGACCGGAGTACGCGGAGTTTCTTCAACATGTAGAATACGCGGACGCGATTGTGTCGGTGGTGCTGGCGGCGGACGTTACAGTTGGGAAATTGGCGCATGGATTGATGGGCCATGCACCGGATCAAACCAACAAGCGCAAACGCGTAACGTAACATGCCGCGATGTCGTGACCAACAATGTTGAATCGGATATTTTGTGCCCAGCACCTAAACCAGCGACAAGCCAAACCATTACACGTTCCTGTGGCGGCGGCGGTGCCGTTGGTGTTTGTGGTGGTACTTTCGAATATGAAGATTGCGTCGAATGGCCCGCGCCCTCGACACCAGAAATTATATTCCGTACATTAAACTGTGCTCCAAATGAGCGCATATCATGCAACACAAAATCATGCCGCGGGTGGTTGGTGGCGGATATTTTTGCGCAGACATGTTCGTGTGTTGCTGATGCAACCTGTGCACCACCTCCATTAACTTACAGTTGGGAAGTTGGGGCGTGGAGCAACGGCACATGCACGCCGCCCGATCAACAAACACAAACACGCACGGTTACCTGTCGCGACAGTGCGGGTAACGCCGCGGCCAATGCAAATTGCCCCGCACCCGCACCCGCAACAAGCCGTGTGGTGACATCGTCATGTCTGTCACCTCCGGGGGCGAATGCATGTACGTCAAACCCCGCGGGCTTGGCTCCGGCAAATCGTTTTGATGTGAATTATCGCGGGAAAGAATGCGCCGCTTCCGGCGCGGATCGCGCGCGTGTGTTGGGCACCGATATCGTGATTGGCGGATATGGCGGAGCGCAACCGATTGATTTTTGTAATGCGATGAATGCGACATGTTGCGAAATGGAACGCATGCCGTCCCCCACACCATGTACGGGTCGCGGATGTGTGGTGTTCCAAGTCACCGCCTTTGGTCCTGGAAATTATACGGTTCAAAACATTACTTCGCCCGGGCGCGGAGTAAATGGTGATGTTTACGCAACATGCGCGGGCGGAACACCCACACCCGGTGCGCCGTTCGAGGCGTGCGTGTGCGAAAATCATTGTAACGGATTATGGACCTGGAACGGGGCGCAGTGGTTTAGCACGGATGCCTTGGGCAATGATCCGGATGATACGCCGAATTGCCGGCCCGCACCAAAACCACAACGCGCTTTGGGCTCGTCAGACACGGGTGCGGTTGAATATTTTAATGGCCAAGTGACTGCGCGGATTACACCTTTCGTGAACCCTGTTGGTCAATCCGATTGGTTTTATTTCCCCAATGACCATTTGGGCGCGGATGGATCTTATTGCGTCGGCGGGGCGTGTACACCCATTCGTTATTGCCGCAATGGCCGCGACATTCAATTGCGCGCCGATTGCCAAGAAACAGATTTGGGCGTGTGCGCAACCTGTAGCCCTGGTACATTCTGCCAAGGCGGAGATCGCATGAACCGTGCCGCAAATTGCGCGGTGTCTGTGTTGCAGCCCAATGATCCAACCTGCCAAACCGGAGCATGTAGCATAAGCCAAACATGTTCGGGCCCGAACTTGGTTCAAATCAATTCCGATTGTTCTTCGACCAATTTGGGTCCAGATCCATCGTGCCAGCCATCCAACTCACTCAGAGAATGCCGCAACAGTTGCGGAGAGCTTTTAGGTGAAGGCGACCTTTGGTGCCAGCGCGGTCGTTCGCCACGCAGATGTGTAAATGGCTTATGGGTGAGTGTTCCAGATTCGGCTGCGGCATGTAGCGGGCAAAGCGGAGCATGCCAGTAACCAAGTGGCGTTTATCTCGGCACTTTTTCTGCAAGATATTGCGCTACCCCCTTTGACAGGGTAAGGTTAATTCTCAAAAAGGATACGCTTGTGTCGTCATCTTCATCACGTGGATTTACCTTGGTTGAACTGGCGGTTATTATCGCCTTGGTCGGCTTGAGCGCGGTGGCCGCCGCGTCTTTGGCATTGCCGATTATCGAAGCTTCAAAACGCATTCAAACCGAAGAGAAAATCAAACTAATTTCCCGTGCTTTGGCGGAGTATGCAAAAATTTCTGCTAGCGTGCCGTGCCCGGCCGAACCAAACATCACGGCGACATCACCTCCTTTTGGTTATTCTGCGGGAACCGGAACGGCCGGTGCCGATATGCCGCAAGGCGGGTGCCTCACAGCATCGGGCACGCCTTTATTGCGCGGCATCGTTCCTTTTCGTGCGCTCAATCTTTCCGAAGATATGGTGCGCGACGGATGGGGAAATTATTTTGTTTATGCGGTCTCGCCCACCTTCACCCGCCATTACTTAAATGATTTTCAAAGCCAAGCCACACATATTGAGGTGGCATATCATGCCAAATGCCGCACGCGGGAATTTTATAAAAAAGTTGGCCCAACCTTGGTGCCGATCACGTCGGAT